>NZ_JBFUHX010000017.1:0-66002 GCF_056402175.1 Paenisporosarcina sp. P4_B8 | reverse complement strand
GATTTGAAGAGTTCATTATCGAGTGTAATTTATTATTTGAAATGGTATTGTAGCCAACTTCTTCAAAGATTTGAAGAAGAGGTTTAGTTTATAAGAACATTAGTAATTAATTTTCTCTATGGTGGGTTTACTAAAATGTTTAAAAGTTCCTAATGCGATTGGTGAACGGAACACTTTACATATTTTGTGAGTAAAAGTACTTTTTATATTTTCTTAAGCTGTCTATACAAGACAGCTTTTTTTTATGGATTAAAAAGTAGTCGAGACTACTATAAAAATAGATGTATAGATAGGGAAAAATAGTTAACAATGGTGTTATCACATAGGGTAAGTAATCTGATTTCATAGGGGGTTATTGGTATAAATTCAAAAATAAAATATTGGGAAAGTACGTATCAAGCTATACCTATACAAACTAAAAATATCTTAAATGAATATTTGTTAAGTTTAAAACTAGCGAATAAAGCAGAAGCGACGATTTCAAAATATCGGAGTATATTGGAGCGTTTTTTTAGTGAGTGTTTGATTTCTTTTGAAGCGATAACATCAGAAGATGTCTTAAAATGGCTAAACAACTTTTCTCACGGTAAAAAACCAAAGACAGTGGACCTTTTCCTTTCCTGTCTATCTTCATTTTTTAACTTCTGCCTTGCTGAAGATTTTATGGATACCGTGGTCATTAAAAAGCGTTGGCGACCGAGATTACCACAAGCCATGCCCAGATTTCTCAATGATCAGGAATATGCACGAGTCAAACTGGTGGCGGAAACCCTATCGCTTAGAAATCGTGCGCTTATTCTCTTTCTTTTTTCTTCAGGTTGCCGAAGGTCAGAAGTGTCTAACTTAATCATTCAAGAAGTAAATCTTGAAAGTAGAACAGCAGAGGTAAAGGGGAAAGGTAAAAAGATTCGACAGGTACATTTTTCGGTAGAATGTGCGTTAGTGATGAAAGACTATTTAAGTACGAGATCCTATGAATCGACTGATGCACTATTTGTGACCCGACGTGGTCTTGCTCTTCAACCAGGTGGAATCTTTAAAATTACTGAAAAACTAGGAAAAAAGGCAGGACTTACGCAATCCTTACACCCGCATTGTTGTCGCCATACATTCGCAACAAACATGTTAGCGAGAGGTGCAAGCCTTGAATTTATTGCAGATGAAATGGGCCATGCCGATTTGAATACCACACGGATTTATGCACGAATCCCAACTGAAGATATGATGTTAGCCTATCAAAATAAAATGGGGTAGAAACCAATGAATACAGAAGCTCAACAATCTTTCTTTGATGACCACCACGCTCGTTTTAGTTCAGAAACGACTCGAGGATACAAGATTGCCTTAAAACAATTCTTTCTTTTTTGTGAAAAGAACTTTGATGTTGTCAAACCCTCCGATGTACGGGCATGGCTTGCTTCCATGGAAGAGAAAGGTTTGAAACCAAATTCAATTCACTTGAAATTAGCCGCATTGAAATCCTTCTATAAGTATTGTATGGAAGAAAATAGATTGATAAAAAATCCAACCCTGACCGTGCATACACCTCAAAAAGACGATTCACTTCCCTATTACTTAAGTAAACGAGAAGTGGCACTTCTTCAGGAACTGACAAGAACAGATTTGAGAGATCGAGCCATAGTTGAAACGCTATATGCAACTGGCGTAAGGATTAGTGAATTGTTGAATATCAAATTGGATGATGTGAAATGGGAAACACGACAAATATGGATTCGAAAAGGAAAAGGGAACAAAGAACGCTTTGTATTGTTTACACATGAATGTGCCGAACGACTAAAATCCTACCTTCACCACCGTAAAAAGGACAGTCTGTATCTGTTTTCCAATGAACGAGGAGGACGGCTAAGTCGAGTGTTCGTCCAAAAACAATTTCAAGAATACTCCAAAACACTAGAGTTTAAGGTGAAGCCACACACCATGCGCCATACGTTTGCTGCACACTTGGCCGAAAAAAATATCCCCCCAAAGTTATATTCAAGAGTTACTCGGGCACGTGAATATTAATAGTACACGCATCTATACTCGATTAATGGAACATGCCCGTAAGAAGCAATATGACCGATATCAATCATAAAAAAAGGAGGTAGAATAACATTGGAGAAGTACTGGGAATTAAAGAAAACGTTACCCAACAATTTTAATCAAGAGGTCATTAATGAATTTCTGTTAAGTTTGAAATTGGCGAACCGAAGCCAGAAAACAATCACAGGGTATCGACGATTTTTAGAGAAGTTTTTCACCGACATGAATGACCCGATTACATCACTAACATCAGATGCAATTTTACATTGGATCAAAACACATGAAGGGCAAGTGAAAGAATCAACTATAAAAAACTATCTTAGTGTGCTTTCCTCCTTTTACTCCTTTTGCGTACAAGAAGAGTATTTAGAGCGATCCCCAATTAAACGCAGATGGTTTCCACGACTTCCTCAACCAGTGCCCAGATATTTAGAAAAGGAGGACATTGCGAAAACTCGATTACAAAGTGAGATGGCTTCTTTGAGAGACCAAGTGTTGATTGAATTTATGCTCACATCAGGTTGCCGGGTTGGGGAGGTGAACCGGCTTAATCGAGCCGATGTTGACTTTGTAAACCGTACCGCTTGTGTAAAGGGAAAGGGGAAAAAAATCAGATACGTACATTTTACCGCCAAATGTGCTGTTCTTCTTGAACGATATATCGACTCTTGTTCCAAGATATCACCCGCTGTTTTTGTCTCCTCGAGAACGGGAAAACGATTAGGCATACGGGGTATTCAGCACATTGTAAAAGATATAGGAGAAGATGCAAAACTAACTACTGGATTGCACCCACACCGTTTCAGACATACATTTGCAACTGAATTATTAGCAAAAGGAGCAGAGTTATCCTTTATTGGGGATGAACTTGGTCATAGTGATTTATCAACGACACAAATATATGCTCGACTGCCTAATAGGGAAATTATTTCCCTATACCGAAAGTTTATGGGATAAGGAGGATTTCACATGATATCAAATGACGAGTGCCTGCAGAGCTTCATAAGTGAATACAGCATACGGTTAGGCGATAGGACGCTTTATAACTATCAAAAATCGGTAGAACAAATGCTGGTCTATTTTAATAAGCCAGTAGATGAAATTACCTCTCGAGATATCCGAAACTGGATGCAATCTTTAGGATTGAGAAATAAACAGGCAACGGTGAGAAAGAAGTTGACCGGAGTCAGGTTGTTTTATAGGTATTGCTTTGAAGAAGAATTCATTACTCATAATCCTGTGGTTTCTGTGCACCTGCCAGAATTAGAAGAATACAGCACTCACTATCTACTGAACGACCAGTTGACCGAATTAAGGAAGTTAGTCGAAGGACGACTTCAAGAAAGAGCGGTCATTGAAGTTTTATATACGACAGGGGTCCGTATAAGTGAAATGGCGGCTTTGAAAATGGAAGATATCGTCTGGTCTGAACGCATAATGCATGTTCGAAAAGGGAAAGGTAAAAAAGACCGTATTGTACTATTTACGCAATCCTGTGAAGTACATCTAAAGGCTTACTTAAAAGAACGACATGATGATCTTCCATTTGTCTTTTTGAATGTACAAAAGACAGGTCCAATTCATACTCAATTTGTTGGAAAAAATTTTAGAAAGTACAAAAAGGAACTGGGTATCCACGTATCCCCACATACATTACGTCACACGTTTGCAGCGCATTTAGCTATGAAAGGGATGCCTTTAGTTGGTATACAAGCACTCTTAGGACATGCTCGTCCCGAATATACTCAGCGTTATGCCGTTTATTCAATCATGTACGAAAACAAGTCTATGATGATTGGATGTGAGAAGCTAATTACAGGGAAGGGGTATCTCGCATAAACCTAATTAACTATACTAACTCTCAATATAAAAACGTCTAAAACCCTTGGTACCAAAGGTTTTAGACGTTTTTTTGTTTGTTCATGAAGGAACGGAAAGTGCGATTAACGCAAAACAAGTTGAAGTTAAATTCAACAAAGAAATGGATGATACATCTGCTGAAGCAGTTGCAAACTATAAAATTAACGACACATTGCTTGCAACTTATGATGCTGGTGCAACAGTAGCATTATCTGCAGATTCAAAATCAGCTGTTATTACATTTTCAGCTCATAAAAACAAAACATCATTTGATGTAACTGTTTCTAATGTTAAATCTGCTGATAAAGCACAAACAATTGCAACTTTTAAAGGTGTAGTTACTGTTAACGATACAGTTGCTCCTACTGTTAAGCTAGTTGAGTATACTTCTGCTGGTAAAGTAGTTGTTACTTTCTCTGAGCCAATGGACACTGCAGTTGCACCTATCGTACGTATTAACGGTACTCCTGTTACTGCTACATTTGTAGCTGGTTCTCAAACTAAAGTAGAAACTTCAGTAACTTTAGCAAAAGGAACTACTGCATCAGTATATGTTGCTGGTGGTAAAGATAGCGTAGGAAATGAATCAACTATTTATAATGGCTCATTTACTGCACCAAATGACACTACTGCACCTGCTATTGCTTCAGTTAGTCAAGTAGGGCAAGATCAAGTGAAAGTTGTATTGACAGAAGCTTTAGGAACTACAGTTGGTTATGATTTAGACCTTGCTGACTTTAAATTCTTAAAAGGTGTAACCGTAGTTAGTGCATCTGCAGTAGCTAAAGATCCATCTGATGCTTCAGGTAAAACTTACATTGTAACTTTCGTTGAAAACGATATCTATGGTGCTGCTCCATCAGCTGTAGATTCACAAGCAGTAACTCTTTTATTAGATAAAGACTTAATTAAAGATGTTTATGGAAACGGAAATGCAGTATATTCACAAGGTTTCACTTTTAGTGCTGATAAAACTGCTCCATCATTAGTTTCTGGTAAAGTTTCAGACGACAAACAAACATTAGAGTTAACTTTGAATGAAGCATTCCAAGGCGCTGATGTAAATGTAGATGAAACAAAAGTTGTTATTACTGATGCAAATGGTGTTAGATATGATGCTATTGCTGCAACAACAGTAGTAAAAGCTGGAGCTGGAAACGAAAAAGTTTTAGTAGTTGACTTTGTTACTGCTGCTGGATTAATTGAGAATGGTACTTATACTGTTCAATTACAAGCTGGAGCAGTTAAAGATGCAAAAGGAAATCTTTCAGCTGCTGGTACTGTTTCAATCGTAGTTGGAAGCAGCACAGACACTACAAAACCAACTGTAGTTGTGGATTCTGAAATTATAGTTGACGCTGCTACAAGTGGAGTTAATAAATTTGTATTAGACTTCTCAGAAGAAGTTACTTCTTCTGCATTAGCTCTAAGCAACTATCGTTTAGACGGTAATGCATTACCAGCTGGAACTGTTGTTTACTTTAACACTGCTGCAAAAACTAGTGTTACAATTGAACTTCCAGCTAATTCAGTAAACATTGGTAACATTGCAACAGGTACTCCTGCATTACTTAACGTTAGTAATGTGGCAGATAAAGCAGGAAATCTTTTAAATGCTGTTAATCATTCAGTAACTATTGGAGATAATACTGCTGCAACACTAGTATCTGCTCAAAAACTTGGTAATACTTTAGTATTAACATTTAATGAAAGCTTGGATACTACAAAAGCTGCCGATGCACTTATTGCTCTACACAATTAAATCAGGTACTACTACAGTTGTAGCTGGAGCAACAGGTGCAGCTAATGCAGCACCGGTAGCTGGAGATAGCAAAAAAGTGCAAATTACTTTCACTGATGCTACTTCTACAAACTATGATCCTGCACAAACTATTACTGTAACAACTAAATCTGGTGGCGATTTAGTAGACGCTAACGGTTTAGCAGTTAAATCTGCTGTATCTGTAACAGCTAACTAATAATCAATACTAAATTTTAAAAATTTTCGGTGTTAAATGCCCAGTCGAGAGATATCTCGACTGGGTTTTCTTTTTGAGTTTCTAGAATAAATGTTGGGTTGCCAAACAATTATGTTCATTTAAAATGCACAACATTATCCAAGTACAAATTACTTTCACTGCAATTCCATTCACAAATGAAAATATACCATTTTAAAATATTAAGATGCTAGAACGACCGACAATGGTCGTTTTTTTATTAATGAAAGGGAAATATTGTATATCAATTATGACTTTTGGTGGTAAAATTAATAAAAGTAATTTTATAAATTTAATTGAAAAAAGAATTAAACAGTTGGGGATCAGCATTCAAAGTTTAATGAATTAGAGGGTACTTATTCACTTCTTGTTCATGATCCTAATGATCCCTTAATAGAATTGCAAATTGATTTGTTCTAACAGTTAACGGACAAATTTTAGAACAAGGAATTATTAAAGATGTTCTCTAGTTATAGGATAGTTAACGTTTAATATCCCTGAAGTCCAATAGAATAATTTATCAATAGTCAGCAAGCATTTTAGTAAAAAGGGAGTTTATTTTTTTATCTACGGAAATCAATATAATTTGCAGAAGGAGAATGGTTTTGGAAAGAACAGATAGAAATATTAATACTGCTGTAATTTCAATAGTTATTTATACAATATTTATAACACTAACTCCACTATTTATTGGGGGTGATAATAGTTTTGGGTTAATTCCCTTCATCACAGTTTTTATTTTACTTGCTATTGCTGTTGAAACTATTGAACAAGCATTATTAGCAGCTTTTGAGGAAATTGACCTTATATTAATCTTTGTATTATTCTTTAAAGAATTTATGGTCAGTTTAATTTTAACTTCATTTTCAATTGTGAGTGTTGCTTTTATTGCATTCCGGTTTTTTGGAATTGATGTAATAACAAGAAATGAATTTGTCATTGGGATACTATTGATATTTACAATATCATCGGTCTTATATGCATTCTATACATATAAAATGAAAATACCTGATAAATTAGAGGAAATCGGAAATATTATTTTAATAAAAATATTTTCCAATTATACAACACAAAAAATTGAAAAAGTATCCCAAATTAAAATAAGGTTAGGGAATGAATTAGTAAAGTTGGTGGAATTATCAACAATTGTTCTAACGGTGATTTTATTAGGAATTTCCACTTTTTCTGTAATTGGAAATGAAAATCCTGTGTTAAAAACAGAAGACTTGTTTAATACTCTTGAATATAAATCTCTATTCATAGGATTAGCACTCTATGCTCAAAATACCTCTTTTACACAAATGAATGTAGGTTGTTTATTATCCAAACACGCCAAAATGGTGTATTCATGTTATCACGAAAAACGGTCAAGTAGTTTATACCAATGGAGAAAAAAAGACAAATAAAAATTGTCATTGATTGTTAGTTTTCGTTTATTAATAGAGTCGAAGAATAATCCAATTTCAACCACAAAACCTTTTAGTAAGCAGTAAGTAGTAAGCAGTAAGCAGATAGATTCATTTAGTAAATATTCACACAAACTGCCTTCTATATGAAATATACTTTACCTATATTACATACTGAAGGAGCAAAGAGATGAAAAAATCACTATTAATCTTTTTATTTGTTATCGGAATTGGATTTTCACTTCCACAACTGGTTTCCGCAAATGATTCTATGATGCATGGTCAGTTAACTAACAATCAAGTACCATTGTATTCATCAATGGAAATGACAAATGCTGTCGCAACCTTAGAAGGAGCAGGTAACACAGTTCAATACCAACCGACACAAAATGCATCTATGTTGCAAGTGTCTATCGGTGGAAAAACCTTTTTCATGGAAAGTCGATTTTTGGCACCAACCGACAAAGTATTGCCGGACGTTCAAACTGGCACCGAAAGACAAATTAATACAAAAACTAACTTTACTATTTTCGGTGAAAAGTCTTCGTCAAGCAATGTGTTAGTTCGTGGGAATTCAGCAGTTTCTTTCACGACAATTGGCTACGAAAATGGATTCTTCAAAGTTTTGGTCGCAGGGAAAGTCGGATATTTCCCGGGGAATGATGCAATCATATCTTTCACAAAACCAGCAATGTCGATTCAAGTCTTGGAAACTAAGCTTCCGTTATATGAAGTACGCAGTGGTGAGCGAATTCAAGTCGGATCCTTAGCGTCTGGTTTTATCATTAATCGTGAGAAAGAAGTTAGTGGTTATCATCAATTTGTCGCAAAAGGGAAGACCTATCAAATTCCTGTAAAGGGTACTTGGCCATCCAGTACAGCTGCAACAATTAAACCAGCGGCTAAACCGATGTTTCCTGCGTCCGTACGAGTGGAAAAAGAAACAGCTATTACGAACAGCTCAGGAACTACAATCGGTTATTTAAGTCGAGGAAGCGTGCTGACATTACATAACTTCAGTAAAGATAAAGGCGTCATTGAATTTCTTGGTTCAGTAGCTTATATTCCTTTGAAAAATGTGACACATTCAAACCTTGTTCAACCAAAGAAAAACATTTCTCACCGAGAAATGTCCTATTGGATGCAAGTGATAGCGGGAATGTACCCGGAGTTCACTAAGTTTGAACTCATCGGGAAAAGTGTAGAAGGACGGGGAATTTACGCGTTAAGAGTAGGGAATGGAAAGAAAGAAATATTATTTGATGCATCCATGCATGCACGGGAGCACATGACAACCAATGTACTTTTAGAAATGATTGATACTTACTCTCTTCATTACAATAACAAAACAACCTTTGCTGGATATAACGTTAAAACGGTATTGGATCAAACGAGTATATGGTTCGTTCCAATGATGAATCCTGATGGTGTTACGCTGGTTCAAGGTGGGCAAGGTGCTGTTACAAATGGCGCACTTGCTCGAAAAATCAACGGTTCGAGTAACTTTGCACGTTGGAAAGCGAATGTGCGGGGAGTCGATTTGAACAAAAACTTTGATGCAGGATGGAGCTATATTGATAATAATATTACTAAGCCAAACTGGATGGGTTACCGTGGACCACGTGCGTTTTCTGAACCAGAAGCAGTTGCTTTGAAGCATTTCGTCGAGAAACATAAGTTTATGTCCAATGTCTCTTATCATTCCTCTGGACAAGTCCTGTATTGGTTCAATTTCCAAGCAGGAGCGCAACTGAGCAGGGATGTTCAATATGTGAATCAGCTTAAATCGATTACAGGATATACAGTTGTCCCACCTTATTATAGAAAAGGAACAGGTTCTTCCGCGGATTGGTTTATTAAAGTGACGAAGATGCCTGGTGTTACAGTGGAGATTGCTCCGTATGCTGGAGAGGCGCCTGTTCCACTTGCTTATTGGGATGGCATTTGGAAACAGAATCATAAAGTCGGTTTGCACGCTGCCAATGAAGCTTGGAAACGGAATTAATATAATAATGGAAAGAGGGATATGATGATGAAAAAAGTAATTGCATCCTTGTCACTAGGAATCTTGTTTGCAAGTTCATTTGTCAATGAAGCCAATGCCAGTGTAAAACATTCAATCTATACCGACTTATCCATGAACAACACTTTCTATGAGGCTGTCTATTCTATGAACATGAAAGAAGTATTGGAAGCAGAATATACGAATGATGGTAAAGTGTTGATTGATGCCGCTGGAATCGTCACTCGTGGGGAAGCAGCATACATGCTGTATATGCTTCTTGGCATGGAGCCGGAAATCAGTAAGAGCTTCCCAGATGTTAAATCCGACAGTGCCTATTATGAAGCAATTTCCACAATTGCTTCACTAGGGTATGTTAATGGCTATGAAGATGGGTCATTCCGCCCCGACGTTGAATTGACACGTTCGCAAATGACTCGCATCTTGTCAGGAGCATTCAATTATTCAGTGAAAACGAATGTTACTGTACCTTTTACTGATGTCAATGAACGTTGGGCGCCTTACGTTGATGCGATTTTCCGCAATGGAGTGACCAAAGGTGTGACGGCGACGTCGTTTGCACCGGATAAAAAGTTGACCCGAGGTGAAATGTCAGCTTTCATGTATCGTGCCTTTAAAAAAGTTCCGGGATCTACTTATAATGACTTCGAAGTGATGAATGCCGTTAATGAAGCTACTCGCAAAACACGAATTATCATGATTCAAGGTCTTGAAAAATATCATCCGAATCATAAAGCTGCAGATATTAAGGATGATTTGTCAGAGCTAGTGGTGGAGCCATACTTATTACAAGCATTAAAAGAATATGAAGCGTCATGTTATAACTGTGATAACGCAAATGTTATACATGACTTCCAATTTGGATTACCATTCAGAGTCGTTTCGAAAACGGACAATGTTCTAAAAGTGGATGCGACCGTTCCTTCAAATGGGATTAATTCGGGTTACCGTGCCACGATTGAATTAGTACGAAGCGGTGATACATGGAAAATCAAAACGTACGTGCCACGTACGTTTAAAGAAGATCCACTAAAACTCACAATTGAGCAATCAATTGATTACTTAAAATATGCTATTCCTCTTTACTACCAGGAAGAAGTTGATTCAATTCAACATACAGGAAAAGAACCTCGATTAGGACTGGATTTGTTTAAGGTGAATGGGAAAACAACGTATGTCTTTGATGTAAATACCGCTGAACTCACGGAGTACTATCCAGTTAACTAAATAGTGTATAAGGAGCCTATCTGTGAAAAAGATAGGTTCTTTTCTTTTTCTATTAATATTTTGAAGAACTAATATTAATCGATAATAAAGAAGATATGTTAAAGTTCCCTTTTGATTTTTCCTTATAAAGAGATATGTAGCAAATCAGAGGAGACTCATGTGGTAAAGCGAGACAGTCGAGAGCGAGGCTCGGTGCTCGCCCACGGAAAGCGGAGCGGTTTTGCGGAATATCTACAATACCATTTAATATAGCCAATAAAAAATGAGCTTTAAGAATAGGAAAATAGTAGGAAAACTTCATAAAACAGTCACATAGACTTAACATTCCGACATCCTAAATTTGGTATAATGAATTTGTTTCATTATTTCGAATTAAGGGGAGAAATGCATGACAATGTGGAAAAAAGTATCCGCTTCAGCATTAGCAATGTCGTTAGCTGTAAGTGGTTTGGGGATAAGCCAAGAAACGTCTGCTGCAGAAAAAGATGCTACGCGCGGAGAATATGTGAAGGCACTAATTACTGCAATGGGCGTGGAACTTGGAACTGGAAAAACGATTAAATTTGATGACGTTCCAAATGAACTGAAACCGTATATTGAAAAAGCAGTTGAGTTAAAACTAATCAATGGCAAAACTGCAACAAAATTCGATCCAAACGGAACTCTAAATCGTGAACAAGCATTTGTAATTGCGGTTCGTGGTATCGGGACTGATAAGAGTTTTCCGATAAGTAACTTAAAAGAGTTCAAGGATGGCAATAAAATCAGCGGAAGTTTACGCTCTGATCTTTCAAAAGGAGTTGGAATGGGCTTCTTACTTGGATATGCCGACAAAACAGTAAGACCAGGTCACCATGTAAGCAAAGGGGAAATGAGTGCACTCGTGCAACGTTTCCTGAAAGAATACAAGGCATCTGTGGCGAATACGACAGTAGCGCTACGAATTCTTGGAACTTCTGATATCCATACGAATATAGTGAACTATGATTATTACAAAGATACGCCATCCAACAGCTTGGGTCTTGCAAAGACAGCAACATTAATCAAAAATGCCCGTAAAGAAAATGGCAATACTTTGTTATTCGACAATGGAGATTTGATTCAAGGGACTCCACTAGGCTCATTCAAATCATCAGTGGAGCCATTGAAAGATGGGGAAGTTCACCCATCGATAGCGGCTCTTAATTTGTTGGATTATGACGTTGCCACTCTTGGGAACCATGAGTTTAACTATGGTCTTCCATACTTGAATGAAGTGATGGACGATGCTGGCTTCCCTTATGTAAATGCAAACGTGAAAGACGCTAAGACAGGGAAGAATATGTATACTCCGTATGTCATCATTGATAAAAAAGTGAAAGATTCTAAAGGAAAAGAAACGACCATTAAAGTCGGTGTAACTGGAATTGTCCCTCCAGCGATTCTTAAATGGGACAAGTCTCATTTAGAAGGAAAAGTCACTGTAGACGATTCAGTGGATGCTGTAGAAGCACTTATTCCTAAAATGGAAAAAGACGGTGCAGACGTAATTGTCGTTCTGTCCCACTCAGGTATGGGTGACATGGTTCACGAAAAAGGCGAAGAAGATGTGTCCTATTTGATGACAAAAGTTGAAGGCGTCGATGCAATTATTACAGGACATGCACATCAAGTATTCCCTGGGAAAGTTGATGCTTCATTGACTGGCGTGAATGTTGAACAAGGTACAATCAACGGGAAACCCGTAGTAATGTCTGGCAAGTTCGGCAGCCATTTGGGTGTAATCGATTTGACGTTAGCTAAGAAAGGAAAAGATTGGACAGTTTCTTCTTCTAAAGCTGAAGTACGAGCGATTGCAAAAGATGAAAGTGATGTAGATCCTACAGTAGTAGAATCCGTTAAAGTTGCACACGAAGGAACAATTAAATATGTGCGTAAAGCAGTAGGAACAACGACTGCCATCATCCATAGTTACTTCTCACAAGTTCAAGATGATCCATCAATTCAAATCGTAACAAATGCTCAAAAATGGTTTGTTGAAAAAGAATTAGCAGGAACTGCTGACGCCAAGTTGCCTATTCTATCTGCAGGAGCACCATTCAAAGCAGGTACCCGCAGCGATCCAGAGTATTACACATATGTACCAAAAGGTGAATTGGCAATCAAGAACGTCGCAGATTTGTACTTATACGACAACACTGTCTCTACTTTAAAACTTACAGGAGCTGACGTGAAAGAATGGCTTGAGATGTCTGCAGGTCAGTTCAACCAAATCGACGCAACGAAAACAGCAGAACAATCTCTGATCAATACTAACTTCCGTTCATACAACTTTGACGTAATTGATGGAGTGATGTATGAAATCGATGTAACACAACCAGCAAAATATGATGCTGATGGCAAAGAAATCAATGCCAATGCATCACGTATCAAAAACTTGAAGTATGATGGAAAAGCAATCGATCCTAAACAGGAATTCATCGTTGCTACAAACAACTACCGAGCAAACGGTACTTTCCCAGGCGTACGAAATGCTAAAGAAGTCGAAATATATACAGTTGAAAACCGCCAAGCGGTCATCGACTACATTATCGAAAAGAAAACAATTGATCCTTCTGCTGACGGCAACTGGAAGTTTACAACATTGCCTGCATCAGCTAAAGTAATGTTTGAATCATCTAAAAAAGCGGTTGAAGTTATTCCAACTAGTGGTAATATCAGCTACTTGGGTGAAGGTACAGATGGATTTGGTAAGTACTTATTAAAATAATAACATGCAAAAGTAGTGGCCAAATCGGTCACTGCTTTTTTTATGTTTAATAGTCTGAACATTCAATTATTACAAGATTATCTTAAATTCGACTCATAATGTAACGACATTGTTACACAACTGTAAAATAAAACAGGTATATTTCATGGTAAGATGACTTTAGTTAAGTTTTCAGAAAATTTTTAGCCATGGGCCAAACCGGAGGATTCTAATTCATGAAGTTACAGTCTCAGTTCCTTAAAGTTCTTACGATGATTACTTTCGCTATACTATTAATTGTTGCTCCATTAGCAAATGAAGTGGACGCTTCAAGTGGTGTTGATTCAAGCAAGCTTGTATCTGCAGCAAATAATGTTATGGGAACAAAGTATTTACGTGGTGGAACGACAGCAAACGGATTTGATTGCTCAGGATTTATCGGTTATGTTTACAACCAAGTAGGTGTTGATCTTCCAAGAACATCTGCAGGCATGTACTCAACAGGCTCATCAGTTGCTAAGAAAAATCTACAAGCGGGCGATTTGGTTTTCTTCAATACTTCAGGTAAAGGTGTATCTCATGTGGGAGTTTACATTGGTGGAGGAAAATTCGCTCACTCATCATCTAGCAAAGGTGTTTCAATTGCAAAAGTTAACGATCCCTACTACTGGGGTTCAAAATACATTGGCGCTAAGCGTGTTGCAAACGTATCACAAGTAGCTTCAGCTAAAAAATAAGCTTACATTCTCATACGCCTTGTCGTAAATTCAATTTGCGATAAGGCGTTTTTATATGGAATAATATGATGTGAGTCTTCGAAATAGAATCGCGAGAGCAAAGAAGTTTAGAAATGAAGTTAGTTCAAGATTTTTTGATGTAGAAAGGATATGAGAGAATGTCGAATGAGCGTTATGATTATATGGACTGGATGAGAGTTTTCGCCATCTTTTCAGTCGTAGGTATACATGTAGTAGCACAGTTAGTATCAAGTATGGAGATTGGTCACCAAATTTGGTGGTTTGCAAATCTATTGGATTCTGCCTTACGTAACAGTGTCCCGTTATTTTTCATGATTAGTGGGGCACTATTGTTGACGCGCAAACAACAGGAACCGTTAATCCCTTTTTTCAAGAAGCGGGTTAGTAAGGTCGCAATCCCGTTACTGGCGTGGAGTATTATTTACATCGTCTATCGCAAATTCATGTGGTTTGAAGAACATACGTGGAAACAAATGATTAAAATGGTGTTGACGGACTCTGTGTTCTTCCATTTATGGTTTCTATACGTTATTTTGGGTTTATATTTAATGACCCCGTTTTTAAGACAAATTGTCAGTTCCTCTTCTAAACAAATGCTGCAATACTTTATAGGAGCTTGGTTTGTCATGTCAAGCTTGTTTCCATTCGTACCAAAATTCTTCGATTTTGGGCTGGCTTTGTCTGCTGGACTGTTCGGTACGTATATTGGCTACTTTATTTTAGGCGCGTATTTAATCTTATATCCTCTCAAACGGAAATGGTTGCCTTTGCTTGGACTGTTAGCCGTGATCGGGTATGCCGTAACAGCATATGGCACATATATTTTGACTCTCCAGAATGACGGGAGATTGGATGGTTTCTTCTATTTGTATATTGCCCCGAATACGGTGGTGATTGCTGTTTTCTTATTTGTATTATTTCAGCAGTTTCCGAATGTCTTCAAGCCGAATACTGTTATTCAAAAAATCAGTGCTGCCAGCATGGGAATCTATTTGTTACATCCCATCATCCAGTTATATGGTCGCCGTATAGGGTTTGACGAATATTGGGTTCATCCAGTACTTGCAGTGCCGCTAGTGTGGATTGCTATATTCTTTTCATCATTTATCATCGTGTGGATTCTTCAAAAAATTCCACTCGTTAATAAACTAGTACCATAAAGCATTCAAAACAAAGTGTCAGGTCATTTCGTTTGAATCTCAATCGTCCCAACTGAGAGAGGGAGGGCCTGGCACTATTTACACGGTGGTATTCATTTCCATATTTTGTTACACTCATAAGAGACTTAAAAAGAGGTGAGCAGTAAAATGTTTAAAAAAACTTTGTTGCTTTTGTCATTGGCAATTGTCGTCCTACTTCCTTTGAACTCGGTTCTTGCGGCTTTTTCAGATGTAAATAATACATATAAACCAGCTGTAGACCATATTGTCAGTAAAGGTTATGCACAGGGAATCAGTGAAACGCAATTCGGTATTTCCAACGAAATCAAACGTATTGATGCAGCAGTCATGATTGCCCGTGTAAATGGTTTTACTCCGGATGGAAATTATCCACAAGCAGGATTCACGGACGTCCCTAAAGATCGTCAATGGGCTGTTAATGCTCTTGCGGCAAAGGGTATTATGAACGGATTATCTGCGAATACATTCGGTAGTTATCAATCGATGTCACGTGAACAAATGGCGAAGGTCATTGCTCTTACATACGATTTAAAGGCTACTTCTATGGATATTCCATTTACTGATGTTCTTTCAACAGTGAAACCTTTTGTAGCAGCTTTGCTTGAAAGTAATATTACGCAAGGGAAAACGGCTACTGAATTTGGTTCTAAAGCAAATATTACACGAGGTGAATTTGCCTTATTCATCTACCGTGCAGAAACTGCTGGGTCACTTACACCGCCAGATGTAATTTCAGTTGATTAAATTGTAAAATGAAAAATTACCATCTTGTACTAATTCTGAATTGTGATACAATAAAAACGTATTAAACTTCCTGTTTTGTATTTTCATAAACTTAAAAACTTGGTTGATGCGCGAAAAAGAATCCACGGGACTGGTCTCCTGTGGATTCTTTTTCGTTTATGGAAAACAATTACAAATAGACTATTCCTATTTTACTATATTTTAGTATAATTATTAGTAGAATCTAACATTAAGGAGCTGCATCATGTACCTAAAATTAAAAAGAATGCCTGCTTTTCTACTAGCATTCATTCTAGTCTTTTCAAGTTTACCCGTTTCTGCCGCCACGTTATCTCCTGGTATACACCACGAAACTATCTCGACATCAGTGGGAGGTTACCCACAAAAAGTAAACAAACTCTCCATCGATGTCACAAATCCGTATACTAAAATCGAATACGGGGTATCCAATCCAATCAATACACTTAAGACAGTAACTAATTTATCAAAAGAACATACATATCCGAGCCATAATGTAGTTGGTGCAATTAATGCATCTTTTTTCACCTTCGAAAATCGTTATCCTTCATATTTACTGGCAAAAAATGATCAAATCGTTAATTTAGGAAGAGTTTCGACTAATTTTAATGACTATATGTACGTGCCAGCTGCATTTGGTGTGACGGCTGAAAATAAAGCGAAAGTTGGGCGTTATTCATTAGAACGTACGATTGAACATAATGGGTCGTCATTTAAGACGACAGATATGAACCGGGATAGAGCAAATAACGAATTAATTTTATACACGGAAGGTTTGCGTGAAGAAAAAACCCGTCAAAACCAATATGGAATTGAAGTAGTTGTAACGGGAGTAACAAAAAAAGTAGACTCCCAGTTGAAATTCGGAGAAAAAGTGACCGGTAAAGTATCCGCTATACGTCCGTATGGTCAGTATACTTCTTCGACAATCCCGAAAGATGGTTTTGTTCTATCCGCATCTGGAACATCGAGTGCTAAATTATCATCTATGAAAATAGGAGATGACGTTTCACTGACAGTTGATGTTGATTCTGCATGGAAAGGCTCACAATTCATGTTGGCATCAGGACCTTTACTGGTACAAGAAGGCAAGTCGGCTTTGACAATTGATGTCACTGCCGGTCGTGCAACTGAAAGAACCTCCCGTACCGCTGTTGCGACCGATGCTACTGGCAGTCGTGCATATTTCGTAACGGTCGATGGTCGTCAGTCTGGTTACAGCCAAGGTATGACACTTATTGAATTTTCAAAGTACCTCGTATCAATCGGCGCTTATAATGCCATCAACTTGGATGGTGGTGGATCAACGGCAATGGTTACACGCCGTTATGGAAATGTATATCCATCTCTAATTAACCGACCTTCGGATGGTACTGAACGTTCCGTCTCTGCTATTTTGGAAGCAATTAGTACTGCACCTAATGGACAAGCCACTCATGTAAATGTCTCTCAAGATCAAGAGGGAATCGTTGCTGTTGGTGCATCTCTAGGTTTTAAAGTAAATTATGTGTTAGATCAATATTATAACCCTTTAATAGTAGATTCTACGAAACTAGAACTTCAGGAAGTTTCAAATGGAGTAGGGAAGATTGAAAATAATCGCTTCGTCGGAGTAAAAGCTGGAACAGGGCAAATCACCGCAAAATACGATACCGCTACGGTTTCAATTCCAGTTACAGTTACCGATACGATAGAACAATTAGTGGCATCTCCTTCAGAAGTTCGTGTCGGACTTGGAGAATCAGCTAATTTTCAAGTGAATGGAATCAGTAAAAATCAGAAAGTTATTTTCAATCCTGCAGCTGTTTCCTGGACGACAACAGGAGGCGTAGGCTCAATCAACGGCACTACTTTCAATGCAGGAAATAGTGAAGCTACGGGTTCAATCACAGGAACATTCGGATCTGCACGTGTGTCGATTCCTGTTACGGTTTCAAATAAATCATTACAAGTCAGTGGATTAGACTCACTCACAGGATTAAAGGCAGAAACTATCCGTTCATCTGCAACCATTGGTTTAGAAAAAACATTGCAGGCTAAAGAAGGATCCAGTTCCCTTAAGTTGTCTTATGATTTTTCAAGCTTTGCTGAGGGTACCTCCGTATCGTACTTGACTTGGCCGAACGGTTTGTCCATTCCTGCGGCACCTAAGAAAATTGGTGCATGGGTGTATGGAGATGGTGCAAATCATTGGTTACGCGCAGCCATTACAGATGCTAATGGTCGCGAAACAGTGATTGACTTTACTCAAGATGGAGGACTTAATTGGGTAGGCTGGAAATACGTTGAAGCAACGATTCCGACTAATGTCCAAAGTCCAGTGAAATTGAACAAGATATATATTGCTGAAACTTCTTCAGCGAAGAAAGGTAAGGGTTCGATTTGGATTGACCAGGTCCAAGCCGTTTATTCAAATCAACCAATTCCTACAAAATCGTTTGTTCCTTCTTCGTCAGCGAGAGTCGTGGATACAAATAAACAATTTACGGTGACTTTCAATCAACAAATGAATTCCGCATTTTTCAACACGAAGCATGTTTATGTCGAGGATGAGTTCGGTACTCGCCAAAGTGTAGCCGTCCGTACGGGAAGTGATGCAACTAAAGTTGTCGTCAGTGCACCTACGGGAGGATATGTGAAAGGGAAATCCTATCGACTAGTCGTTACACATTTCGTACCGAATGGAAAAGGTGTCCGAATGGTAAAAGACTCGATATCGGAATTTAAAGTGCAATAAGAAAAGCATGTGAGCGATTGCTCACATGCTTTTTCTATTTAATATGACCTGAGAGATAGATAAATCGCTTTTAAGCGCTCTGAGGCACTCTGACGGTCCATTTAGACATATCAGAATCTTTATTGATGACCATTTCCTTAGGGAACAAGAAGGTCCAGGGTTTAGAAGTATTTGCATTAACCTTAAGTTGATCAATCGTAAATGCGCCCTGTGCCACAATTTTGCCATTCGCATCGAGCACTTCCAGTGGAAGTTGCTCTAATATGATTTGCTGAGAGTGCCCATTTCTAATAAACAGTGAAACCGCAAGCGTACCATCTGGCTGAACTTTTGCCTGGAATCCACTGAAGTTTACTTCTCTGTCATGAAGTTTAGGCAGGGAATCAACAATTTTCTTTAAGCCATCTTTTTGTTCGTCGCTTAGAGCTTCTTCCCAAGCTGCTTCCAATTCAATCTTGTGTGGTACTAACGATTGAACGTTGAAGGCTAAACGCCAACCTTCTTTAGGAAGTTCTCCTTTTAAAGTCGGCTGTTCAAAAACAAATACCCAAGGTCGTGCACTGGTTGCAGGCAATTCGCCTAGTTCCGCAAGATTGAATTCTTTTACTGCCACCACTTTTTCATTTTGATCGATCAGCACGAGCTCAGCTGTATTCAATGTAATCGGAGTAGCCAATGATGTCCGTAAAAATGCTTTAACCAACCAAGCTTGTGTATTGTCGTCTTGCTCAATATCGATACCAGATAAGGAAATTTGATTTGGTTTTAATGGTTCAAGCTCATTCGAAAGGAAGCTGAATACATATTGTTGTTCTTTTGGTACATCCCAAGCAGGATGAAGGGACAATGCTGTAGTGACTTCTTCCGACTGAGCACTCGGTTCAGTGCCATTAACTAACTCTGTTGATTCTACAGTACTATCAGCACCTGTTTTTTCGGTCTTCTTGAAAATCGAAAAAATGCCCATTAAATCGTCTCCTCTCGAGTTGAAATAATTTTCATAAAGTTGATGATCTCGGTTGCGATTGAACGGCGTAGCTCCTGGTAATGCATTTCAAAAAGCTCCAGACCTTCATTTTGGTAAATACGCATTGGGTCTTCTTGTTGATATGCGCGTAAACCGATACCTTCTTTCAATCGTGTCATCGCCTCTAAATGTCGTACCCACGTCGAATCCAAGTAGGCAAGCATCACTTGTGGAATGGTATTCATCACCTCAGGCTGCTCAGAGAAAGTGGACATGTAATCTTTCAATTCATTTACTGCCGGCTGAAGCTGTTTAATAATATCTTTCACTTTAGAAACAGAACGATTCAATGTAACAGGTGCTAGTAGGATTTGATTCATCGTTTGTTCGATTTGGTCGAAATTCCAGTGTTCAGAAAGTTCGTCTTCTGAGCAACTTTCCCCTACAACAAACTCGACTGTTTCATTCAACATTTTGTGTAATTGACCAATCAGATCATTTCTTTCAAGCACTTTGTCTCTTAAGGTATAAATGACTTTTCGTTGTTCATTAATGACATCATCCAATTTAAGGTTGTACTCACGCATGGAGAAATGAGATCCTTCGACAATACGCTGTGTACGTTCCGTCAATTCATGAACATCTTTACCAATGACAAGACCTAAGCTATCAGTTTTCACTTTTTTATTGATTTTCTCTAAATCATCTTTTGCAAAACGTTTGAACATATCATCCTCGAGGGAAATAAAGAATTGAGACTCACCAGGATCGCCTTGGCGTCCAGAGCGACCGCGTAATTGATTATCAATTCGACGATTTTCATGCTTTTCAGTTCCGAGGACAAATAGTCCGCCTACATCAGAAACACCATCACCTAGTTCGATATCAGTTCCTCGACCAGCCATGTTAGTGGCAACGGTAATTTGGTTTAATTGCCCAGCTTGTGAAATCAAGAATACTTCCTGCTCCACGCTTTTTGCATTCAACAGTTGGAAGTCCAAGCCTAGTTGTTTTAAATATTTCGCTACTTCTTCTGATTGCAAAATAGAAGTAGTTCCGACTAAAACAGGTTGTCCAGTTGTGTGACGGGCTTTTACTTCCTTGGCAACTGCTGTATATTTCTGCTCAATCGTTTCATAGACTTGATCCGTTTCATCTTTACGAATGCGTGGTCGGTTTGTCGGGATTTGCAGAACTTGCATTCCATATACTTCAAGGAATTCTTTTTCCTGCGTTTTTGCCGTACCTGTCATCCCACAAAGTAGGGGATACATCCGGAAATAGTTTTGAATGGTGATTTGGGCTTGGGCTTTATTTTCTTCCGTAATCGTAACGCCTTCTTTAGCTTCAATTGCTTGATGTAATCCATCAGACAATGTACGGCCATCCATGATTCGGCCAGTAAACATATCGACTAAGAAGATTTTGTCTTCTTTAACGATATAATCAACATCTCGTTCAAACATGACATGAGCACGAACTGCCTGAATGACATAATGGAATAAAGTCTGATGCTCCAAATCATAAAGATTATCAATGCCAAAAGCCGCTTCCACTTTTTCGATTCCGGTTTCAGTCAATGATGTTGCTTTCGTTTCATCATCGAAATCGTAGTCCCGCTCTATGATAAATCGTTTAGCCAAGCGAGCCGCAATCATATGTAAATCTGCATCAGCTGACATTTTGCCGGCTACAATCAACGGTGTTTTGGCTTCATCAACCAATACGCTATCCACTTCATCTATAATGGCAAAATGGTAAGGGCGTTGGACTTTTTGGGAGAGGTCAGGTGCCATATTATCACGCAAATAGTCAAAACCAAACTCTGTTCCCACACCGTACGTAATGTCCGCATTGTAGGCTTCTTGTTTCATGGCCGGTTGCATCAATGGCAGATTGATGCCGACTGTCAATCCTAAAAAGCGATGGATCTGTCCGATTTGTTCAAAGTCACGATTCGCTAAATATTCATTTACCGTTATGACATGAACGCCTTTCCCTTCAAGTGCGCGCACGTAAGAAGGCAGGGATGCAACGAGTGTTTTTCCTTCTCCAGTTGGCATTTCGGCAATATTGCCTTCAGTCAATACTAGACCTCCAATTAACTGGACATCGAAGTGACGCATTTTTAGGACGCGTTTCGAAGCTTCACGAACAACAGCAAAAGCATCTGGAATAATGGCCTGAATTTTTTCGCCATTTCCAATTCGTTTTTTAAACGCTTGAGTGGCTTCTCTTAATTCATCATCTGATTTTTGAGAATATGTATTTTCCAGGTTATTAATTTGATCTACTAATTTACGATATTTCTTTAATTGGCGTTCGCTAGTTTCTGTTGACCGTTTAAAAAGGGAAATCATAATTTTTACGCTCCTTTTATTTCTATACACCTAGTTATTTTAACAAAAAATAGAAGGAAATACTATGAAACATATAATCACTTCGGACGTCTAATAGGATGAAAGTGTTTTATTTGTCGAGTTAATGGTTATATTCATAGGAAGAAACATTCATTTTTACGAATACTGTTTACCATCATCGGTTTCATGCTATAATACTTATGGATTTATATGTATAAACGATTATGTAATAACTTGAGGAGGAAAGACATGCTCTACCTATCTTTGGTTCTGGCATTTGTCGCTTCGATACTACTAACACCAGTGGTGAAGGCAATCGCTTTTAAGGTGGGCGCCGTCGACCGACCTAATTATAGAAAAGTTCACGCACGTATTATGCCACGTTTAGGTGGATTAGCCATATTTGGTTCATTTTTAATTGGTTACTTTGTGCTACACCCGGAAGATCCAACTGCACTTTATATTATTTTAGGTGCTTTTATGATCATTATTACAGGTGTACTTGATGATATGTTTGAAATAACGGCAAAAGCAAAATTGCTTGGACAATTCATTGCGGCAGGAATCGTCATTTATGGCGGCTTGGAAATTGATTTCATTAACTTACCTTTTGGTGGGGAATTGGATTTTGGTTACTTCAGTATCCCATTAACGATTTTATGGATTGTCGGAATCACCAATGCAATCAATTTGATTGATGGTCTTGATGGATTGGCTGCAGGAGTATCCACAATCGCATTAATCACACTTGCAGGAATGGCATTTATGATGGGTAACATGTTCGTGTTTGCAATGGCTGCACTACTTGCAGCGAGTTCTGCCGGATTCTTATTCTACAATTTCCACCCTGCGAAAATTTTCATGGGTGATACAGGGGCTTTGTTCCTTGGATATATGATTGGTGTACTTGCTTTGCTTGGTTTCAAAAATGTTACGGTGATTTCGTTGATTATCCCGATTATTATGTTGGGTGTTCCGATTTCCGATACATTTTTCGCCATCGTGCGACGCGTGCGTTTGAAACAGCCGCTCTCAGCACCAGATAAATCTCATTTACATCACTGCCTATTGAATGTAGGATTTACTCACAGTCAAACTGTTCTTATCATTTATGCACTGGCATCGATGTTTGGTCTGGCAGCTTTGATTTTCTCACAAGCAACGTTGTGGGGGGCAATCTTATTAATCGCCGTTATGTTAGTAGCTATCGAATTGTTCGTAGAAGCAGTTGGCTTGGCTGGCAAGAACTATAAACCATTAATCAACTTTGTCCGAATGATCGGCAAATGATTAAAACCTCATGCGAAACTCGCATGAGGTTTTTTTATGGTTTGATAGGGAAAAGATAAACATATTGACTAGTTCAAGCACAAAGATGAAAGAAGTAGCTTTAAGCATAAAAAAATCCCGACACTGTTTGAAGTGTCGAGATTTTAAAGTTATTCATTACTGTTTAAATCGTCTTCTTTTGCAAACTCATTTGAGTCTGTTTCAGAACCACTATCGGAGTAACTGGATGCATCAGGATTTAATCCTAAATGGCTTTTCAGCACATCTTTCGTTTCATTTAATGATTCTTCATCCAATAACCAGTAATAAACGCCAGTCGACATGTCGTCTGAACCTTCAAGCGACAGTGTGTCAACTTGAGGAGCACCATCTTTGATATAGGCAATGAATGATTTCATTTCGCTAAACGTCATATCTGTTTTCATGTTATCGCCAACAGCATCAATTACATCGCCATACTTTGTAAAGGATGAAGCAGAAGATGCTTTCTTCATAATTGCACTTAATATTTCTTGTTGGCGTTTGCCACGTTCAATATCATTATCCAGTTTACGGGTACGGGCCAAAGCTAGGGCTTCGCGGCCGTCTAATTTCTGATAGCCTTCTTTTAATTGTATGGAGTATATGTCATTTTCATCTTTTTCAAGTCGATCATAAGGAACATGTGCGTAAATGCCATCTAGTGCATCTACAACGTCGATGAATGCATTAAAGTTCATTCGAACATAATAATCCACAGGTACATCAAGTAATTCTTCAACAGTTTCTATGGAAGCTTTCGTGCCGCCATAAGCAAGTGCATGAGTTATTTTATCTTTGTGTCCCACTTCAGGGATGTATACAAATGAGTCACGTGGAATGCTGACTAATTTTACGGTTTTATCTTTGTTATTAAGTGTTGCAAGCATTAATGCATCTGAACGGCTGTTGCCTTCACCTTGACCGCGTGCTTCACTATCATCAACGCCAATGAAAAGAATGGATACATTATCTTCAAGGGGTTTCACAGCTTCTTCACGTAATTCTGAACCTGCACGATCTTGAACTGCTTCATAAGAATTGTCTGCAGCAGATTCTGCCTTTTTAGCTAAATAAATTCCGTAAGCGGTTAAGCTAATCAGGAGGGACGCAACAAGCATAGCTGAAATTTTTAGTATTAATGACTTTTTCGAGGTACCGCTTCTTGTCGTTTTATATTGTTTTCGATTCATTTTTAATCTCCTCTGGGTAGGGTTCGACCCTACTACTCAATAAGACGTCCCAAGTTAGGTCATTGTTTCGTCTCTAGCTACAGCACTCCTCATTATACAATGCTTTACCTATACCGTAAAAGGAAATGTTTTTTACATTTTCTTTAAAATCATTACATCTGTTAAATATTTCTTGCTAAATATACGCAAATAAGGCTCGAATTTAGGTGTCAAACTCAAGGAATTTAGAAGATTGTTGCTCGATTTTAGCTTGCCCATTCGTCATTTCTGTTATCCATTCAACAAATGTCTCTTCTGTTGATACAGGCACGTAGAGAAATATTTCAACAGTATCTGCGTAATCTATGCGTTCGAGTGGATAGGTGGACCCACGCACTTCATTTTCGACTTTACCCAGCCACGTATAATCGACAGAAACTTTCATTAAATGGTGGAGTCGGCGTTCGACAATATGCGCTGCCTGAATTCCTTCGGTAGTAGCTTTTCCATACGCACGAATTAAACCGCCTCCACCTAATTTAATACCGCCAAAGTATCGCGTTACGACAACAACAGTATCCTTTAAGCCTTGTTTTTTTAAAACTTCCAACATCGGAACACCAGCTGTTCCACTTGGTTCCCCGTCATCATTCGCTTTTTGAATGGAGTCATGCTCTCCAATCATATATGCTGAGCAATTGTGATTCGCTGATTTATGTTGAGATTTAATTTCATCAATAAAGGCTTGAGCCTGTTGTTCTGTCTCCGCTCGGTTTACGTAAGTGAGGAATCGGGATTTTTGAATAATAATTTCTGATTCTCCGAAGCCTTTAACTGTGACATAATCTTTTCTCAAATCTTTCCACTCCTCGCTGACATCTAGTTGTCATCTAATTTTAATATGTTTTTGTGTATATAGTGATATAATAAATGCAGTCATTGCAGGAATAAAGGCATATATGACGTATAATATAGATAGAGAAATGAATGATTAAGCATTCATCAGACAGTTGCTCGAAAAAGGAGAATACCCGATGTCAGGGAAAAAGGTCGATATCAATTCTTTAGATCATATTTTCAGCCAAATGGTTGAAACGATGGACCGCTCCAAAAACGATATTTTCATTATAAGCGAACAAAATCGACAAAGCTTATTACAAATGCAAAAAGAATTGGAAATTGTCCATTCGAAATTAGCTGATGTATTAATAGAAGGTGATTTGCTTGAAGAAGATACCCGTCTATCAAGAAAGCGGCTAGGCGATGTATCCAAGCATTTTAACACGTTTACGGAAGAACAAGTGCGTGAAGCTTATGAACAAGCAAACGATTTACAAATTAAACTTTCAATTAATCGTACGGAAGATCGCCAACTACGGGAACGTAGAGATGATTTGGAACGTCGTTTAAATGAATTAAACGATGCTATTTTGCATGCTGATCAACTTGTTACACAAGCCAACGTGGTTACCAACTACTTAACATCGGATTTGAAAAATGTTGGACAAGCATTGGAAACCGCGAAATTAAAACAAGATTTCAGTTTGAAAATTATTGAAGCACAAGAAGAAGAACGAAAAAGGCTATCTCGTGAAATACATGATGGTCCCGCCCAGATGATGGCCAATGTTTTAGTTCGATCAGATTTGATTGAACGGACTTATCGTGAAAAAGGTGTTGATCAGGCACTAGTAGAAATTTCAAGTTTAAAATTGATGGTACGAAATGCTCTGTCGGAAGTAAGACGAATTATTTATGACTTGCGACCAATGGCATTGGACGATTTAGGTTTAGTCCCTACCCTCAAAAAATACTTAATGACTATCGAAGAATATAATATGGGGTGCAAAATACACTTCCATTCAAATGGAGAACAGCGTCGACTTTTACCGAATTATGAAGTAGCTCTATTTCGTCTGATTCAGGAATCTGTGACGAATGCGACAAAACATGGCAAATGCCAAACAATTTGGGTAGAAGTTGTATGGAATAAGAACAAAGTAGCCGTTACGGTGAAAGATAACGGAATTGGTTTTGATCAGCGCCTTGTTCGGGATAGTTCATTTGGTTTACTTGGAATGCAAGAACGTGTCGATCTATTGAAAGGTGAAATGGTTGTGAAATCCTCACCTGGCAAAGGAACAACAATGATGTTTCGAATTCCTTTAATTGAGGAAAAAGAGAGATAAGCTCTGCTTATATTTAGGAGGAAATGACGATGACAAAAATTGTAATTATAGACGATCACCAATTATTCCGTGAAGGGGTAAAACGAATTCTAGACTTTGAAGATTCATTTGATGTAATTGCTGAAGGCGATGATGGAAGCGACGCTTTAAATTTGTACGAGCAATATGCACCGGAAGTTATATTAATGGATATCAACATGCCACGTAAAAATGGAGTAGAAGCAACAGGTGAGCTAATGGCGAAATATCCAGAAGCCAAAGTGATCATGTTGTCTATCCACGACGATGAATCTTACGTTACGCACGCCCTGAAAACAGGTGCTCTTGGGTACATGTTGAAAGAAATGGATGCTGACGCAATTGTACAAGCCATAAAAGTGGTTGCAGCAGGTGGATCTTACTTACATCCAAAAGTAACACGTAATTTAGTGGCGGAATTCCGTCGTTTAAGTGAACGTGAAAATAAAGGAACGTTCCACCAATCCGAAATTCGACGTCCTTTCCATTTACTAACAAAACGTGAATGTGAAGTTCTCCAATTATTAACAGATGGCCAAAGTAACCGCATGATCGGTGAAACATTGTTCATCTCTGAAAAAACAGTGAAAAATCACGTCTCTAGCATTCTTCAAAAAATGAATGTAAACGACCGTACACAAGCCGTCGTAACAGCTATTAAAAATGGCTGGGTTGAAGTACGCTAATTGACTAATTGGACCCCTCACAAAAGTGAGGGGTTTTTTGATTTTTAGTGAGATGACAATGGGTCGGGTGTGTAGTTTAGTGTCCAGGTTGACAGTTTGGATGTCCAGGTAGACAGAACGGGTGTCCAGGTTGACAGAACTGGGTTCCAGGTAGACAGTTTTGGATTCCAGGTAGACAGAATGGCCATCCAGATTGCACAAAATGATTAGTACCAAGATATTCTCAAGTGAAACTTGTCCAGGTAGACAGAATGAGGATCCAGGTAGACAGTTTTGGATTCCAGGTAGACAGAATGGGTGTCCAGGTTGCACAAAATGAAAATTTGACATGGTATTGTCATGAGACAGAATAGATGTCCAAGAAGCACAAACTCCTATTTTGTTTCAAGCACTTCAGCTCGCATTGAAAAAGAACCTTCATAGTCATCGTCAAATAATTTATAAAATCTATAGCGACCATTGTTTTTAGGTATCAATTTAGCTCTATTTAAAATATGTGATGCAGATGTTTTATCTCTTAGTTGCAAAAAATCCAGACATTCTCTTGTAGTAATAGTGTTTTTCATTAAATAAAACCAATCCTCGAGAGCATTCGCAATGATTACTTTCCTCGTAATTTTGCAAGTAGGACATTTATAAAGAGAGCCAATATTCATAGAGCATTGCGGGCAAAGCAATCCTTTGACAATCTCTGAATCTTGAATTGGGACAGTATTTACTAGTGGGGTGGGGGAATAATTCGTTTTAGCCTGTTGCAGGGAGTCGATCAATGAATTGAATTCTTTTTCTGTAAGTACGGGAGGGAGATCAAATAGGTCTTCAATATAAGAACCGACATCACAGCCCATCACTATGTTGGAATACCTAGGGGGCAAATCTACAAGGGTGCTAGAAAATGCGAAAACAATAGCACTTCGTATGGGTAGATTTATTTGATTTGTATTCAACCATTTAACCAATCTTCTTTCATGACGTTTCAGTTGCTCCTCTGGACATTTCATTGAAGTTTTAACTCCGTCGACTTCTTTGACTAATTGGGCAGGAGTCTTGTGGAAAGAGATTCGACCTTTCAATGCTTTTATTTCTAATATACATATAAACTTTGGTGTAATGATTAATGTATCAAACTGGGCTTTTGTGTTTGCTGAAGTTTGAACATTAATGTCTTTAAAGATGACATAAGGACATGGAAAATCAATATTCTTTAAAAAATTGTCCACATACGTTTCACCGCTGTACCCAGCACGAATCCGTTTGATTCTCGATTCAATATCCTTATAAAGCGGATGTTCTTTGGGTACTCTATTTAGTAAGCGAAGATAAACCGTTAACGATTTAGGTGTTTCTCGATTTCCGACAATAAAATATCACTCCTTCTAGTCTTTGGGATAATGTAAAAATAGCATTTTTATCCATCTAGTTGCAACTGAATTACTAGAAAAGATTGCCAAGTAGACAGAATGCCCATCCAGGTTGACAGTTTTGCATTCCAGGTAGACAGATTAGCCATCCAGGTTGCACAAAATGATAAGCACCAAGATATTCTCAAGTGAAATTTGTCCAGGTAGACAGATTGGAGTTCCAGGTAGACAGTTTAGCCTTTCAGGTTGCACAAAATGGAAACAGCCCACTATAATCCGAAGCCATCCAACAATCCTACGCTTTAATACACGAAACTTTCACATGATGGGTGTCGTCTCTATTCTGAATGCGGCTATAATTATTGTAAGGGCAATCATTTTATGACAAAATAGCCGAGTAGGAGGGACGAATTATAATGAAATTCAAATATATGATCGTGTTAGCGCTAATTTCAATATTACTGTCTGCTTGTGCAAGTGAAGAAGACCGAGGCGGTGCAGGTTCCGTTTCCGATGGGGAAACTTCAAGTGAAAATAATGCATTGGAACATGGTGTGAAGAATCAGGATCAGGAACAATCTGATGTTGGCTTTGAGATGTCGGGTTCTGAAATTGAAGAGGCACAAGATGTGCCAGCAGATGAAAAGAAGGCAATATTGGCTGCATTTGATACCTATATGACTTCTTTCAATAACGAAGACTTTGAGACGTATATGTCTGTCATCGCTAAAGAACCTGAAGGGTTTGATTACAAGGAAGAAGAAGAGATGATTAAAAAAACGTTTAAAGAATATAAAGCTAATCGGACAGCTGAAGATGTGACGGTCATTAAGTATGACAAAAGCCAAGCTCAGGTCTTTGCTTCACTTGCGATCTCGCTTGAACAGGAGTCAACAGGTGCTAAACTTGACCGAACAGGTCGACAAGTAACCGTTTTTGCCAAAGAGGATGGAAACTGGCGTGTCAGCAGTGTCTACTTCATCGGTGATGTAGCGGAATAAAGAAGATGAGAACCTCGCATAAGTGCGAGGTTTTTATTATTTAGGCTCAGTTACATTGAACTGTAAATCAACGTTTTGAGCTATCTCAAGTTTCCGCCAGAGCTAATTAGTATGAAATCCGCTTAACGCACACTTCAAGCTCTTGCGGCATGTAAGGTGCAAATACAGTCCTTCATAATATCAACTTCTTTGTTAAAAATTTCCCTTCTCTATACACCAATATGCCCATCTTAAATTGGCGAGTTCTACAATTTGGGATTATGATTAAATGGTAGGAATGAGATATCCGTATAGGAGGGATGCTCATGAAAGAGATACAAACATTTTTAAGTGGCCGATTATGGTTGAAGGAACAAACCCCATTTCCTTTATCCGACGTAGAAGATTTAATTGAAAAAGGATTTATTACCCCTCATCAAGGCATTTCATCAACTCATTTTTCACCATTACTAAAAACCAATCAACACCAATGTCGTCGTTGTGGATTTAACCAATTGACCTCTTTCCACTGTGCAAAATGTAAAGGTGTTTGCCTTTATTGCAGGCATTGCATTCGTATGGGCAGAGTGAGCAGTTGCACGGAGTTGATAACATGGACTGGACCTGTGATTGAACAAATCCAGTCACATCGGTTTTCATGGTCTGGCACATTGACATCCCAACAAGAACGAGCTTCAAATGAATTACTAGCCAGCGTTCGTCGAAATCAAAGTCATTTAGTTCATGCCGTATGCGGGGCTGGAAAAACGGAATTATTGTTTCCTGCTGTATTTGATTTGCTTGAGCGGGGACAACGTGTATGTGTGGCTACTCCAAGGACAGATGTTGTACTGGAGCTTGCGCCGAGATTCCAGCAAGTTTTTCCGCAAACAGTTATTCATGCTTTATATGGTGGCTCTCCGGGTTACACGGACTACGCACAGCTCATCATCGCAACAACACATCAATTGTACAGATTTGAAGAAGCTTTTGATGTCGTGTTTGTCGATGAAGCGGATGCTTTCCCATATACAGTGGATAAATCTCTGCAATATGCAGTGCAAAAAGCGAAAAAGAAAGAAGCTGTTGTCCATACTATTACAGCTACACCATCTGATGAACTTTTAAGACAAGCTGTTAATAAATCGGTCATATCTGTAAGGTTTCATGGTTTTCCTCTACCGATACCACGTTTTGTCGGGTTGTGGAATTATCATAAGCACATTCAGAAAGGTAAACTTCCCCCCAAATTAAAGATGTGGACTTTAAATTGCTTGAACCACTCCCGACCCTTTTTAATTTTCTTCCCTACTATTGAACTCATGGAAAAAGCTTTGCCCTTATTTCAGCTGTTGCATCCGGAAATTTTGTCAGTCCATGCAGAAGACAGTGATAGAAAAGATAAGGTCATTAAATTGCGTCAGAAAAAAGTTTGTGGCTTGCTGACAACGACCATTTTGGAGCGAGGAATCACGATTCCTAATGTTCAAGTAGCAGTAGTGGGTGCTGATGAGACGATTTTTACGAGCAGTGCATTAATCCAAATAGGTGGGCGTGTCGGTCGAGCGATAGATTATCCTGATGGAGATCTGGTGTTTTTTCATCATGGAATTTCGTCTGCCATGGATACAGCCAAAGCTACTATAGAAGCTCACAATAAGCAGGGTGGATACAGGCAATGACGTGTTTACTCTGTTCAACACCATTTTTAGAAAGTGCTTCTTGGCAAAAACTATTTTTCTTAAAACAATCGGATGTTCTTTGTCATGGTTGCAGAGCAAAATTTGAAAAAGTACAAAATAATCAGATTGAAAATGAATGGTCGGGGACAATATATGAAGGTGCACTGGATACCGTCAGATCCATATACACTTACAATGACTGGATGAAGCATGTGTTTCAACAATACAAATTCCAGTTGGACGTGGAGCTGGCAACGATTTTTACTGAAGATTTCAAACCGTTAAGAAATGTTCAGAAGTTGATAGTCCCTATTCCTCTACATCCGGAAAAGTTACAGGAGAGAACCTTTTCACAAGTGGATCAATTGCTCATGGCTGCACATGTTCCTTATACGCATGTGTTGGACAAAACTGTAAATCGTTCACAAGTCGGAAAAACAAGAAAAGATCGGATGTCCTCCGAATTAATTTTTTCCGTGTCCAAGAGTGTTCAAAATCAACACATTATATTGGTCGACGATTTATATACAACAGGCACCACACTGCATCATGCCGCATTTGTTTTAAAAAAAGCGGGGGCTGAATCAGTAGATGCAATTACATTGATTCGAGCATGATGCGACAGAAAAAGGCATTTATTCGACAAAATCCAGAAAAGTTTTTGGTTTGTAGCAGGAGTTTATAGGGGATATGTAGAATAAGGTTTACATAGCCTTAATTAAAGGAGGAGTTTACATGTTAAATTTTAATATCCGTGGTGAAAACGTTGAGGTAACTCCTGCGATTCGTGAGCACGTTGAAAGCAAAATCAATAAGGTAGAGCGCTATTTCAACGAAGATCTCCAAGCGAACGCAAATGTCAATTTAAAGGTGTATAACGACAGTCAAACGAAAGTGGAAGTAACAATTCCTTTGAAGAGTTTAACGCTTCGAGCTGAAGAACGTCACAATGATATGTATGCAGCGGTCGATTTAATCGTCGATAAACTTGAGCGTCAAATTCGTAAATATAAAACGAAAGTAAACCGTAAGTTCCGTGAACGTGAAGGAGTAGGTGCATACTTTGCAAACGTTGTTTCTCCTGAGCAAGCGGCATATCAGGATGAGAGTGAAGAAGAATTACACATCGTCCGTACAAAACAATTTGAATTGAAACCGATGGATCAGGAAGAAGCGGTTCTTCAAATGGATATGCTTGGACATAATTTTTACGTTTTCACTGATGCAGAATCTAATGGAACAAATATCGTCTACAAGCGTAGAGACGGTAAGTATGGTTTAATCGAAACAAATTAATCTTAATCAGTAAATGAGAAAGCCCAGAAAGATTTGGGCTTTCTTTTTTTATTTATTTAGCTAAATAAAGAGTGCATTTGCGCCTGCATTTCAGGGAACGAAGATTAAAAACGTCTTGTCCTGCGTCTCCGGTTACTCGTTGCAAAATGCAATGCGAGAAATTTTGTGGCAACACCTTTATGACCCACTTCTTGTTTGCCCACATGTGAGACTAACAAATATGTGATTTGCATAATTGTTGGCTCATACGGCTAGCGCGAATGGCGATAAACATCAGCATCATTTAACAGCAGTAAAAATTATGATTTGTATAAATGCAGTAGATGTTAAAAAATGATTTGCGCCAGGATGCCTCAAGTGGAACGAATGGCTTGTACAAACGGATAAAAACAACCGTGTTTAACATAGCCATTTGTAAAATTGATTTATTTGTCGATTGAGGAGGAATTCACTCGAATGAAGCGAATTATAACATTATTAATTGCTAGGTACTTCACTTAAATAGGGGAGGGGATTGGATGAAGAAAAGTCGATTTTGGAAAAGACTTGGATTTCGTGGGAAAGTGTTATTTGCCATGAGTGCAATTGTCATCCCAATCCTCTTTGTGATGGCTTCTTTTTCATACAATTATTCAAAAAACTTATTTGAATCACAAATGGAAGAAGAATTGGCCCTTGAAAACGAATTGGTGGTTCAGCAAATCTACACGTTGTTAAGTAGTAAAAGTGAAATTACAAAACAACTTGGAGAACTTGAAGATGTACGGGAACTTATGGAATCTTCAGTTGAACGGGAAAATGTAGAGGAGTCAAATACATATCAGCATGCAAATCAGCTTATGACAAGAGTACAAGAAAATACAGATGGTGTTGGTTTAGTATGGATGGCCTTTCTTGAGCCGAATTTTTTAATTGCAGATAATGGATACGTTACCGATGCCGCTTATGATATACATAAACGAACGTGGATTAAAAAAGCGAATGAAGCAGAAGGCTTATCATACTCAGATCTTTATTTCGATTACACAACGAAGGAATTAACCGTGAGTGTCATTTATCCAGTCGAATCAGAGGGCAGACGTCTCGGTTATTTTGGTTTGGACATGCATCTGGATACGATTCCTAAATTGATAGGACCATATGAAACAAAGGAAAACAAGCATATTTTATTGACGGAGACAGGGCAAACCTTATTTGACTCTGACAACATTAATAGTGAATTCGAAAACATTGCACTCGCTGAAAACGTATTCGAGTTAGTTAAAACATCAAAAGGAAACTTTTATGTGGAAACACGAAAAATTGATAGTACTGGGTGGCAAATGATTAGTTATGCACCCGAAAAAACAGTTACTCAACCACTTGCAGTTTTTGGGCAAATCATCGGTATATCATGGGTCATCGCAGCAATTCTTATTTTAATCACCTTATCCTGGTTGCTTCGCTCCATGTTAAAAGACTTACCGACCATTGTGAAGCATGTCCGTCAAATGGAACGAGGTAATTTAGTCGCTAAGATGGGAATCAAAAGTAAGGACGAAATTGGTGAAATTGCACAATCTATCGAGCAGATGGGCAATTTGCTAAACCTACAAGTACAAGAAATTGACTATCAGGCAAGATTTGACTCATTAACGAACTTGCCAAACCGTTTTTCGATTGAACGTGAACTTGCCGGATGGATCGAAGAATTAACCGATTCCGATCAAATGATAACTGTGGCATTTATTGACCTTGATCATTTTAAACAAATCAATGATTCGAAAGGACATGCTTACGGGGATTCGCTATTAGTACAAGTAGCACATCGGATAAAAGACTTATTGCCAGAAAACAGCTGCTTTGGTCGCTTCAGTGGGGATGAATTCATTGTCTTGCTACATTCCAAAAAAGACAAATTCCCGGGTGTCCGAGCAACCCTTACTTCAATACATACTTCATTCGCAAAAGCATTTTATTTGAACGAACAAGCATTTTTTGTGACTTCTTCCATAGGAGTTTCACTTTATCCCACGGATGCTCAATCATGTGAGCAATTACTAATCAATGCAGATACCGCACTTTATAAAGCAAAAGCAGTAGGAAGAAACAGAGTCCTCTATTTCAATTATGAAATGAAGGAAGCATTCGAAAAACAGCATATGATGGAGCAAGGTTTACGTGAGGCCATCAAGTACAATCAACTTTCACTCGTTTACCAACCACAGTTCAACCTAAACACAGGAAAAACCGAAAGTCTGGAAGCATTGCTGCGGTGGCGACATCCAGAATGGGGAATGATTTCTCCTGCCGAATTTATTCCCGTGGCGGAAGAGTCTGGGAAAATTCAAGAGATAGGTGATTGGGTACTTGAAACAGCCATTCGCGAAATTAAGAGTATTCATAAGGATTACCCACATGTGTCGACTGTAGCGATCAATGTCAGTACGATTCAACTACGGGAAACATCCTTCATTCATCTCTTGAAAACGTTGTTGAATAAATATCATGTAGATCCTGGCCTCATCGAAATCGAGATAACCGAGTCCATCTTTATTGAGGGTGGAGAAGAAGTGTTGGAAACGCTCGAAAAAATTCAAGAAATGGGCATTTCCATTGCGCTTGATGATTTCGGAACAGGTTATTCCTCATTAAATTATTTGCGTATTTTACCGATAAACCGTGTGAAAATTGACCGTTCATTTGTTCAGAAAATGGAGAATGATTCGCGTGTGCAGGCGATCATTAAATCCGTCATTGACCTGTCCCACGATTTAGGGTTCAACGTAGTTGCAGAAGGGGTAGAAACACAAAAACAGCTCTTCTTAATAAAGGCTTTGAATGCAGATGTCATTCAAGGGTTTTATGGCAGCAAACCTTTGAACTGGACACAATTGCATGATTTTCTAAAAGATAGACAACCACTGTAGAGATATAGCCGTTATTTGCACCCCCATAGTTGCAGTGGTAAAATAAACCTTGAGACTATAGTAAAATAACCTTGAGACTATATGGGAAGTGAATCTAAATGCTTGGAGTATTAAATAAAGTATTTGACTTAAATAAGCGTGATTTAAAAAGATTAGAAAAAGTTGCCGATCAAGTAGAGGCGTTTGCAAAAGACATGGAAGCATTAACTGATGATCAGTTACGTGCTAAGACTGATGAATTTAAAGGGCGTTTTGAAAGTGGTTCCGATTTGTCGGAAATTCAAGCGGAGGCATTCGCAGTTGTTCGGGAAGCAGCCAAACGAGTTCTTGGTATGTATCCTTTCCGCGTTCAAATTATGGGTGCGGCTGCACTTCATGAAGGCAATATTTCAGAGATGAAAACCGGTGAAGGGAAGACGTTGACGTCCACTATGCCTGTTTATTTAAATGCCATCACTGGAAAAGGTGTTCATGTGGTTACTGTCAATGAGTATTTGGCAAGCCGTGATGCTGCCGAAATGGGTCAGTTGTATAATTTCTTAGGATTAACTGTTGGATTGAATTTAAACAGTTTGAATAAGGACGAGAAACGTGAAGCGTATGCAGCTGATATTACGTACTCAACAAACAACGAACTTGGATTCGACTACTTACGTGACAATATGGTGTTGTACAAAGAAGAACATGTTCAACGACCACTCTATTATGCAGTAATCGATGAAGTCGATTCCATTTTAATTGATGAGGCACGTACGCCATTGATTATTTCAGGACAAGCAGCAAAATCTGCTCAACTTTACCAACAATCAAATGCTCTTGTCCGTGTACTTCGTAAGGAAGAAGACTATTCATATGATGAGTCGACTAAAGGTGTCGTATTAACAGAGGCAGGAATTGAAAAGGTTGAAAAAGCGTTTGGAATCGACAATTTATTCGATTTGACACATGTTCGCTTAAACCATGCCATTAACCAGTCCTTGAAGGCACATGCAAGTATGCATAACGATGTAGATTATGTGGTTCAAGAAGGCAACGTCGTAATTGTTGACTCCTTTACAGGACGTCTGATGAAAGGTCGCCGTTATTCGGATGGACTTCATCAAGCGATTGAAGCGAAAGAAGGCCTTGAGATTCAAAATGAATCGATGACCATGGCAACCATTACATTCCAGAACTATTTCCGTATGTACGAAAAACTTTCTGGGATGACGGGTACAGCCAAAACCGAAGAAGAAGAATTCCGCAATATATACAATATGAATGTCATTGTCATTCCAACGAATCGTGTCATTGGACGTGATGATCGTGCTGATTTAATTTACGCTTCAATGGAAGGTAAATATAAAGCCGTAGCGGAAGATATTGCACAACGACACAAAGCTGGTCAACCAGTTCTTGTTGGTACAGTGGCTATCGAAACATCTGAAATTATTTCGAATTTGTTGACAAAACATGGCATTCGCCACAACGTATTGAATGCGAAAAATCATGAACGTGAAGCTGAAATCATCTCAACTGCTGGCCATAAAGGATCTGTAACGATTGCTACGAACATGGCTGGACGTGGAACAGACATCAAACTTGGTGAAGATGTCATCGAAGTTGGTGGATTAGCTGTCATCGGTACAGAACGCCATGAATCGCGTCGTATTGACAATCAGCTTCGTGGACGCTCAGGACGCCAAGGCGATCCTGGTGTGACTCAGTTCTATTTATCAATGGAAGATGATTTGATGCGTCGTTTTGGTTCGGACAATATGCGTGCTATGATGTCTAGATTGGGTATGGATGATTCTCAGCCAATCCAGTCGAAAATGGTAACACGTGCGGTTGAATCTGCACAAAAACGTGTCGAAGGAAATAACTTTGATGCACGTAAACGATTGCTTCAATATGATGATGTTTTACGTCAACAACGTGAAATCATTTATAAAGAACGTTTGGAAGTGCTGGAAACCGAAAATATGCGTGGATTGGTAGAAACGATGATCGACGAAGTTATTGAACGATCAGTTGCAGCTCATACTGCTACAGACAAGCACGCAGAGTGGAACTATAAAGGTCTGGAAGATACAATTCAAGCAAATTTACTATCTGAAGGTGCCATGACTCGTGAGCAGTTGGAAGGTAAATCTGTGGACGAAATCACAGAATTTATTAAAGCGGAAGTTTACAAACGCTATGATGAAAAAGAAGAGGAAATGACTCCTGAGCGTATGCGTGAATTTGAAAAAGTTGTCCTGTTGCGTTCAATTGATTCAAAATGGATTGATCACATTGATGCGATGGACCAACTGCGCCAAGGAATTCACTTGCGTGCTTACGGACAAATCGATCCACTTCGTGAGTATCAAAACGAAGGATTTGCGATGTTCGAAGCGATGGTTGAGTCCGTACAGGATGATGTTGCGAAATATGCCATGAAGGCAGAAATACGCAATAACCTGGAACGTGAAGAAGTAGCGAAGGGCCAAGCTGTTAATCCGAAAGAAGAAGGCGGAACTGTCAAGAAAAAGCCAGTTCGTACAGAAGCTTCAGTAGGAAGAAATGAAGTGTGTCCATGCGGCAGTGGCAAGAAATTCAAAAATTGCCATGGTGCTGTTGAAAGATAACGGAGGAATTTAGACATGATGGAATTATCAGATGTACGTAATGAACTAGACAGAACAGCTTCAAAATTATCCGACTTTAGGGGGTCTCTTTGACTTAGAAAACAAAGAGGCAAGAATTGCTGAGTTGGATGAAAATATGTCGATGCCTGACTTTTGGAATGATCAACAAGCAGCACAAGTGGTCATCGGAGAAGCAAATGGATTAAAAGAAATTGTGAACGAATATAATGAATTGCTTGATACCCAGGAAAACTTAGAAATGACATTGGAATTGTTACGCGAAGAACCTGACGAGGAATTGCAAGAAGAACTCAGCAGTGAAATGATAGAGTTTACTGCGAAATTGGGCGATTTTGAACTGCAATTATTACTGAGCGAACCGTATGACAAAAACAATGCCATTCTTGAACTTCATCCTGGTGCAGGAGGAACGGAGTCTCAGGATTGGGGCTCCATGCTCCTGCGTATGTATACGCGTTGGGGCGAGAAGCGTGGCTTCAAAGTGGAGACACTCGATTATTTACCTGGTGACGAAGCTGGAATTAAGTCCGTCACACTAGGATTTAAAGGCCACAATGCATACGGCTATTTGAAAGCTGAAAAAGGGGTCCATCGTTTAGTACGAATTTCTCCTTTCGATTCTTCTGGCCGACGTCATACTTCTTTCGTATCCTGTGAAGTTATGCCTGAATTTAATGATGAAATCGAAATTGACATTCGTACGGAAGATTTGAAAATCGATACGTACCGTGCCAGTGGTGCAGGTGGTCAGCATATCAATACAACTGACTCCGCTGTCCGTATCACTCATTTACCGACCGGTGCAGTTGTTACGTGTCAACAAGAACGTTCTCAAATCAAGAACCGTGAAAAAGCGATGACGATGTTAAAAGCGAAATTGTATCAATTGAAAATCGAAGAACAAGAAGCTCAGATGCTCGAAATTCGAGGAGAGCAAAAGGAAATCGGTTGGGGATCTCAAATTCGTTCATACGTCTTCCATCCTTATTCAATGGTAAAAGATCACCGTACAAATGCTGAAAGCGGCAATGTACAAGGTGTAATGGACGGCGATATCGATCTGTTCATCAATTCCTACTTGCGATCAAAAATGAATTAAGGTAAAAACGGACATCCTACAGAGGTGTCCGTTTTTTTATGGTTCTGTAAACTTTTACGGAGGATAAAAAGGCTCATACATAGCTTACTAAAATAAAGGGAAAACAATTATGTAGGTGGTTTTCATACTTGTTAGCGCATGCGGAACATGCTGCCAGCGCAAATGTACGATAAATCAACGTATATATTACAATTGCGACGTTGAAAGAAAATTTTCATACCGGCTCACTTTATCATGATGAAGTTCACACTATATATATCCTCTGCTATACTTCATTAGGGAAAAATGGACATAATAGAAAGAAGGAAATTTTATGAATCGAAAAACACGGGTTGAGCCACATCCTATTTTGGCTTCCGTTTTAGAATATTTGTATATCATCGCCGGTGCTGCTATTATCGCTGTAGGTTTTAACGTTTTCTTATTGCCAAACGAAGTGGCATCTGGCGGAGTTAGTGGAATCAGTACGATTTTAAAAGGATTGTTCAATTGGAATCCAGGATATGTGCAATACGCATTTAATATTCCTTTATTTATTGCAGGTGTAATTTTTCTTGGTAAACAATTCGGAGCACGTTCACTAGTCGGAACACTTGCGCTTCCCATGTTTGTCTTACTAACTGCAGGATGGGAACCCGCAACATTAAATCCGTTACTCGGGGCACTATTTGGCGGGATTTCAGTAGGAGTAGGATTGGGTATTGTCTTCCGAGGACGTGCATCAACTGGAGGAACAGATTTAGCGGCTCAAATTTTTGCGAAGTACACCGGTTTTACCCTTGGAACTAGCGTTATGCTGATTGACGGACTGATTGTTCTTTCTGCAGCCATTGTTTTCGATATTGAAAAAGGACTATATGCTCTGATTGGTCTATTTGTGACAACCAAAACCATTGATATTGTTCAACTTGGATTCAGCCAATCGAAAATGGTTTACATTATTACGAATAAACAGGAAGAATTACGGGATGCTATTTATACCGAAATAAATCGTGGTGTAACCAAGCTTCCGGCAGTTGGTGGCTATACCGAACAAGAACGACCAATGTTACTTGTTGTTGTTTATCAAACCGAATTCACGAAATTGAAACAATTAGTTAAAATGGTTGATCCATCAGCATTTGTCATCGTTTCAGATGCCTACGAAGTACTCGGTGAGGGTTTCAAACGTCCATAATTTAGGTATACTTAAAAAGTATATAAACTATTTTGAGGGAGGGAACAAGATGAACAAAAAATTTCTTGGAGCTATTTTTGGTTCTGCACTAATGCTTGCCGCATGTGGTGGTGGAAATGATGAAAAACCGACGCCAACCAATGATGAAAATGGCGGAGAAGTAACTGATACACAGGATGCTGAAAAAATTGTACAGGGTAATTGCACAAGCTGTCACGGTGGTAATTTAGAAGGGCAAGGCAACTTCCCAAATCTGACAGATGTGGGATCCCGCCTTACTGAAGAGGAAATTTTACAGGTAATTCAAAAAGGCCGTGGTCAAATGCCTCCGAACATTATTGAAGGCGCAGAAGCTGAAGTAGTTGCCGAATGGTTGGCTAATAAAAAATAAATTGTAATAAACAAAGACCAATGACTGTTTATGTCATTGGTCTTTGTTTTTGTCAAAAAAGTGTCGAACTAAAAGGAGGATTTCAGGAACCTAATGCCGAATTTTAGTGTTTAATAGGTCGAAATATCTTGTTGAATTTTAGGGATAAAGAACTAATGAGGAGGTATCACAAGGTTTCTGTCTAAATTTTGTAATAGTACTGTAATAAAATTTTGTCGACAAACTTGATATAATGAGCTTGTCGGAAAAAATTTCGAACAGCTAGGAAAAAACATAGGTGGTTACAAAAATATGATTTCAATGAAAAATGTCTACAAAAAATATCCAAACGGCATTGTTGCTGCAAACGGAATTAATGTAGAAATCAAACAAGGTGAATTTGTATATGTTGTAGGTCCAAGTGGGGCTGGTAAATCTACATTTATCAAAATGATGTACAGAGAAGAGCGTCCTACGAGTGGAGATATACTAGTAAATGGCATAAACTTGGCGACATTGAAGTCGAAAAAAGTTCCATATTTAAGAAGACAAATAGGTGTTGTCTTTCAAGATTTTAAATTATTACCGAGATTGAATGTTTTTGAAAATGTAGCATTTGCTTTAGAAGTAATTGAAGAATCGCCAAAAGTGATTCGTAAACGTGTTATGGAAGTTTTGGATTTGGTAGGGCTTAAACATAAAGCTCGTATGTTCCCAACTGAGCTGTCTGGTGGAGAACAACAGCGTGTATCGATTGCCCGGTCCATTGTCAACATCCCAAAAGTGATGATTGCGGACGAGCCAACTGGAAACTTAGATCCTGAAACTTCTTGGGATATCATGAATTTGTTCGAAGAAATCAATCGTCGTGGGACAACCATTATAATGGCCACCCATAATAAAGAAATTGTTAATACAATCAAACATCGAGTGATTGCAGTTGAAGGCGGACTCGTCGTACGTGATGAAGTCGGAGGTGACTACGGTTATGAAAGCTAGGACTGTAGGACGTCATTTCCGTGAAAGTTTTAAAAGTCTCGGCCGAAATAGCTGGATGACTTTTGCATCTGCCAGTGCAGTGACTGTCACATTGTTGCTTGTCGGCGTATTCGTAATGATCATGATGAATTTAAGTAAAGTGGCTGATGATTTAGAAAAAGATGTTGAAATAAAAGTGTTGCTTGAACTTACTGCAGATGACAAAGCTGCAACGCAATTAGAAAAAGATATTAAAGAATTAGATGGTGTTGCAACAGTCGTCTATTCAACAAAAGAAGCTGAATTAAAAGATTTAATAAAAGATTTCGGAGCGAACATGGGATTGTCCGATCAAAATAACCCGCTTCGTGCAGCCTACTACGTGAAGGCTGAAAACCCTCAGGAAACTGAGAAAGTTGCTCAACGAATAGATCGTCTTAAAAACACCTATTCGGTCGAATATGGTGAAGGCAAGATTGAAAAACTATTCAGTTTCCTGAATGTTGCTAGAAATATAGGTTTAGTATTAATCCTAGCGTTACTATTTACTGCGATGTTCCTAATTTCGAATACAATCCGTATCACAATTGTTGCACGTCGACGTGAAATTGAAATTATGAAACTGGTAGGAGCGTCAAATTGGTTTGTTCGTATACCGTTCGTTTTAGAAGGAATGTGGATCGGAATCCTTGGTGCAATATTGCCAATAACTCTCGTCACTCTTCTCTATTACAACTTATATCAAGCTGTTCAACCTTATTTAAAAGGCGAATTGTTTAATTTATTACCACTTACTCCATTTTTGTATCAAGTTAACGGCCTCATTTTAATGATGGGCATTTTCATTGGTGTGTGGGGAAGTTTTATGTCAGTACGTAAGTTTTTACGCGTATAAACGCGAGCTTGAAAGGGGCAGAACATGAGAAAGAATCAATCTAAATGGATGGCAGTTTCCATTGCAACAGTATTGGGATGTTCATTATTTATGACACAACCTGCGGATGCATTGGCTAACTCCTTGAACGATTTGAAAAATGAACAGAAACAATTGGATCGTAAAAAATCACAATTGAATTCGACTATTAATCAGAAAAAAGGCGACATTTCAGAAAATCAATCGGACCAAGAAAAATTGCTTGCTCAAATTCAAACTCTCGATAGCAAAATTATTGAGACAAATGGCGAAATAGATCGTGTGCTTGGAGACATTAAACGCACGAACTTAGAAATTGAAAAATTGCATGAAAGTATTACGGTTTTAGAAAAGAAAATCGCTGATCGTGACGAGTTAATTAAAGAGCGTCTTCGCTCCGTTCAGGAAAGTGGCGGTTCCGTTAATTATCTTGATGTGTTACTTGGAGCTAGCAGTTTCTCAGATTTCATTGACCGTTTCTCAGCTGTAAATACGCTAATGGATGCAGACCGCAAGATTTTGGAAGAACAGGCTGCAGATAAAAAGTCATTGGAAGTGCAGAAATCTTCGGTTGAAGAAAAATTGGCTCAACAAAAGACAAGCCGTGATAAATTAGTAAGTCTTAAAGCAGATCTTGATTCCCAAAAAGCTTCAAAAGGTAGTTTAGTAGACCAACTAGAAGCGGAACAAGGAAAATTAATCCAACAAAAGAATTCACTTGAAGAAGAATATTCTGAAACACTCGAAATCAGTAAAGCGGTAGAGAGTAAAATAGTAGCTGAACAAGAGAGATTAATCGAAGTTGCACGTCAAGCCGAAATCGCACGCAAGAAAAAAGATGCTGCTGAACGCAATAAACATAATTCTTCAAATTCTAATGCAACACCTCCACCAGTAGTATCTTCTGGTGATTGGACACGCCCTGCTGCAGGACGTTTCTCTTCCACTTTCGGTGGTCGTAATATCGGATCAGGCGCGGAATTCCATTACGGCAGTGACATTGCCAATAGCATCGGTACACCGGTTGTCTCAGCGGCGGATGGTATTGTTTCTCATGCTGGGCCAATGGGAACATACGGAAATGTAATTATGGTTACACATTCTATTAATGGTCAAATTTTCACGACTGTCTACGCGCATTTAAGTGGATACAATGTAAGTTCAGGTCAATCAGTCTCTAAAGGACAAATGATAGGTAGAATGGGAAATACAGGTCGTTCGACTGGACCTCATTTACATTTTGAAGTTCATGAAGGACCTTGGAATAGTGAACGTTCAAATGCGGTCAATCCGATACGTTATGTATCATTCTAAAGTAAGTCAATTGAGCTCACTCTCAGGTAAACTGAGTGTGAGCTTTTTTATTGATGTTCAAAAGCATATTTCTCCACATAGTAAGTAGTTTGATATACGATATAGGGTATATTTGGAATGTCATGAGGAGTTGAAAAGTGTTGCCGGTAACGGATTGGTTTATTATCAAGTCTCTAACAATTCCTTCATCGTGGATAGCAATACTTTTGGCGTTATTTATTACGGGAATCGTATTAAGGATGAAATTTGGGAAAGATACAGAAGATTGGTTTTCGGATGCAGCAATACTCTTTTTAATTGTATGGAAATTTAGTGTAGTGTTTACCGATTTTGATATGATTGTTAAATACCCACTTGGGATTCTTTATTTCAATGGGGGTGAAACCGGATTCTACATTGCATTGGTTTTAGCACTTAGTCGTTTAGTATGGCAAATAAGAAGCAGAGGTTTGCCTGAACGCGAGGTTGGCGCGATGCTTATTGGGTTCGTTTTGTTGCAATCTTTGTATCAATTCCTTATGGTTATTATGAATGAAGCGGAAATTTGGCAGAAACTGATGACAATTGTTATTTTTACCGGAATGACTACCTTAACATGGAAGAAAGCATTTGCATCAAATGTTTGGAGATTACAATTGCTTACGCTCTTTTTATTTACACATATCCTTGCTGCCGTTTTACAGCCTGAAGGTGTGTTCCAAAGTCCGCTGATGGTCACGGTACTATTCGTGATTTGCGGTTTTACCGTTTCTATATTTTTGAATAAACAACAAATGGAGGAGAACAAATGACCAAAAAAGTATTTGGACTCGTGATACTTGCTGTTCTTATAACGATTGTCATCGCGACGATGGTGAAAAATAACATCGATGAGGCAGAATCCTTTGAAAATGAACAATTAGGTATCGAAATGACAGGTGTTGCTGCATCCGAAGGATTGAATAAGGGCGATACAGCACCAGATTTTGAATTAACAACACTTGATGGGAAAAAAGTGAAGCTCTCTGACTATCAAGGGAAAAAAGTAATCGTTAATTTCTGGGCGACGTGGTGTCCTCCTTGTAAGGCCGAAATGCCCCATATGCAAAATTACTATGAAGATTTCGCAGAAGAAGAAAATGTAGAAATATTAGCTGTCAACCTAACCAGCGGAGACAGTGAAGAGAAAGTGAACGATTTTGTACGGGACTACGGGCTGACTTTTCCGATTCCTATGGATACTGAAGGTGCCGTTGGTCAAACCTTTGAAGCCATCACTATACCTACTTCATATATGATTGATACTAAAGGCCGCATTCAGAACAAGATTGTAGGACCGATGGATGACCAAATGATTAAAGATTATGTGTCTAATTTAGAATAAAAATGCTCTGTTAAAAGGTATGGTTGTTTATCGTATATTTGCGCAAGCCGTACGTTCCGCATGAGACCCACAAGTATGAAAACCACATACTTGTGGGTCTCATTTTTCAAAAGTGCTGCTCCTGCGGTTAAGCGTCGCAAAGATATGGTCAAACTAACTTTGACCATATTTGCTGCTCCTGCGGTTACTCGTCGCAAAGAATAAGGCTGCTCCTGCGGTTACTCGTCGCAAAGAATATTGTCAAACTACCTTTAACTATATTCTTGGCTGGCAAGACCCCACAGTGATGATAAAGGAATGAAGGCTAAGGACGCCACCTAGAGTGGCAACGCCTTCGTGACCAATATCCTGTTGGCCCGAGGAGGCTTTCCAGTTCGTTCGCGGAAATGGCACAGATTCCTTCTTTCTATAAAATCAACAGTGAAAAATAACATAGCCAATAAAAATAAATCTGGCTTCTTCTTGTCCTATCGTCACCTATTCGTTCATACACTGAAACGAAGAAAGTAGGGGGCGATTTTTTGAGACGAAGCAGGGTTTTTTTGTTTGGTTTTTTAGTGATTTTGATTCTTCTATTCCTCATTTTTTGGGCGCCTTTCAAAAAGGACAAGGCAGCAAGTGTACCAATCAGCCAACTGTCACCGATAGATCAGGCTTATGAACGTATCTTGGCAAGTTCTGTTCATCCCGTCGAGGGGAAACAATTGATTGAAGGTGCTTTACGGGGAATGGCAGATACGCTTGGAGATCCTTATAGCAAATATATGACCAAAGAGGAAGCGAAGGCTCACCGTGAATCCTTATCGGACGAACGTGTGGGAATAGGGCTGGAGATTGTAGAAAATAAAGGTCGATTTATTGTTGTGACACCGATGAAAGAATCACCTGCTGAAAAAGCAGGAGTTAAACCGTATGACGAAATTGTAAGAGTAGATGGGAAGCGAGTAGAGGGAAAAAGCTTATCTGATTTGCTGTCGGCCATAAAAGGAAAAAAAGGAACCAATGTCTCATTAACGGTCTTCAGAGAAGCGGAAGATCGACATGTGGAATTAAAGATGACCAGATCCGCACTTCAGATACAAACGGTGACTAGTGAGATAATTGAACAAGATAGTTCTTCGATTGGCTATGTAAGCATCTCCGTGTTTGGTGAAAAAACAGCAGAAGAATGGGAAACGCAAACCCGCACACTCGTAACACAGGGGATTGATGGATTATTGATAGACGTGCGTGGTAATCCAGGAGGATATTTACATAGTGTAGAACAAATAATTGGCACAATGTTGAAAAGCGGGCAAATCTTTGCTTACATGCAAGACTCAAAAGGTGCACTCGAGCCATTGGCCGTAAAATCAACAAATGAAGATGACTATTCAAAAGTTATGAAAAAGATTCCGATTGTATTATTACAGAACGAAGGCAGTGCCTCTGCAAGTGAAGTGTTGAGTGGTGCTTTAAAATCCAACCAACGGGCACTAATCGCCGGTTCCAAGAGTTTTGGAAAAGGCACCGTGCAAGAAACATGGGAGTTAACAAATGGGGGAGAAATGAAGTTATCTTCGCACAAATGGTTAACACCTAAACAGCAGTGGATTCATGGAACTGGGATTAAGACGGATTTTGAAGTGAAAGCAAGCGAACTTTACCAACTCGAACCCCTTCCGATTAGCGGAACTTATCAAGTAGGAGATTTCAATGTAGATGTACAGTATGGGCAAAAGGTACTGAAGGCATTAGGATTCCCTGTTACAAGAGTCGATGGCTACTTCGATGAAGATACAGCAAGAGCCGTGAAATCTTTCAAGGAACAAAAGAAACTCAATGCAGAAGCGAAAATGGATATAGTTTTTTATAAAGAAGTCAGAGAGACCATTTTGACCTATAAATCAAGCAAGAAACATGATAATCAGCTTCAGATGTCTCTAGGCTATTTATTCCACTCTATTCAAAAGTAGAAAAAACCTATACGCATTCCATCAACGGTTTGTTACAATGGAAAGAAATGCACGAACCGTTGATTGGGTGGTGATTCGTAAATGTGGCAAGAAATTGGACTAGAATTGATTAAGGGAATCGGAAAATTTTTTATTAATCCATTATTTTATGTAGCAATCTGTTTTGCGGTGCTTCTAGGATACGTACGCGTAAAGAGGGAACGACGTTCATTCCGTACACGGATTCTTTGGGGTTGGACAGAGGTTAAGAGAATGTTCACGGATATATGGATGTATGCACTGATTTTATCCTTACTCAGTACAGGTATTGGTCTGACGCTTACGACAGATTGGGTGGTAACGTTCAGTTTGATCAGTGCGATTATTGTCGTACTTTTTATGTATCAGATTGGATCGTCCATTATTTCTGCAGCGCTTGCAACTTCCGCATTGTGGATTGGCTATAAAATGAATACCAGTTTTTCAATTTTGAATTTCGAATGGGTCGGGGATCGCAATTGGATTGAACTGTCTTTGCCTGTCAGTCTGTTAATGGGGGCAGCGGTAATTGCAGAGGGGTTGCTAATCCGAAAAACAGGTGCTGAATCGGCATCTCCTATATTGGAAAAATCGGCACGTGGTTTGACATCTGCCAGTTATTTATCAAAACGACTGTGGATGTTGCCTGTATTGGGCATTGTACCGGGAAGTGTAGTACCGGACTTCATGACTTATTGGCCACAATTTACAATTGGAAATGAAACGTTTGCTTTTGTGTTATTTCCAATTGTAATCGGGTTCCAGCAAAAAGCACGCAGGACACTCCCTATGAATTTATTTCCGAAGTTGGGTAAAGCCGTCATCATCGTTGGGGTGGCCACAATAGGTCTATCACTCATTGCTTATTGGCTACCAGTTGTCGCAGCTATTAGTTTAGCTCTTGGTGCTTTTGCAAGAATAGGGGTATGGATGTATTTTGCCATAAAGGAAAGACAAGGCAATTACGCCGTTTCCCCACAAGATTCAGGCGTGATGATTGCAGGCGTATTACCGGAATCTCCAGCGGATAAGATGGGACTTGTCATTGGAGAATGTATCCGCAGGGTTAACGGGCAGACTGTCACGAATGAACGGGAATTATATGAAGCGATTCAAATAAATGCTGCACATTGCCGACTTGAAGTATTGGATCATCAAGGTGAAGTCAGATTACGTCAACATGTTATTTATCGTCACGACCATCATCGACTCGGTTTATTGGTTGTAAGATAGGAGAGCAATAATGGAATCAATGTTTACAAAAATACTATTTGCATTATTTTTACCAGGACTGCTCGTCGTACTGTTTACAAGAATCACATTTTCACATATCGTTGCTTTAATTTTAACCGTATCTCTTATAACCGCCTCCGTCTATGTCGGGTATACGCATACATGGCTGTTATTTATTGTTGATGCATTATCATTGACGATCGGATTTTGGTACGCGACACGTATGATGCAACGAGCAAAAAGACAGGATAATTAACAAAACGTCTTTACACTTATGTGTAGAGACGTTTTTTTGTGGGAAACATTGTGCATACTAATTATTTGAACTTGTAGACCCCTAGTAGTATATTGTGAATAAAATGTAGACTTTCATAAAAAACTGGAGGGATAGTAAATGTATTTTCAATCACATTTTTTATGATAAATTAGCAAGACAATCGAAAATGTTAAACATTTAACTGGCAATAATGTTGCTTATAAAAAAGCATAATATCGGAGGTATACAAAATGAAACCACAAATTACTGTTTATTCAACCAACACATGTCCATATTGCGACATGATGAAAAGTTTCCTGAAACAAAATGAAATGGAGTTCACGGAAGTGAATGTTCAAGCAGATCCTATAGCAGCACAAAAATTAGTGGAAACAACTGGGCAAATGGGAGTTCCACAAACAAATATTAACGGTCAATGGGTTTTGGGATTCGATCCGGACCGAGTTCTGGAACTTGTAAAAGCTTAAAAAGGGGATTTGTTAAGGGACTGTAGTTTATCTTACATTTGCGCTAGCCGCACATACAATGAATTGACGTATAACAAAAAGCGAATAGCTATGATGCTATTCGTTTTTTGTCATATAATCCAAATATATTACATCAACCTAACAAACCATATATCGCCAGAACAGCAATGGACCCCATGACAACGATAATTACATTCGCTCCAGCAAATGCTAGTGTAAAAGCGGCAAGTGCACCAATAAGCCCGAATAACATATTTCCTTCTTGTACAAACAACATAGCGGGAAAGATCAGTGCGCCCAAAACAGCGTAAGGAATATTACGCAGTATTCCGCTGACAATGGGAGGCAATTCTCGGCCTTCCAGAAATGTTAGTGGAAATGCGCGTGGTATATAGGTGACCACAGCCATTCCAAGTAACATCCACCAGTACGATTTTTCCATTAACTTGCACTTCCTTTCTTCGCATACAGCATCTCAACCAAAATGGCTGAACCGAGCGTCGCTACTAAAATGGACCATCCTGTTGAAAGGAGGCCGCTCCAATACAAAGCAATGTGAATCACAGCACCGAAGAAAGCCAGCAGCATCACTTTACGGTTACCTTTCATGGATGGAACGAGCAGTCCGACAAACATTGCGTATAAAGCAATCGACATGGCTGCTTGAAGGAACTCGGGTAAATTGGCACCAATGACATGACCTATAGCAGTGAAGACCACCCAGCTGCCGTAAGAAATCAAAATGACACCGGCTGCAAAAGGAGTCCGGATTTTGTCGGCTTTATTTGTTGCTAATACGGAGAACGTTTCATCCGTCACCCCAAACGCATATATGGCTTTTTTCCAACGTGCATCAGGTTGCATCTTTTCATTTAATGAGGCCGTCATAAGAAAGTGTCGGATATTGACAACAAACGTATTAAGAACAATTAAGATAGGGTCTACACCTGTTGATATTAGAGTTAACGATATGTATTGTGCAGCACCAGCAAAAACGAATATACTCATGGCTGTCGCTTCCCACATAGACAACCCGGTTGTTTTTGCTAGTAATCCAAAGGTTAATGCGATAGGAAAGTAGCCAATGGCAATGCTTAACCCAGCTCTTATTCCATTCATAAATGTCATTGGTCGAATTCCTCCCGCTTCAAAGTTTAATATATTATACATCTGTATGGTAAAGTAAACAATAAGAGGTGAAGAGATGGAACAGATGAGACGTAATTTAGGCCTACAATTAAAAATGATTCGACAACAACGCGGGATGAGTTTAGATGATATCGCCAAACTGACGGATGTAAGTAAAGCACAATTGGCGCAAATGGAAAAAGGTGAATCCAATCCTACGGTTTCTACCATTTGGAAAATTGCAGACGGACTTAAAATCAGCTTCTCATCTTTATTGCAACCACCGAGGCTGAATGCAAAAAAAATATCACCTACAGATATTCCTTTTTTAACAGAAGACGAAGGCCGTTACCGTGTATTTTCCATTATTCCGTATGATCCAAAACGGGGCTGGGAGTTTTACCGGATTGAAATGGATCCTTTATGTTCTTATGAAAGTGCACCTCACCTGAAAGGTGTCGAGGAATCGCTTACAATAGTAGATGGACAACTGAAAGTCATCCTTGAAAGTGAACAAGTTGATTTACTAAAAGGAGACACACTTGTTTTTTCCGGAAATCAGACACATCGGTATGTGAATAATAGCAAAGAAACGACTGTCTTTCATTTAATCATCCATTATCAGTATGTTTGATGTTGGCAGTCGACGGGGAAACTGAAGGATAACTATAATTTTTTTGAGGATGAGGAACATGTTCGATTGGTTAACAACTGAAAATTTATTGGAACTAACAAGAGACTATCGTTCACTGGGACCTCTCATTGGCTTCCTGTTACCATTTTTAGAAGCATTTTTACCGTTTTTACCTCTATTTGTATTCGTTTTTGCAAATGCTAGCGCATATGGTTTATGGATAGGGTTTTTATTATCGTGGGCGGGGACAGTTGTGGGTTCATATTTAGTTTTCTTACTGGTTCGAAAATATGGACGGGCGCGCTTTCTTCGTTTCATGACCAAACACGAACGTGTTCAAAAATTAATCCATTGGGTTGAGACCCATGGTTTCGCTCCATTATTTTTGCTGTTATGTTTTCCTTTTACCCCGTCAGCATTAGTCAATTTGGTAGCGGGATTGTCTAACATGAAAAAGAATTCTTATTTATGGACATTGTTGGCTGGGAAATTTGTGATGATTTTGACAATCAGCTTCATCGGTTATGATATCAAAGCCCTGATTACACAGCCGATACGGACTGCTATTGTCATTGGCGTAATCATTTTGCTTTGGTTCATCGGAAAACAAATTGAACGTCGATTAAATGCACGGGTGGAAGCTGACTTTTTAATGGTTCAAAAAGAACGACAGGAAGGGAAGGGGCCAACGGTTTGACTTCAATGAAAAAAGAGGCATGGGAATGGTTAAAAGCGATTGTCATCGGAGTGCTGATCATTGTCATCATTCGTTCATTTTTTATCACGAATTATGCCGTCTCTGGCCATTCGATGGAGCCTACACTCCACAATTTGGATAAAGTACTAGTGAGTAAAATTTCGTATTCCGTTGGCGATATTGATCGATTGGACGTTCTGGTTTTTCATTCTGCTGACAATGAGGATTTTGTAAAACGAGTCATTGGAATACCAGGAGATATCCTCACGTACAAAAACGACAAGCTCTTTATCAACAACCAAAGAGTGGAAGAACCGTATTTGCAGTCATATGATGCCTACCAAAACCCTGACGACCGATTAACAGAGAACTTTACGCTTGAAGGAATCACTGGGGCAGTCCGTATTCCCCCTAATTCGTATTTTGTTCTTGGTGATAATCGCAGACAAAGTTTGGACAGTCGTTATTTTCAATTCGTCAACAAAGAAGATATCGTTGGAAAAGTAGTCGCAAGGTACTGGCCACTTGAATCAGCAACGATGAATTTCTCAGGTGAAAATCCCGAATAATTTCCCCCTCTTGCAGTAGTTAGGTACAATAGAGGGAAGGAAAATATTCGGGATTTTGTTTGTTTTTTATACATGATTTAATAGGGGGGCATGGATGTGTCATTACGATTAATTACCGGACGAGCTGGTGTAGGGAAATCTGAATTCATGCGGCATGAAGTAACTGAAAATGCCATGAGTAATCCACTGGGTGCGCCTATATTTTTTGTGGTACCTGACCAAATGTCCTTTTCCACTGAATTTGCACTTTCAGCAATGGACCATTCAAAAGGAATCATCCGCACACAAGTCACTACATTCAAACGACTGGCTTGGCGTGTATTACAAGAAACCGGAGGGATAAGCCGTCAAGAAATCAGTGGATTCGGCTACCGCATGTTAATCCGCCGATTGCTTGAAGAACACAAGGAAGAGTTCTCTCTTTTTAAGCAAGCCGCCAATAAACGAGGATTTACTAACCAGATGGAAATGCTGTTAAAGGAGTTCACCCGATACTGCCTTGACGGTACAACTTTAATTTCTCTTGAGGAATCTCTTAAACAACTGAATGCCCCGCGCACTTTACAAGATAAGTCACATGACTTGTCGGTTTTGTTGCGTGCTTTGGAGGAACGGCTTGGAACTGCTTATATTGACAGCGAAGGTTACTATGCTTTGCTGTCAAAGCAAATTGTTCAATCGGAATTAATTGCTGAGGCGGACGTTTATATTGATGGTTTTGTGACGATGACAACCCGGGAATACGAAATTATCGGAGAACTGATTAAACATGCGAAACGCGTCACCATTGCACTGCCTTTGGATGATGAGAGCCTTGATTTGATGGATGAGCAATCATTATTCCACGGTGCCGCTAAGACTGCGGAACGTTTAAAGGAAGTGGCACGTGCTGAATCCGTTGCAATTGAACCTTCAATCCACTTAAACGAAAACAAGCGTTTTATGACAAATGAGATTAAACATATTGAAGCGAACTTACATAGTTATCCCGTACCATCCATTGACGATCATAATCATGTACTTGTGGTGGAAGCAGACAGTAGAAGGGCTGAAATTCACGCAGTTGCAAGACATATCCGAAGTCTTGTTCGTGACGAACAGCTTCGCTATCGTGATGTTGCGGTATTATATCGCCAACCCGAAGTGTACGATGAATTGATTGAAACCACGTTTGCTCAATACGATATTCCTGTATTCATCAATCGGAAAAAGGCCATGCTTCATCATCCATTGGTCGAATTCAGTCGTTCTGTTTTTGAAGCAGTTTTAAATGATTTTCAATATGAGCCAATGTTCAGGGCCATCAAAACGGATTTGTTCTTCCCGCTTCAAGCAAATAAAAGAGTATGGCGAGAACGCGCAGATCGATTAGAGAATTTCGTGATTTCACAAGGGATTTACGGCGAACGCTGGACGGATGAACGACGCTGGCTTGTGAAAAAATACCGTGGACTTGAATTCCATTCAAAAGTTCAAACAGATGAAGAACGTGCTATCCAAGCTGACATAACCGCAGTGCGGAACATCGTTTTGACCCCTCTTCAGGAGTTTAGGCGGAAAATAGAGGCATGCGGGACAGGAAGAGACATCGCACAGGCACTATTTGAATTAATCGAAGAGTTACAGATTTACGATAAGCTGCAAGGATTAAAAGATGAGGAAAATGAACAGGGTCGTCTTTTGCTAGCTACAGAGCATGACCAGGCCTGGTCCCAGTGGGTAGATGTACTGGATCAATTTGTGTTGATGTTTGGTGATGAAAAACTGACTCCTAAAGAAAGCTTGCTACTATTGGAAGAAGGTTTTGACACGTTGGAGTTCTCCCGCATTCCACCGTCACTCGATCAAGTGACCGTAGCAACGGTTGATTTATCCCGATTGTCCGGTATTCGGGCAGCATTTGTCATTGGCGTCAATGACGGGGTATTTCCAAAACGACTCGAACAGGAAGGGTTGCTTTCGGATACCGAGCGGGAATGGTTTATGCAAATTGGCTTTGAGCTGGCTCCGACGTCAAAAATGCGTCTGATGGACGAATCTTATATGGCGTACCGAGCGGTGACAACAGCTTCCGAAAAACTGTTTTTGTCATACGCTGTTGCGGATGAAGAAGGGAAAGCACTGCTTCCATCGACATACATCAAACGATTGCAACAATTGTTGCCGAAAATCGAAGTGGAACTGGCTGTCATTGATCCGGCTGTTTTGAAAGACAGTACAGATTACTATATCCAACATCCTCGGGCAACTTTGCCGTACCTTGCCACTAAATTAAAACAAGCGGCTGTTGAAGGAAATCTGGAGGAAGAATGGCAGGCGGTTGCTTCCTATTATGAAAATGATCCATTTTGGCATAGCATTTTCGAACGGATTATTCGACCACTGACGAATCCAATAATCGCAGAGCGTCTGGACCGCGAAACGACTAATGCATTGTATGGGGATACGTTCACATCCAGTGTGTCACGTGTCGAGAAATATTACAGTTGTCCTTTTGCACATTTCGCAACGTATGGTTTGCGCTTGGAAGAACGCGCAGAATATTTACTAGAAGCCCCGGCCATCGGAGATTTATTCCATGCCGCTTTGAAATGGATTTCTGACAAAACGAAGCGATTGGGGTTGACTTGGGCACAGCTTTCAACTACTCAGGCTTGGGAACTGGCGAGACAAGCAGTAGAAGAAATTTCGCCATTTTTCGTCCATCAAATTTTACTCAGCACAAAAAGATATACCTATATTCAACGTAAGCTCGTCCAGATTTTGCAACGCACCATGACGACTTTACGTGATCATGCCAGTGTCTCGACTTTTGTTCCAATCGCGATAGAAGCTGGTTTTGGTCCTGGAGAAGAATTGCCCACATTGGAAATCCCATTGAAAAATGGTCACGCCATGAAAATGCGTGGTCGTATAGACCGCGTGGACGCAGCTGTTGTTGATGGCCAGCCATTTGTGCGAATCGTTGATTACAAATCGTCCGCCAAAGGACTCGATTTAAATGATGTGTATTATGGAATATCCCTACAGATGCTTACGTACTTGGATGTGGCTGTCAGCAACTCAGCAATTTGGTTAGGTGAAGATGCCAGTCCGGCAGGCGTGTTATATATGCATGTTCATAATCCAATGTTGAAATTGGCTAAAGAGCTTTCTGACATGGACCTTGCGGAAGAAGTATTTAAGAAATACAAAATGCGCGGTTTATTGATAGACGATGCCAACGTCTTAAGTGAAATGGATACGGAAATAGCAGGCACTTCAAAAGTTATACCAGCGCGCATCAATAAAGACGGCTCCATATCCAAATCTTTTTCGAAAGTTGTGTCCACACAGGACATGGCGAATTTGCGGACATTTGTACGTAAAAAGCATCAGCAAGCCGGAGATGGGATGCTCGCTGGCGATACACGGGTTCTGCCCTACAGGATGAAGGATAAAACAGCATGCGACTATTGTAATTTCCGTAGTGTATGCCAGTTTGATCCTACAGATCCTGATCAGCACTATCGTAAACTGTCGGTAGGTACACCAGAAGAAGTCACGCAACGAATTAAAGAGGAGGTCTCACCTGATGCTCATACCGATTAAACCACAAGATGTTACATGGACTGACGCTCAGTGGCGCGCCATTTTTGCAGAAGGACGTGACATACTCGTTTCAGCGGCAGCTGGCTCAGGAAAAACGGCTGTCCTGATTGAACGTCTAATCCAGAAGATGATTCGTGAAGATAATCCGATTGATGTGGATGAGCTTCTCGTTGTGACATTTACCAATGCATCGGCGGCCGAAATGCGACACCGGATGGCGGAAGCGCTGGAAAAAGCTCTTGTGAAAAATCCGACTTCCAGTCATTTACGAAGACAATTGAGTCTATTGAATAAAGCGCAAATCTCGACACTTCACTCTTTTTGTTTATCCATTGTTAAGCAGTACGCTTACATCCTCGATTTGGATCCGGGATTCAGACTGGCAAACGAAGCTGAAGCAGCCCTAATTCGTGATGATGTATTGGCTGCGATATTGGAGTCGGCGCATAAAGCGGAAAATCCGGAAGCGCTGTACAGACTTGTTGACAGTTTCACGACAGACCGGGACGATCAAATGATTGAAACGTTGATTGATAAATTATATGACACAGCAAGTGTACATCCGGAACCGAAGAAATGGTTACAGTCAATCCCACAAAGCTATAATGTGCCTGACGATATGGTAATCGATGATCTGCCTTTTATCGGAGCACTTAAACTGACCATCCAGCATGCTATGGAAGAAGCGTATGCGATGACGGAAGAGATTCGTCAATATGCGTTGCTTCCGGCAGGTCCAGCTCCTTACGGGACCACAGTGGAACAAGATCAACTCGTAATTGCTGAAGCGATTCGTCGTATTTCCACACAATCGTGGCAGTCGTCTTTTGACTTTTTCCAAACGTTGAAATTTGCGACGGCTGCCCGCATCCCGAAAGATACGTTCGACGACGAACTCGTTCAAAAAGCGAAAGATAAACGTGATCAATTGAAGAAACGCGTCAATGGTGTTAAAGAAGCCTATTTCACACGTACACCAGCAAGATTATTGCAGGAAATGAGAATGATGCACCCTCTTCTAGTAACATTGGTGGAACTGACATTAACTTATGGTGACCAATATCGTTTGGCAAAAAGTGAGCGAGGGTTAGTCGATTTCTCGGATTTGGAGCATTTTGCCTTGCAAATATTGACGGAAGAAGAAGATGGCCAACTTGTTCCTTCAAGCACGGCACAGGACATCATGATGCAATACAAAGAAGTTCTAGTGGATGAATATCAGGATACAAACCGTTTGCAAGAAACCATTTTGCAAATTGTCAAAACCGGTACGGAAGCAAACGGCAATATGTTCATGGTGGGTGACGTCAAACAATCGATTTATCGCTTCCGATTGGCTGAACCGATGTTGTTCCTGGAGAAGTACTTGAAGTTTACGACAGAACCGCAAAATACAGGTGTGAAAATCGATTTAAATGCTAACTTCCGAAGTCGCGCGGAAGTTTTGGATGCAACCAATTTTATATTTTCTCAAATCATGGGGAAACGAGTTGGGGAAATTGAGTACGATGAAGCGGCAGCCTTAAAAGCAGGAGCTCCGTATCCGGATCAGACATCTGCAGTAGAGCTTACGATTCTGTCTCAGCAAACGGAAGATGTCGATGAAGGTGCGAGAGAAGACGAAGAAATCAATGAAGAAATCTTAGAAATTGATGAGTTGAAAAAATCCCAGTGGGAAGCTCGCTATATCATCCGAAAAATTCGCTCATTAATGGATCAGAAAACGATGGTCGTCGATGCGTGGACAAAAAAAGAACGTCCACTTGAATACCGGGATATAGTGATCCTGACGAGATCCATGACTTGGTCAGCTGATCTAACGGAAGAATTCAAGCAGGCGGGCATTCCGTTATATGCGAACCTTTCAAAAGGTTATTTTGATGCGCTTGAAGTGATGATTATGTTGAATACCCTGCGTATTGTCGATAATCCATATCAGGATATTCCCCTGGCTTCGGTGCTAAGGGCACCATTTGTCGGGTTAACGGAAGCAGAGCTTTCCCATATCCGTCTATCCGCTCCTAAAGAACCATTTTATGAAGCACTTAAAAACTTCGTACGAATGGGTGGCAGTGGCATCGCTTCCGAAACAGCTGAAAAGCTGCAGAGATTCTTCCTTCATTATGAAGAATGGCGTGATTTGGCACGACGGGGATCATTGGCAGATTTAATCTGGCGAATTTATATGGATACCCATTATTACGAAATGGTCGGCGCCATGCCAGGAGGAAAACAAAGACAAGCGAACTTGCGTGCGTTGCATGACCGTGCACTGTCTTATGAAAAATCGTCCTTCCGTGGACTTTTCCGCTTTTTGCGATTTATCGACCGAATGAAAAAGCGTGGAGACGACTTGGGAACAGCACGTGCGATGAGTGAAAAAGAAAACGTCGTCCGTTTAATGACAATCCATTCTTCCAAGGGACTTGAATTTCCTTATGTGTTCATTGCCGGTCTTGGCCGTGACTTCAATCAAATGGATTTCAATGAACTGTATTTATTTGATCAGACGTTCGGTTTGGCTGTAAAAGCAGTGGATCCGGATAAACGAATTTCCTTTACATCACTGCCATTTTTAGCCATGAAAGAAAAGAAGCAGCTTGAGCTGAAGTCGGAAGAAATGCGGGTTTTATACGTAGCGATGACACGAGCAAAGGAAAAGTTAATGCTCGTCGCGACTGTTAAGGATGCACAAAAATCGATTGACAAGTGGCAGGATATTGCCGCTTCCAGTGGGGATATGTTACCGGAATATGTACGTTCACGTGCGAAGGGGTTCCTGGACTGGATTGGTCCTGCCGTCGCTAGGCATCATGACTTTGCGTTGTGGCAAGGACAGGTGGATTCAGATGCATTGCAACATCCATCAAAATGGTCGTTTGAAACGATTCATGTAGAAGAATTACGACAGGTCATTGCAATCGATACTACTTCAGAGCCATCTGATGCCACGAAGCAAAAAGGAATTTCCCCGGAAATAATGAGTGAAGTGGAACGTCGATTCAATACAGTCTATATTCACGAGCGTTCGACCGTAAAACGTTCCAAGCAATCGGTAAGTGAACTGAAACGAATTGATCAACTGCGAAAAGAAGAAGAACCCGAATTTTTCAGGACGAGAGAAGTGCAGCAAGCCATTACCAGTATTCATAAACGACCTGCTTTTCTACAACAAGGGGAGCACAAACTGACAAGTGCAGAAATTGGTACAGCGATGCATACTGCCATGCAGCATCTCGATTTCAATTTACAGCCTGGCAAGGAAATGATTGAATCCTTTATTCAACTGCTTGCAGATCGTCAGTTGTTGACTACAAATGAAGCAAAAGCCATAAAAGTGAATGCCATTGAAAGCTTCCTGCAATCACCGGTTGTGTACAGATTGCGTCATGCTTCCGAAGTCCTGCGTGAAGTACCTTTTACGTATGGTATGAAAGATGAGGATGGGGACATTCAAATTTTGCAGGGTATCGCAGACTGCTTATTCCAGGAAGAAGATGGACAGTGGGTATTACTAGACTATAAAACCGATCGAATTAATGGTGTCTTCCATAACGAGACTTCGATTTTGCGGGAAATGCAGCATCGCTATGGTTTACAGCTGTCGCTCTATCAAAAAGCTATAGAAAATATTCTTTCCATCACCATCAAGGAAAAAATATTGTATTTGTTTGACTCGAATCAAATCATTGTATTGGAGGATTGAAGGTGAATTTAAGACCTACAGAATTACAGGAACGAGTCGTTGCAATCGATATGATGCGCGGCTTCTCACTCCTAGGGATTTTTATCGTCAATATGCTGGCGTTTCATACTCCCTATTACTACATAAATCCGTACACTTGGTATACAGATTTGAGTGATAAAGAAACGTTTCAGTGGATAGATATTGTGTTACAAGGAAGTGTGTATCCTTTATTTTCCATGCTATTTGGCTATGGATTGATGATGCAATTCCTTAAATCAAAGCAACGAGGAGGATCTTTCCTACCACTTGCAATACGCAGGTTAAGCGTATTATTGATCATCGGAATTCTACATGCTTTCCTTATTTGGTCAGGTGACATATTGATCACATATGCACTGAGCGGGTTTATTGTCATTTTGTTGTTGCGACTTTCAAGTGGCTGGTTACTTGGAATTGCGCTTCCTCTTTATCTCATACCGAACTTAGGTTTCTCGTTTTTACTTTATTACGCAGCGCAAACTGGCCAAGAATTTTATGCGGGTGTGCAGGAAATTGAATCTTCCATCTTGGCATTTGGTTCTGGAAGCTGGACTGATATTTTCATTCAGCGGGCAGCCGATTGGAGCTATGCCAATATTGAGTCGGGGACCTTATTATTAATTGGTATAACGATTTTCCCTTATATGCTGCTTGGTGCTGCGGCGGCTAAAGCGAAATTGATTGAACGCACATCAGAGAAGAAGATTTTTTGGATTGGATTGACGGTACTAACATTGGCAGTGGGCTATTTCATCAAGTTCTTGCCTTTCACAAAAGAAGCGGACTTTTTCACAATGTATGTGCAAGATATATTTGGAGGTCCCTTGGTCGCTATTGGCTATGCAGGACTGATTGCACTGTTATGTCAATTAACTGTCTTCCGTAAGCTCTTCTCGCCTGTTGCTAAAGTTGGAAGAATGTCCATGACGACATATTTAACACAATCAGTCATTGCCACCACCATCTTTTATTCTTATGGGTTTGGCTTGTATGGCAAAGTGGATGTATTGACAGGAACTTGGCTCGCTGTCGGAATCTTTATCGTCCAAATAATATTCGCAGAAATCTGGTTATCCAAGTTTAAGCAAGGACCGATTGAAATGCTCTGGAAAAGAGCGACGTATGGAAAATTAAATAAAAAAAATCGATGAAAAATTTGTCGAAGTATCGTAGACTGAATTAAACAAAAATTAATTCAGAGGGAGTGTCAGTGTATGAAAATCGTTTCTTTTCGCTATGAAGGTCAAATTCGTTTCGGTCCCAAGGTGAAGAAAGAAGAAGCCGTATGGGACGTGGTGGCGATACAACAGACGCTCCAAGTGTTGCCCGATTTCCCTCAGACCATTGTTGATGGAATTGAAAAAGGAATGGATTTTGTTGAGCAGATGCGTAAGCTCGCAGATGCTGCTCTGAATTCTGAAGAGCCGAATCAATTCAAACGACCATTTTCAAGCATTGAATGGCTTTCTCCGATTCCAAGAACGCCGAAAAATATTTTTGGTGTGGGTCGAAACTATGCAGAGCATGCAAAAGAAATGGGCTCAGAAGCTGCACCAGACCATTTGATGATTTTCACAAAATCACCGACAACAATTGCAGCAGACGGAGAATCACTTTCAGTACATTCAGAAGCCACTTCTTCATATGACTATGAAGGTGAATTGGCTGTTGTGATCAGTAAAAAAGGTGAAAATATTCCTAAAAAACTGGCGTATGATCATGTGTTTGGATATACAATCGCAAACGATTTAACAGCGCGTGATTTACAGAAGAAACACCAACAATTTTTCCTTGGCAAAAGCTTGAAAGGGTCTTGTCCGATGGGTCCATATTTGGTAACGAAAGACGAGTTACCAAATCCGCAAAATCTATCCATTGTGACAAAAGTGAATGACGAAGTACGCCAAAATGGACGTACAGATGATATGATTTTTTCTGTTGAAGAATTGATTGCACAAATTTCTGCATTGGTAACACTTGAGCCTGGAGATGTAATTTTGACAGGAACTCCTTCCGGTGTGGGAAAAGGCTTTAATCCCCCAAAATTTTTGGTAGCCGGTGATACAGTGAAGGTGTCTGTTGAAGGAATTGGTACATTGGTGAACCGATTTGAATAAAGGTATTTAGACTTTGTAACATCATGTTATTGAATAAGAGAATCTTCGTGACTCCTGCGGAAAAATGGATTGCCAAGACCCCCTACAGTGAGAATAAAGGAACGAAATGCAATTTTGTGGCAATACCTTCGTGACCAACATCCTGTTGGCCTGAGGTGGCTTGTCAGTTCGTCCGAGGATAGGGAGCAGAGATTCACACTTTTTTATAAATTGTAACTAGTAGGTTAAAAAGTTTATTAGACAGCGAGATATGATACGATAGAATCGAACGATTAATTAGATGAGGTGACGATTTTGGATTTTTTAGCTAACACGCACTTACACATTACAGCTTGGGTACTAGGTATTATCTTGTTCTTTGTCTCTGTTTTACTTAAGACAGGCAAAGGACAAAAAATCACACATATGGTGTTACGTTTAGTTTACGTATTCATCATTTTGACAGGTGTGGCATTGTTCATGGTTGGCATGGATTTCGACAAGGGCATGCTTTATGGATTTAAGTTCCTTGGTGGAATTTTAGTCATCGGCATGATGGAAATGATTTTGGTTCGTATGAAAAAACAAAAACCAACAACGATGTTTTGGGTATTATTGTTCGTGTTCTTGTTTATCACAATGTTCCTAGGGTTCTCATTACCATTAGGCAGCAGTTTTTTAGCATAAACAAACGAAGAAACCACTTTACTTCATTTATTTGGAGTGAAGTGGTTTTTTTATTGCGTGATTTAAAGGTCAGTGGATGGTTAGTTGGAAAATCTGGAGGTTTAGTTGGATTCGGACACTTACCAGGTTCCTTGAGGTATCCATGTTATTTTTCACAGTTTTGACGTAAATACTACTTAAATCTTTGCTAATCATGGCGTGGCAATGTTCCGTTTGATAAAATAACGTAGGAAGATTCGTTAGAGGAGGACCTCAATTGAAAATAGATAAATGGATTCGTGCAACAATTGCAGCAACATTACTTATGGGTTTGATTGCCCCGTTAACTACACAGGCGGCATCAAAACAATCCATTCAAAACGAAAGTATATACGACTTACTAGTCGACCGCTATTTCAATAAAACAATTGAAAATGATTTTGAAGTTGATGCGAGGGAGCCCAATGCATTTGCAGGTGGCGATTTCGAAGGTGTGGCGGAAAAATTGGATCACATCCAAAATATGGGCTTTACGATGGTGTCTTTAGGACCCGTCTTTTCAACAGAGACATATGACGGGAAACGTGTCATGGATTACGGGCAACTGGAACGTCATTTTGGGACATCCGAAGAGCTTACAGCTTTGATCAAAAAAGCGCATAAAAACAACATGAGCGTTATGATTGATTTCCCGCTTCAAAATGTAAGTGCGAAGCACGTTTGGGCAAAAGATAAGGACAAGGCTTCCTGGGTACAATCCAATGAAGATGGAACGATCTCATGGGATTTAACAAATGAAGATGCACAAAAAGCGATTGAACAGGCAGCGCTTGATTTTGTAAAACAATATAAAGTAGATGCCGTACGATTGACTGAAATTGAAGGAATCGATTCTGCGTTTTTAAATTCATTGATCGAGAGCCTTAAAAAAGACAATGAAAATTTATCTGTGCTCAGTTCCGAATCTAGTGAAGCTAAGTTCGATGCCACAGTAGTAAGTGGACAAGAAGATATGTATCGAAACATTTTCAAAAATGTAGATTTAGATTCAAAAGCATTGGAAGAAATATCGACTGAAAATCCAGTCATCCATCAAATTGATACGATCAATTCAAAACGATTCACCGCCAATGCGGCAGAAGAAAATATGTTTCCGCCTACACGTTGGAAAATGGCAATGGCTACTTTATTGTCAATGCCCGGTATACCAATGATGACTTACGGTTCGGAGATTGCAGTAAACGGAGAGAAGCCTCCAGCTTCGCACCCGATTATGGACTTTAAGACTGATGAAGAATTGATTGAATATATTGGAGATGTACAATCGCTTCGAAATGATTCAGCAGCATTTCGGACAGGTTCAATGGAAATGTTATATAACGAAGCCGGCTTGATGGTGTATGAACGTTCGAATGATGAGGAAACTTGGATTGTCGCCATCAACAATACAGGTGGTACTCAAAGCTTTGATATCCCACGAGAAGTGGTTGGCGATAATAAACAACTTCGTGGTTTAATTGAAGGGGATATTTTACGACAAAGAGATGATGGAAACTATCGTCTGGTAGTGGACAGAGAAATTGCCGAATTTTATCAAGTAACTGATGATAAAGGAATCAATAAAGGGTATTTAGCAGCTCTTGTTTTAGTCTACATTCTATTCATGTTCTTCATTTATCTTGTTTGGCGTAAAGGTAAGCAACGAAAAGTAGATGAAAAGAAGAATATAGGACAGTTGTAATTCTATTGCATGGGGACTGTATACCACCATAATGGGGGTATTAGCAGCAAAAGCATAAACCCAATAATCAAGCCGGTTWTYCTATTAAGAGGAATAACCGGCTTAATTTTTAGAGAGTCCTCGCTTCACCAAGTGAAAGTTTTTTCTATTCTTTTACTTATGTTCATTGGTTCTAAAAGAACATACTTATGTATAAACAGAAAACATAACATCACCATCATCTTATATTACTTCCAAAGAGGATAAGCTTTTCCCATCGGTATTGAATCCAACAAGATTGATTTTTCGTTTTTATTTTGATTGGTTTTCATCGGAAAAATCAAGATCCCATCGTTCTTCTATTAATTGCTCTCCAGTCCATTCTTCATTTGGTTTTTCTTCGGTCAGCCTAAAATTATACTTTTTGTAAAGATATCGAGCGGTGTCGAGCGTGCTTACCGTCCATAAGAACACATGCTGATAATTTTGTGCCTTACAGAAATTGAGAGCATGCTCCATTAGTTTTTTTCCTAAGCCTAATCCTTGAAAATTTTCATTTAAAACAAACCATCTTAGCTGTGCAACGTTATCACTCGACTTAGTAATTGCAATCGAACCAACGATTTCACCATTCACTTCAGCAACCCATAACTCTCCACCATCCGTATCGATCATAAATTCAGTTAAGCCTTTCATGACGTAATATTCAAAGATTCGTCCGAATTTATTTGTCTTGGCATATAACCTTCCATGTAGGTGGGCGACATATCCAATATCTCCGGGTTGAAATGGATGAATGGAGACAACCAGTGAGGAATCATTTTCATTTGAATAAATCGATTCGATTGATTCCATAGATTGGACTAGCTCTGTCAGGTGTTTCTTTGATAAATTTTGAATCTTTTTATCTACTCCGTTATTTGCATTTTCAACCAAGTCATTGAAAACTTCTTTGCCATATTGTGTTAGAAAGAGGGAATATTGACGTTTATCCTCGGTTGACTGTTTTTTTATGATGATATTTTCTTCCTCAAATCGTTGTACAATTCGGCTCATATAACCTCGGTCTATTCCAAGCTTTTCTCTGACTTCAGTCGCATTACAACCGTTTCTATAATTGATTTCAGTTATTACCCGCGCCTCTGTTAATGGAAACGGTTGATTATAAATTTCTTGATCGATTTTACCTAAAACATTTGCATAAAACCTGTTGAATTTCCGGATTTTTTCTACATAATGAATTGTTTCCATAAAGATCCCTCCTTAATATTCTGAAATTTTAAATTAAAAAGAGTATAATATATATAGTTGACTCAGTCAACTATATAATGATTTTTCAAAAGGATTACCATCGGATAGCAAAATTCCTCGAAAAACAAAAATCGCTTGAGACAACTGAGAGTCTCAAGCGATTTTTTTCATTTTCTTATTAAGAATGGATTCTACTGAAATATTAATTCTTTCAATGTTCGCAATGTCTAGCTCTAAGCGCCAGCTCGCACCTAAGCTTCTGACCATAGGCGAAAGCAGGCGTTCGCATCGGTCTTGCTCCTGCGGTTACTCGTCGCAATGAGAACCTTTCCAGCGCTGCTCCTGCGGTTACTCGTCGCAATGAGAACCTTTCCAGCGCTGCTCCTGCGGTTACTCGTCGCAATGAGAACCTTTCCAGCGCTGCTCCTGCGGTTACTCGTCGCAATGAGAACCTTTCCAGCGCTGCTCCTGCGGTT
>NZ_JBFUHX010000016.1:0-78880 GCF_056402175.1 Paenisporosarcina sp. P4_B8 | reverse complement strand
CAATGAGAACCTTTCCAGCGCTGCTCCTGCGGTTACTCGTCGCAATGAGAACCTTTCCAGCGCTGCTCCTGCGGTTACTCGTCGCAATGAGAACCTTTCCAGCGCTGCTCCTGCGGTTACTCGTCGCAATGAGAACCTTTCCAGCGCTGCTTCTGCGGTTACTCGTCGCAAAGGGAACCTTTCCAGCTCTGGCGTCGAGTTAAAGTGACGCTTTTCGCATATCTAATTAGCCCGATAACCTACCATATTCACGGGATCTTTTGGTGATGAATAGGGAGGGGCATAGGACAATTCCAATGCTTGTAAATCGTCCATAGTGAGGCCAGCATAAATGGCAGTGGAGAGGACATCAATTCGTTTATCGATACCTTTACCACCAACTGCTTGTGCACCCAATACTTTGCGGGTTACAGAATCATAATGGACTTTCAAGAATATGTTTGCATGGTCCGGATAATAGCCAGCATTGGATTTAGATTTTTGAATAATCGTTTCAAACTTCAGCGGAATATCTTTCAATGTTCGCTCATTTAATCCAGTTAATGCCACATCCAGTGAGAAGACTTTGCAAATCGTTGTACCAAGTAATCCTTTGAAAGGAATCTTTTCCCCGGTGATATGCTTCGCGACGATAAATGCCTGACGGTGAGCTGGCCAGGCTAGCGGAACACGTTTGGCGTCGCCTGTAATGAAATCTTTATTTTCTGCAGCATCTCCGATTGCATATATATAAGCATCATTCGTCTGCAAATATTCGTTTGTGACAATCCCTCGCGTTTCGCCAATCGTTAAACCAGCGTCTTCAGCCAATTTCGTATTGGGCGATACACCGATGCTCATGAGAATGAAATCGGCTTGGATCGTTTCGGCAGAATCGAGAACCAGATTAGTACCCTTTACATTGGTAATGAAATCTTCCTTATATATGCGTACACCATGATCACTTAGCTCTTTTTCCACAAGGGCAGAGCAGTCCACGTCCATGATGTTCATCACTTGCGGGGATTTTTCGACAATTGATACGTTCAAACCAAGGTCAACAAGATTTTCCGCCATTTCCACACCGATAAATCCAGCACCCACAATTACACAGCTTTTAGGTTTCTCAGTGGATATATATCCATTGATTTTTTTCATATCACTGAAGTTACGCAACGTGAACATGATCGCGCTTTCCAGACCGGTTGTTTCAGGCACAATCGGTGTACCACCTGGAGACAGGATAAGAAAATCGTAAGTTTCTTTAAAGGATTGCTGTGACTCGAGATTCAAGACTTCTACCGACTTAAGCTGGCGATCAATTTTTGTCACACGATGTTTCAGAAACACATTGATATTCCGCTCGTTTTTAAATTCTTCAGGAGTTGCCGCAATCAAATGATTGGGCTCTGAAATTTTCCCTCCGATGACATACGGCATTCCGCACGCACCATACGACATCGTATCATCCTGATCGAACACAACAATCTCTGCGTTTTTGTCATAAAAACGAATTTGGGAAGCGACAGTCGCTCCTCCTGCAACAGCTCCAACGATTACGATTTTCTTCATGTTCACTCGCTCCGTTTCTTATTGCTGTATCTGATTTGAAAAGAACAAAGCTAATGCACCAGGACCAGTATGTGCACCTATCGCAGATCCGATAATATGAATTTCCACCTGTTTTGGATGGAATGTTTCTTCAACCATTGCCTTCATTTCCATTGCAAATGCTTCGTCGTCAGCATGACTGATTGCAATAGTTTGTTCATGTAAACGCTCACCGCGTTCTTCCATGAGTTCAATGATCCGTTTCATTACTTTTTTGCGTCCTCTTAATTTTTCAATCGGTACAAGCTTGCCGTTTTCCACGTGAAGAAGAGGTTTGATGTTTAATAATCCTCCAATAATAGCACTGGTCTTGGACACGCGTCCGCCTCGAGCCATATAATCTAAATCTTCAACTGTAAACAAGTGTTCCATATGTAGTGCTTTAAAACGGATTATTTCGACAATACGTTCCATAGGTTCGCCAGATTTCATCAATCGGACGGCTTCTTTTATAAGCAAGCCATAACCAAGTGAAGCACATCGCGAATCAACGATTGTTAATTTAAGATCAGGATAGTCTTCCTTTACCTGTTCCCGAATCATAACTGCGGTATTATGTGTTCCTGAAAGTTCTGAAGAAAAGGCAATATACAAGCCTTCTTCTCCAGACTTCGCAAGTTCTTCAAAAAACGTCAAAAATTGTTCTGGTGAAGCTTGTGAAGTTTTTGGTTGTTTCCCTTGACGAATTTCCGCGTAAACTTGTGTCGAATCGATTGTCATGACATCCAAGTATTCGGCATCATCAATATGTACACGTAATGGAATCAACGTGACCGGATTTGTTTCATAAAAAGATTTCGGTAAATCGCAAGCACTGTCTGCAAATATTCTCATTTGTATCCCCCTGAATCAACTATTTCTATAATTTTAAACGTTCTTGTAAGAAATCCGCAATCCCATCGTCATTATTTGAAGTTGTTACTTCATTTGCAATGTTTTTTAGTTTCGCAATGGCATTGCCCATAGCAACGCCGGTTCCAGCATACTCAATCATCTCTAAATCATTGTCTTCGTCACCAAATGCAATAATGCGTTCCTTTGGAATATTCAAGTGTTTCGATACATGCGAAATACCTACAGCTTTATTTAGGCCGCTGCGTACAATTTCAATTACATGCCATGGCGCACCCCATCTTCTGTGATCAATCACTTCTGCATGTACATCATGTAGGTGTTGACGGATGGCAGGAACTTCATGTTCTTCTGCATGAATAAGCAAACTGGTAGGGTCGGTCTTTAAATAATTTCGAATATCACCTGTTGTTACTTGTGGTTTTCCGAAGCTGAAAATATCGAGCAGTTTCTCATCATGATAGTGCAAGTACACATCATCCATAACTTCAGCAATAATGTTATGAAATTTATAATCATGAATGGCATCAATTACTTCGTTTACGACTTTCAAATTAATGGGTTCATGAATCGGATTCCATGTATGGTCAGTGGGATGATGGACAAAGGCACCATTAAAATTGACAATGGGCGTTTGCATTTTTAACTGGTGGTAGTAAACTTCACTGGCACGATAAGGTCGTCCAGTCGCGATCATTATTTCATGACCTTTTTCTTTTGCTTTAAATAACGTATGTAAAGTCTTTTCAGAAATGACTTTTTCATCTGTTAATAATGTTCCATCAAGATCCAAAACGATTAAATGAGGTTGCATGTTAAATGACTCCTTTCCTATTAGAGTAAAGTGTATCGTCATGGACATCCATTAGTCAAAAAAATCCAACTTCATTTTTGAAGTTTTTGATTTGTTTTGCTACGATAACAAGTATTAGATACAAAGGAAGTGGAAAAGTGAACGTTGAAAATGAACGGTGGGGACATATTCCACTATTGCATGTATACAAAGAATCCCTACGGGAACAACAGGTACCAGTCGTGATTTTTCTTCATGGCTTCACAAGTGCTAAAGAACACAACTTACATTATGCCTACCAATTGGCCGAGAAAGGCTTTCGAGTGTTACTGCCTGATGCCCATTTGCATGGAGAGAGACAAGAAAATCTTGATGAAATTCAATTGTCACTGCGCTTCTGGGAAATAATTTTAACATCTATTGAAGAAGTAGCTATGTTAAGAGAACAATTAATTGAACGAAACTTAATAATGGACCATACAAAAATAGGACTAGCTGGGACATCAATGGGAGGCATTGAAACATTAGGGTGCCTGAATGTTTATCCGTGGATAGACACGGCTGCCGTGATGATGGGTTCTCCTGGATATGTCCATTTGGCGAAGGCACAAATGGCTCAGTATGAAGCACGTGGCTTTAAATTACCGATTACTGACGTGGAGCGTATGCAGATGTTTGATACGTTAAGAAAATTCGATCTTACATTAAACCCGAGTGCATTGAATGGCCGGCCAGTATTTTTCTGGCATGGGGTTCAAGATAATGTAGTTCCTTATGAACCTACCTTTAACTTTTTCAATGCGTTGAAAAAATCATATGTGCATGATCCTGAACGTTTCCAATTTATGACGGATAAATCGGCGGGTCATGCCGTTTCAAGAAAAGGGATGCTGGAATCAACCAGCTTCATTGCACACTATTTGTCTCAGTAAGCTGCATTTGTTATGATGAATATATACGTTAGTTAGAGAGGGGTATGAACATGGATCAAGATATGCGCGACAGCATGATGGGTGCACTCGAAAATGTTATTGACCCAGAACTTGGTATTGATATTGTAAACCTTGGACTTGTTTATGATGTGGATTTATCAGAAGATGGATTTGCAGTTGTGACTATGACATTAACTTCACTTGGTTGCCCAATGGGCCCAATGATTGTTGATCAAGTAAAAACTGCATTATACGAATTACCGGAAGTTAAAGAAGTCGATGTCAATATTGTGTGGACTCCAGGCTGGTCAAAAGACAATATGTCCCGCTACGCAAAAATGGCACTCGGTGTCAGATAAAATATTCCATTCATCCACTCACAGTTAAGTGAGTGGATTTTTTATGCCATTAATATAGAAAGCTGTGGATATTGAATTGAAAACAAGAGAGTACATTTGCGCCTAGCAAGCCGCAAGAGCGTGAAGTATCAGACCCTCAAGTATATGGTTTATATCCTTTTTGGCTCATGCGGTCAGCGCAAATGTACGATAAACCACTGTAAAGGTTAACATAGCATTTTAATTTCAAATGAATGCTTCCCCAACTAAACAACGAAATTCACCGAACAAACATTATGCACCACAAAAATCCCATGCACATTTCTTTACAATATTCCTCCTAGCATCCTATAATAAAATCAATTAGTCAAAAAAGGTCAAACAAGGAGTGGCGTGAATATGCAACAGCAACAAGAACAGAAAAGACCACTGGAACTGTATGGTCGCAATTTAGTAGAACAGGCTCGTAATGGAAAAATGGATCCCGTTATCGGGCGAGATCAGGAAATCAGACACGTCATTCGAATTCTTTCCAGAAAAACTAAAAACAATCCGGTGCTGATAGGGGAACCGGGTGTTGGTAAAACAGCGATAGTTGAGGGATTGGCACAGCGAATCGTACGGAAGGATGTTCCTGAAGGATTGAAGGAACGTGATATTTATGAACTGGATATGGGTTCATTGATTGCAGGTGCTAAATACCGCGGTGAGTTTGAAGAACGATTAAAAGCGGTGCTAAAAGAAGTTAAAGATAGTGAAGGACGCATTATTCTTTTCATTGATGAGATTCACACTATTGTCGGTGCCGGAAAAACAGAAGGTGCGATGGATGCGGGCAATATGCTTAAACCTATGTTGGCACGTGGAGAATTGCATTGTATCGGTGCAACAACGCTTGATGAGTACCGAATGTATATCGAAAAGGACCCGGCACTGGAGAGACGTTTCCAACAAGTTTTGGTACGTGAGCCTTCTGTTGAAGATACCGTATCGATTTTACGTGGATTAAAAGAACGTTTTGAATTGCACCATGCTGTACGGATACATGACCGGGCGATTGTTGCAGCAGCACAATTGTCTGACCGTTATTTAACGGAACGATTTTTGCCGGATAAAGCAATTGATTTAGTGGATGAAGCATGTGCGATGATCCGAACAGAAATTGATTCCATGCCGCAGGAACTGGATGAAGTGACAAGAAGAATGATGCAATTGGAAATAGAAGAACAAGCATTGATGAAGGAAAAAGATCAGGCAAGTCAACAACGGTTATCTAAAATACGACGGGAACTCGATGAATTGAAAACGTCCACCGAGTCTATGCGTAATCAATGGTCCACAGAGAAAGAATCCCTTCAGCACATTCAAAAGAAACGTGAGCTAATGGATGGTTACCGACGAGATCTGGAACTGGCGGAAAATAGCTATGACTTAAATAAAGCAGCCGAGCTTCGTCATGGCAAAATACCGACGCTCGAAAAAGAAATCGCTGAACTTGAGTCTGCGCTTGAATCAACTTCTGAAAATCGTTTACTTCGCGAAGAAGTGACTTCGGAGGAAATTGCTTCTATCGTTTCTCGTTGGACAGGAATACCTGTGATGAAATTAGTTGAAGGAGAAAGAGATAAGCTTCTTAGATTGAAGGAAACATTACAGGAACGTGTAGTGGGGCAGGATCAGGCAGTCCAATTTGTAACGGAAGCCGTTTGGCGTGCACGTGCGGGTATTAAAGATCCTACAAAACCAATTGGTTCATTTTTATTCCTGGGACCAACCGGTGTGGGAAAAACAGAGCTTGCCAAGGCATTAGCTGCCAATTTATTTGATTCCGAAGATCATTTCATCCGCATTGATATGTCCGAATATATGGAGAAACACAGCGTATCACGTCTTGTAGGAGCTCCTCCAGGATATATCGGCTATGAAGAAGGTGGGCAACTGACAGAAATGGTAAGACGTAATCCATACTCGGTCGTTTTGCTCGATGAAATAGAAAAAGCACATCCTGATGTCGCCAATATCTTACTCCAGCTTTTGGATGATGGAAGGATTACGGATAGTCAGGGGCGCGTCGTCAACTTCGCAAATACTGTAGTGATTCTGACTTCAAATATTGGATCACAATATTTGTTGGAGGATAGCGACCAAGCGGAATCTTTGGTGATGACTGCACTTCGAACACATTTTAAACCAGAATTATTGAACCGAATGGATGAAATTGTTTTGTTCCATTCATTAAAAGGTTCTCACTTCACGTCAATTACGGAGAAGTATTTGGCGCAATTAGCAAATCGGTTGAAAGAGCAGGAAATCACAATTACTTTCACCCAGCCATTGATTGATTGGGTGGTTAGTGAGGGAACGGATGCAGCGTTTGGGGCACGCCCATTGCGTCGCTTTATTCAGCGACACGTTGAAACAGCTGTAGCAAAAGCGGTCCTTGGTGGGAACTTAACTCCCGGAAGCAATGTTGAAGTATCCCTTGAAAATGGCGAAGTTATAATCAATCAATAAAAAACGGTATCTCTGAAGTGGAAGCTTCAGAGATACCGTTTTTGTTTTGTTGAATTAGTGGTGCTCGTGTGTTGCTGGCTCATTAGGAATAATTGCAGAAATCAAGAAGATAAGTGCTGCAAACCCAAGTGAGATGATAGCACCCAAGTTAAAGTTGAATGGCACTGCTGCCACTGAACTTACTACATAGTTCAGCATTGTAACAAGTAGAAATGACCAAATTAATGTAATGACAAATTTCATGTTGTTTCACCTCTGGACAGACTATTTACTTCTACCATCATATCATATGAGCCGAATGTGACAAAGAATCTTTTATAGAACCTCCTCTAAGTTTGGCAAATTCGTGACGATGAGTTGAAATTTCATGCTTAATTCGTTATTATTATTACCAGGTACTAATAGAAGATAATAATTGAAATGAGGGTGTCATATGAGTGTGGGGATTATCGGCTTAGGAAGATATGTGCCAGAACGTGTTGTTACAAACTTTGATTTGGAAAAACAAATGGATACTACCGATGAATGGATTCGTACTCGTACTGGTATAGAAGAGAGAAGATATGCGGACGATGATGTTAATACTTCAGATATGGCTTACGAAGCTGCTAAACAAGCGATAGAAGAGTCAGGGATCGAAGCTCATCAAATTGGCTTGATTTTGGTTGCTACGGTTACGCCTGATATGCCTTTTCCAACTGTTGCGACGATGATTCAGGAGAAACTTGGTGCAAAGAATGCAGCGGCAATGGACATTTCGGCGGCATGTGCAGGTTTTATGTATGGAGTCATTACAGCCAAACAATTTGTTGAGACGGGTGTCTATCCGTATGTTCTAGTTGTGGGCGTTGAAAAACTATCAAAAATTACGAACTTTGAAGACCGCAATACCGCTGTCTTATTTGGAGACGGTGCCGGAGCGGCCATCATTGGTCAGGTTTCGGAAGGCAGAGGTATTCTATCATTTGAACTTGGTGCAGACGGCTCCGGAGGAAAACACTTATTCCAGAACGGTCCCTTCCTTGAAATGAATGGTCGGGAAGTATATAAATTTGCTGTCCGTCAAATGGGGGAATCAGCTGAAAATGTCATTATCAAAGCTGGACTGACAAAAGATGAAGTCGATTTCTTGGTGCCTCATCAAGCGAATATTCGAATTATGGAAGCTTCAAGACAGCGATTAGAATTACCTGTAGAGAAAATGTCCAAAACAATTAATCAATACGGTAATACATCTGCTGCATCTATACCTATCTCATTAAAAGAAGATATTTTAGCGGGTAGAGTGAAAGACGATGATGTAGTAGTTCTTGTTGGATTTGGCGGCGGTTTAACATGGGGGGCCATTTGCTTAAAATGGGGAAGATAGAGTTATTCTGATGGAGTGTCCGTTGGAGACGATTGTCACCCAGTCAAGTAATGCAATGTTAAACAGTTAATATAAAAATCAATTTTCACATGAAGGGAGAAAAAATCATGACAAAACGTCGTGTTGTAATAACGGGAGTAGGAGCGGTTTCACCGCTTGGAAATGATATTGAAACAACTTGGGCGGGGATTAAAGAAGGCAGATCGGGCATTGGACCAATGACTCGCGTCAATCCGGACGATTTTCCTGCAAAAGTTGCAGCAGAGGTTAAAGACTTTGATATCGAAACATATATCGAGCGTAAAGAAGCAAGAAAAATGGACCGCTTTACACATTTTGCACTGGCAGCATCCATTATGGCGATGAAAGATGCAAATTTGGAATTAACACCTGAACTGGGTCTTCGCACAGGCGTATGGATTGGGTCTGGAATTGGTGGAATGGAAACGTATGAAGCACAGTTCCGTACATTTCTAGACAGAGGCTATCGTCGAGTAAGTCCGTTTTTCGTTCCGATGATGATTCCGGACATGGCCGCGGGACAAGTATCGATTTATTTCGGTGCAAAAGCAATGAATTCTTGTACCGTGACAGCTTGTGCATCAGGCACTAACTCAATCGGTGATGCATTTAAAGTGATTCAACGTGGAGAGGCTGATGTAATGATTTCTGGTGGAGCAGAAGCACCGATAACAAATATGTCAGTTGCAGGTTTCTGTTCGAATACTGCTCTTACTCTTAACCAAGATTCTAAGACCGCTTCACGTCCATTTGATGCAAACCGTGATGGATTTGTAATTGGAGAAGGCTCGGGTATTGTTATTTTGGAAGAGTATGAACACGCCATTGCACGTGGTGCGAAAATTTATGCGGAAATTATCGGCTACGGTTCAACTGGTGATGCACATCATATCACAGCACCAGCTCCTGAGGGTGAAGGCGCTGCCCGTGCAATGCAACAAGCCCTTACGGATGCTGGAATCTCTCCTTCTGATGTAGACTATATCAATGCACATGGTACTAGTACACCTTACAACGACCAATTTGAAACAATGGCAGTTAAATCAGTATTTGGTGAACATGCTTACAAACTTGCTATGAGTTCAACAAAATCAATGACAGGACATTTGCTTGGAGCAGCTGGCGGAATTGAAGCGATATTTACTTCGCTTGCAATACATGATAGTATTTTGCCTCCAACCATGAACTTGGAAAATCCTGATCCGATTTGTGATCTTGATTATGTGGCAAACGCCTCACGTGAAAAAGAAATCGAGTATGCAATGAGTAATTCACTTGGTTTTGGTGGACATAACGCGTCACTTTTATTCAAAAAAGTTCGTAATTAAACAGTTAAAGTCTCAGTAGCATGTAAGTGCTATTGAGACTTTTTTTGTTAGCTTTATCCATTAGTTAAATGTCGGAAGATGTCGAAATATTAGGGGAACGAAAATAATTTCAATGGTTACTTAGTAGAAAAACTAAATAAGCATATCAAATGAACGAATTAAATATCATTTACTGCAATATATTAAAATTCTCAATAAAAAGGCTATATATATAAATTTAACTAAAATTATAACTATATTAAAATAACTTAATTAAATAATAATGATTATTAAATTTACGTATAATTCATACTTTAAACACAGAATGAATAAATTTAATATAAAAATAATTGTTGTAACATTTGGAAAGATATTGTATATTTTTAAAAAGTGTTCGACTTTTCTGACAAAACGCACTAATACGTACTATTCAGCTAAGATAAACCAACATGTGGGAGGCGTTAATTTGAGTAATCCTGTGTTAAATATTCGTAATCTTTCAACATCTTTTAAGATTAAAGATCAGTATTATGCAGCGGTTGATGATGTCACATTGACAGTAAATGAAAACGAAGTACTAGCGATTGTTGGTGAGTCAGGATGTGGGAAAAGCGCATTAGCTCTTTCCATTATGGGGCTTCATACAAAAAAACGAACAAAATTAGATGGTGAAGTTAATTATAATAGTCAAAACTTATTGCGTTTAAACGATGCGAATTTGAACAAAATCCGCGGGAATGATATTGGTATGATTTTTCAAGATCCTTTGACAGCTCTGAATCCATTAGTGCGCATCGGGAAACAAATTGAAGAGTCCATGAAGTATCATACGAAACTTCCAAGGAGTCAGCGTAAAAAAAAGGCGCATGAGTTACTTGGGAAAGTGGGCATTCCAAACGTAGAACGCGTTTATACACAATATCCTCATGAGTTATCAGGTGGAATGAGACAACGTGTTGTCATAGCGATTGCTCTTGCTTGCGAGCCGAAGCTATTGATAGCGGATGAACCAACAACCGCATTGGATGTAACAATTCAGGCACAAATTATGGATTTGATGAAAACACTCCAGGAAGATACAAAGGCTGGCATTATCCTGATTACACATGACTTGGGAGTTGTAGCCGAAATGGCAGACCGAGTAGCAGTTATGTATGCTGGTCAAATTGTTGAAGTGGCAGCTGTGGATACAATCCTGTCGAATCCGCTTCATCCATACACACGATCTTTATTAAATTCAATCCCAAGTAATTTTTCAAACAAAGGTCGTCTGCACGTAATTGATGGGGTAGTCCCATCGATTCAAAATCTAAAGAGAAATGGTTGTCGTTTTGCTCCTCGAATCGAATGGGTCGGTGAGGAAGAACATCAAGAGAATCCCGTTTTGGAAGAAGTAGAACCGAATCACTGGGTACGTTGCTCATGCTATCGTAATTTCTACTTCCCAGAAGGGAAAACAGGAGAAAAACACTATGTCCTTACTTAAAGTAAACGATTTAAAAATACATTATCCAATTCGCGGTGGGGTTTTCAAAACCGTAAAAGATCATGTACGTGCAGTCGACGGCGTCAGCTTTGAGCTTCAAGCAGGTGAAACATATGGTCTTGTAGGTGAATCAGGTTGTGGGAAAACGACTACCGGACGTACAATCATCGGATTGAATAAAGCCACTTCGGGTGAAATTTTATTTGATGGAACAGATTTGACCAAGCTGTCAAAAAGTGATCGTCGCAAATATACAAAAGACATTCAAATGATTTTCCAGGATCCTTATTCATCACTGAATTCAAGGAAGCGTGTACTTGATATTGTTGCAGAACCGATTCGTAACTTCGAACGGTTATCACCAGATGAAGAGCGAAGACGCGTACAGTTTGTCATTGAGAGAGTCGGTTTGAACCCAGAAGCTATCTATAAATATCCACATGAATTTTCAGGTGGCCAGCGTCAACGTATCGGGATTGCCAGAGCATTAATGTTAAATCCGAAATTAATTATTGCGGATGAACCAGTGTCGGCACTGGATGTTTCGGTTCAAGCTCAGGTTTTAAACTTTATGCAGGACATCCAAAAAGAATTTAACCTTACGTACTTATTCATCAGTCATGACCTTGGCATTATTCGTCATATGTGCGATCGAATGGGAATTATGTATCGCGGTCAATTTGTTGAAGAAGGGACAAGCGAAGAAATTTACAACAATCCACAACATATTTATACAAAACGTTTGATTGCGGCTATTCCAGAAATGGAAACAGAACATCGCAAAGAAAAGACGTTGATTCGCCAACAAATTGCGGATGAGTACAGACAAACTAGAGATCAATTTTTCGATCAAGATGGTCGTTCTTACGGTTTAAAGAAAATTACAGACACGCACTCAGTTGCGATGCAATAGGAGGACATAACAATGTTAAAGTTTATTTTTCGCCGGACATTGATTATGATTCCTCAAATATTCATACTCAGTGTTCTAATCTTTCTTTTAGCAAAAGCAATGCCTGGGGACGCATTGACTGGAAAACTCGGTGCAGGGGATGTTGATCCGGAACGAATTGTGGAACTGCGTGAAAAAGCTGGCCTTAATGATCCATGGCATGTTCAATATACCCGATGGATTGGTAATGCCGTCCAAGGTGATTTTGGTAAATCAGCGGTCTACCAACAAAAGGTAACAAACTTGATCGGTGACCGAGTGGGTAATACCCTCTTGTTATCCGCAAGTATTTTAATTGTCAGTTACTTAATTGCCATTCCACTCGGAATTATAGCCGGTAGGTGGACAGATTCGTGGGCGGACAAAATTATTGTCTGGTATAACTATTTGTCGTTTGCCACACCATTATTCGTATTTGCCTTAATCTTATTGTTTATCTTTGGCTTTGTACTCCAGTGGTTCCCAATAGGTGGTTCGGTCGACATTAGGGCTGATAAAGGAACTTTCGAATATGTCTTAAGTAAGGCAGAGCATTTAGTGTTACCAACAATGGCTGGTGCATTACTCGCCACATTCGGTACAATCCAGTACTTAAGAAATGAAATCATTGATACAAAAATTAAAGACTTCGTCAAAACTGCACGTGCAAAAGGTGTACCAGAACGTAAAGTTTATACGCAGCACATATTACGCAACTCATTATTACCGATTGCTGCTTTTCTAGGCTATGAAATTACTGGATTAATAGGCGGCTCCATATTCTTAGAATCAATCTTCAGTTACCCAGGATTGGGCCAACTCTTTTTATCATCAATCAGTTCACGAGATTTTAGTGTCGTAACAATCCTAGTATTAATATCAGGTATTGCTGCAATTGTCGGCACCATGCTATCCGATATTATTCTAAGCTGGGTGGACCCAAGAATTCGCATCGATTGAGGATACTAGATTGGAGAGAGAAAAATGACAGTAAATATGGGAAATGAAACGCCCGTAACGGGTGCAATGAAATCTAAAAGTACGCACACTTCATTAGCCAAAACGATGTGGCGTGAAATTAAACATGATAAGATGGCGCTTTTTTCACTTATCTTATTGAGCGGTATTTTGTTGACGGTGTATATAGGATCGTATTTTCTTGACTTAGAGGAAATCAGAAGAATTGATGTTTTTAACATTTATGCTGAACCTTCTGCTGCCAATTGGCTTGGTACAGATTATGGCGGACGTGATGTTTTTGGCACATTAATCATTGGAGCAAAGAATTCCATTACCATCGGAGTGGTCATCACGTTAATTTCGGCACTAATCGGATTAACGGTAGGATTGATTGCCGGTTACTTCGGGGGTGCTGTAGATAATATTATTATGCGTTTCATCGATTTCATCATCATCCTACCTTTCTTGATGATTATTATCGTATTGATAACAGTTGTACCTGTGTTCAACGTCTATACGTTCATCGCGATCCTGTCTCTATTCTTATGGACAGGTAAAGCGCGATTAATCAGATCCAAGACACTTGCTGAACGCGAACTGGATTACGTAAATGCTTCAAAAACTCTTGGAACACCAAACTGGAAAATTATGATGTTTGAAGTGTTACCAAATTTGAGCTCTATTATCATCGTAAACATGACGTTAACGTTAGCGGGTAATATTGGAATTGAAACTGGATTAACTTATCTCGGATTCGGTTTACCTGAAAGTGTTCCTTCACTAGGAACATTAGTAGCGTACGCCAGTAATCCAGAAGTCATCGAAAATAGATGGTGGGTTTGGTTACCTGCATCATTACTGATATTAGTAATCATGCTGTGTATAAATTTCATCGGTCAAGCGTTGAAACGTGCGGCTGATGCAAGACAAAGATTGACATAAAAAGGGAGGAAGAAAAATGAAGAAAAGTTCACTGTTGTTACTTTGTTTGATGCTTGTACTAAGCGCCTTTTTAGCAGCTTGTACTGGTAAAGACAAAGGTAGCGAGAAAGATCCAGAGAAAGATAATGAAGAAGCAGGGGAAGATGAAAACAAAATTGATTTAGCTTTCCCGACAAAAGTTTCTGCTGAAGGTGAAGCAGTTAAAGATGGTTCATTAAACTATGGTTTGATTTCTGATACACCATTTGAAGGTACTTTGAACTATGTATTCTATTCAGGTAACCCTGATTCTGAAGTTCTTCAATTCTTTGATGAAAGCTTACTTGCAATTAATGGTGACTACGAAATTACAAATGACGGTCCTGCTACATTTGAAATATCAGAAGACAAAAAATCTATTACTGTAAAAATCAAAGACAATGTAAACTGGCATGATGGTGAGCCAGTTAAAGCAGACGACTTATTATATGCTTATGAATTACTTGGTCATCCAGACTATACTGAAGCTCGTTACTCAGGTTTAGTTCCTATGGTAGTTGGTATGGAAGAATACCATACTGGTAAAGCTAAAACGATTTCTGGTATCGAAGTAAAAGACGAAAAAACAATTAAAATCACTTTCACGCAAGCTAGTCCTTCTTTAACAACTGGATTCTGGGCTTACCCAGTACCACGTCACTACTTAGGTGACATGACAATTGCAGAAATACTTGAATCTGACAAGATTCGTACAACTCCAATCGGTTACGGACCTTTCAAAGTTAAGAAAATCATTCCAGGTGAATCTGTTGAATTCGAACGCAACGAAGATTACTGGAGAGGCGTTCCTGAGCTTAAATCTATCGTACTTAAAGTTGTAAGCCCAAGTGTTGCTGTTAAAGCAATGCAAAATGGCGACCTTGATATTGCAAGCTTACCTGCTGACCAATATTTATCAGCAAAAGAACTTCAAAATACTGAATTACTTGGTCAAATTGACTTAGCTTATTCTTACATTGGTTTCAACCTTGGTAAATGGGATGCTAAAAAAGGCGAAAACATTATGGGCAACCCGAAATTAGAAAACAAACAATTACGTCAAGCAATGGCTGTAGCTCTAAACAACAAGCCAGTTGGCGAAAAAATGTACCATGGTTTACGTTTCCCAGCTACTACTTTAATTCCACCATCTTTCCCTAGTTACCATGATTTCGATGCAAAAGCTATCGAGTACAACCCAGAGAAAGCAAAAGAATTGTTAGCTGAAGCTGGCTACAAAGATACAAATAATGATGGTTTTGTTGAAGATCCAGAAGGTAAAGAATTTAAATTAAACTTTGCATCAATGTCAGGTTCTGATGTAGCTGAGCCATTAGCTCAACACTACATTCAAAACTGGGCTGATGTAGGTATTAAAGTTGAATTGTTAGAAGGCAAATTACACGAGTTCAACTCATTCTACGAGCGCGTAGAAGCAAATGATCCAAAAATCGATATCTATGCTGCAGCATGGGGTACAGGTTCAGATGTGGATCCAGAAGGATTATACGGTCGTAAAGCACTGTTCAACTACACTCGTTGGACAAACGAAAAAAATGACGAGTTACTTGCAAAAGGTATATCTGAAGATGCATTCGATGTTGAATACCGTCAAGGCGTCTACAAAGAATGGCAAGCACTTATGAACGAAGAGCTTCCTGTAATTCCTACATTGTTCCGTTACAGCATAACATCTACTAACAAGCGTGTTCTTAACTATGATATCGCTGCTGGAATGACTTTCTGGGATGAAGTTGCAGTATCTGCTGACACACCAGTAAAATAATGAAAACTAAAACGACTCATCTTGAAAATGATGAGTCGTTTTTTTTGTGTTAAATATTATCAAGAGGTTGGGAAATATTGGATTGTTAACTTTCAAGGTTAATTTTATAAAAAAATGGAATCTTTGCCCTTTCCGCGGACGAACTAGCAAGCCTCCTCGGGCCAACAGGATGTTGGTCACGAAGGCGTTGCCACACGAGGTGGCATTCTTAGCCTTCGTTCCTTTTTCCTCACTGCGGGGTCTTGCCAGCCCGTTATTCCGCAGGAGTGGCACAGATTCCATTATTATTAACAATATGATTAACAGATTATAGAACACCATATTAATTAATGTTGCAGATATTTTAAAAAAACGAAGAGTGCATTTGCGTATAGCAAGCCGTAAGAAAGAATATGGTCAAAGGTAGTTTGACCATATTCTTTGCGACGAGTAACCGCAGGAGCAGCCTTATTCTTTGCGACGAGTAACCGCAGGAGCAGCCTTATTCTTTGCGACGAGTAACCGCAGGAGCAGCATTTTCGAAGAATGAGACCGCAAGTATGTGGTTTTCATACTTGTTGGCTCATGTGGAACGTGCGGCAAGCGCAAAAGTACGATAAACAACCATACCATTTATCAGAGCCAAAATATTTAACGGCAATTGGAACAAGTAAAAGTAAAGTTGGAAAAGTGCTGATTTGTGGCCTTCTTGTAAAAAGAAGCAAGCTTTCAGACTGACATGTACAAACACTTCATATAGTAGTGAAAAAGGGTGCTAATATTGATCAAATGGTTAATGTTCTTAATCAGCTACATTTGCATTGTCATAAGCCTTATGCAGATTTTATTGTATTTAAATTATCTTTCACTGGGATACACATGGAAAAGTGTCTGGACATTTATATTCCAGACACCCGATTTCTTCATATTTGCTTGTTCGTTTGTTCTTATGACGTTTATCGTTTTCTACCCAAGCCCATCGCGTTCTCCATTTTTTTGAGTGTTTTAGAAGCTGCAGCCTGTGCTCTTTTCGCACCATCATCCAAGATACCATCTAACTCATCCGAATTTAACAGCGCTTCGTAGCGTTCCTGAATAGGTGTGATGTGATCAATAATGGCTTTCGCAACTGAAGCTTTGAAATCACCGTATCCAACACCAGCATACTTTTCAACCAATGCTTCGATTGTTTCACCGGTCAACGCAGCTTCAATCGTCAATAGATTGGAAACGCCTGGTTTATTCTCTTCATCAAAAGCAACAATGCCTTCTGAATCAGTTACTGCGCTTTTGACCTTTTTCTCAATTTCTTTTGGTGTATCCAATAGAGAAATCGTCGATTTTTTATTTGGATCAGATTTACTCATCTTTTTCAAAGGATCCTGTAGAGCCTTGATACGTGCTCCATTTTTAGGTAAGCGAATATCTGGAATCGTCAAAACGTCATTATATCGTTTGTTGAAACGCTCAGCCAGATCACGTGTTAATTCCACATGTTGCTTTTGATCATCACCTACAGGCACGATATCGGTCTGATAAATCAGGATATCTGCTGCCATAAGTGGTGGATAAGTGAGAAGAGAGGCCGATACGCCGTCTTTCCCCGAAGACTTATCTTTAAACTGAGTCATGCGCTCAAGTTCTCCGATATAAGAGATACATTGCATCATCCATCCCGCCTGAGCATGTGCAGGAACTTCCGACTGGATGAATAGAATGGCTTTCTTTGGATCGATACCGACTGCCAAATAGAGTGCTGCAAGTGATCGGATATTTTTACGAAGTTCTAGTCGATCTTGTGGAACTGTAATTGCGTGCTGATCCACGATACAAAAAATACATTCATACTCGTCTTGCAAGGTAGTGAATTGACGGAAAGCACCGATGTAATTACCGAGTGTGACCGTTCCTGTTGGCTGTACGCCTGAAAAAATTTTCTTCATGTGGTTTCCTCCTTAAAAATAAAAAAACACATCACTCTCCCTAAAAAAGGGACGAATGATGTGTGAATCCGTGGTACCACCCAGATTGCCAAAAAATCTTGGCCTCTTTAACTTCGTAACGTGAAGGTACGTGATGAACTACACCGAAATTCCGGTTCGTAAACCATGCTCAGAAGTCCATTCCTAATGATGGGAAGATCTGTTTTCACCAAATACAGATTCTCTGGACAACCCATTCAAAAGTACTATTCTTCGTCTTTGCATTTATCAAGTATTTTGATTGTCATTATAATATAGAAGAAACTCCAAAATCAAGTACAAATTATGCTAAATAATAAATCGTCAATGCAATCAACATTGCGAGTAAAATGGACCCACCTAACTGGAAAAAAGGTTTTGTCTGGAAATCCAGCAACTCCGAAGGGGCACGCATTGACTCCGTATCCACTAAACTTCTTTTCGATGAGAAAACTTTTCTGAAGCTCATAGTAAAAATATCGAAAAATCCATTTGAGACAACATAGACTAATAACCCAATAAAAGTGATCGTTCCTCCGACAAAAAACGACATGTTTATATAAGAGGTAAGTGTCACTTCTTTAACAATGAGTAACATCATTGCAATAATAAGTAACTGAGAAGCAATAAACCAATAAACCAACTTTTTCATAAAAACACCTCAATCCTTCTCATATTGTAGAAGAATTGACGGAAAAAATCAAAATTTCGCTAAACGAATTAATAATTCGCAATTCTCGAAAAACCTTAGACTACCAACGGTTCTGTTATGTTCTTGTAATCTTTCTGTTACATAAGTGTAAAAAATATTCAAAAAAAGACTGTACAGATTTTTTTGAATATGTATAATTAACATTGTAACAATTTTTCAGAATATTTAAGGAGGTCATTTTAAGTGAAGAAAAGCAAATTAGTTTGGCTATTAAGTCTTATGCTAGTACTTAGTATGTTCTTAGCTGCTTGTGGTAAAGATGAAGAAAAACCTTCAACTGAACCAGCAACTGACGGAGAAGGCGAAGGTACAGAAGAACCAGCTGAAGGTGCTTTAGATGCGGAGCAAATCCTTAATCTAAACCACGTCGCTGAGATTCCATCATTGGATTCTTCAATCGTTGAAGACCAAGTTGGTTTCGACATGTTAGGTAACGTAAACGAAGGTCTTATGCGTTTAGATCAAGAAAATGTTCCTGTTCCAGCTATGGCTGCTGAGGAACCAACAATTTCTGAAGATGGTTTAACATACACGTTCAAATTACGTGATGCTAACTGGTCTGACGGTTCTGCTGTTACTGCTAACGACTTCGAGTATGCATGGAAACGTGCAATTGACCCAGCGACTGGTTCACCATACGGTCCTTACATGATGGCTGGCGTTATCAAAAACGCAACTGCTATCGGTGAGAAAAAAGCTGAAGTTGCTGACCTTGGAGTTAAAGCTTTAGATGAGAAAACTCTTGAAGTTACTCTTGAGCGTCCAGTTCCTTACTTTATCTCATTGATGTCATTCGGAACATTCTTCCCGCTGAAAGAAGAATTCGTTAAGGCACAAGGCGATAAATATGCAACAAATTCTGAAACAATTCTTTACAACGGTCCATTCACTATGACTGATTGGGATGGCACTGGTTTAACTTGGAAACTTAAGAAAAACGAACAATATTGGGATGCAGAAACTGTAAAACTTACTCAAATCAACTTCGACGTTGTTAAAGAAGTAGCTACTGCAGTTAACCTTTACACAACTGGCGAAAAAGATCGTACTGGTCTTTCTGGTGAGTATGCTATGCAATATGCTAACGATGAAAATCTATTAAAAGAATTAGAGCCAACTGTGTTCTACTTCAAATATAACCAAGAACGTAATGGTAAGAAAACACCACTTGCAAACGTAAACATTCGTGAAGCACTTGCTAAAGCATTCAACAAAGAAGATTTAGCAAATGTAGTATTAGCTAACGGATCTCTTCCAGCTAACTACTTAGTACCACAAGAATTCACTTTCACTGCTGAAGGTGCTGACTTCCGCGAAGTAAATGGCGACATGGCTACTTACAATGTTGAAGAAGCTAAAGCGGCATGGGATAAAGGTTTATCTGAGCTAGGTGTTACTGAATTATCTCTTGAAATTCTAGGTGGAGACTCTGACCTTTCTAAGAAAATGGACGAGTACTTCAAATCTCAATTAGAGACTAACCTTGAAGGTTTAAATATCACACTTAAAGAAGTACCATTCAACGTTCGTTTAGAACTTGATGAAAAACAAGATTATGATATCCAAGTTTCTGGTTGGGGCCCTGACTATCAAGATCCTATGACTTTCGTAGACTTGTTCGTAACAGGTTCTTCTCATAACTTAATGTCTTACTCTAACCCTGAGTTCGACAAGTTGATTGAATCAGCTAAGGGTGAACTTGCTCTTGATGCAGAAGGTCGTTGGGATGCAATGGCTCAAGCTGAGAAAATGTTAGTTCAAGAAGATTATGCAATTGGACCGATCTACCAACGCGGAACAATGGCATTAGTACAACCTTATGTTAAAGGTATTGTTTCTCACCCATTCGGTGGAGACTACTCATACAAATGGGCGTACATCTCAGGTAAAGAGTAATCTTTAACTAAGATAAAAAATCTCATAGAGAGAGAGTATATGGTATCCAATAGGGCCATATACTCTCTTTTTAAATGAGTATGAATTAATTAAAAATTTACTATTTTCAAATATTAATTTGACATTAACTAGTTTCATCTGTTTATATAGAAAAGTAGAATTTAAATTCTACTCGTATTCACTTAGGAGGTGCAAAAATGGCTAAGTATATCGCAAGACGTGTTTTTTATATGTTCATTACTCTTTTCCTGATTGCGACTGCAACATTTTTCTTAATGAAAACGCTACCAGGTTCCCCTATTGCATCCGCTTCGAAACTTACCCCTGACCAGCTAGCGGTAGTAGAGGCGAAATATGGTTTAAATGAACCACTACCAGTTCAGTATGGTAAATACATGCTAAATTTAGCACAAGGTGACTTAGGTAACTCATTCCAGTTTAAAGGTGCGAGCGTTACTGATTTAATTCTCAATCGCTTAGGACCATCTTTCTTACTAGGTGCACAAGGTATGATATTAGGAGTTTTCATCGGTATTATCCTTGGAATGATTGCCGCACTCAAACAAAATACAATGTGGGATTACGGTAGTACATTAATTGCTATTATCGGTATTTCCATCCCATCATTCGTTTTTGCAACAACACTTCAATACTGGTTCGGCGTTCAATTAGGCTGGTTCCCAGTTGCACTTTGGAAAGACGGCTGGATGTCCAGTGTTATGCCATCTATTGCATTAGCAATGGGACCACTTGCAATTGCTTCACGTTTCATCCGTACTGAAATGATCGAAGTTTTAAGCTCTGATTATATTACTCTAGCACGCTCTAAAGGTGCCAGTGGATTTGAAGTAGCATTTAAGCATGCTTTCCGTAATGCTTTAATTCCTTTGGTAACGGTTTTAGGACCAGTTGCTGCTGGATTACTTACAGGTTCACTTGTTATTGAGCAAATATTTGCGATTCCAGGTATCGGTGAGCAATTTGTAAAAGCGATTATGATCAATGACTATTCAATTATTATGGGAACAACTTTGTTCTTCTCTGTATTCTTGATTTTCATTATCTTAGTTGTCGATGTTCTTTATGGAGTAATCGACCCACGTATCCGTTTATCAGGAGGTAATAATTAATGACACAAAATCTAGATAAATTACCTGCTGGTTCTTTTAACCGCATTACAATAGATAGCAGTGCAGCAGAACGTATTACTAAACCAAGTTTAAGCTTCTGGCAAGATGCATGGTTACGCATTCGTAAAAACAAAGCGGCCATCGTTAGTATTGTCATTTTGTTATTGATTATTATCATGTCATTTGTTGGGCCAATGTTAAGTCCGCATGATGCAGAGACACAAACTCTTACTCATGCAAACTTACCACCGAAAGTACCGGGTTTTGAAAAAATCGGTATTTGGGATGGAACAGGGAATTTGGCAGGTCAAGAAGTAGATTTGTATGAACTGAAAAATGTAGACGAATACTACTGGTTCGGTACTGATGGATTAGGACGTGATATGTTCTCACGTGTATGGGAAGGTACTCAAATCTCATTATTCATTGCATTCATTGCAGCTTTAATAGATATGGTCATCGGCGTTCTTTATGGAGGTATTTCTGCATATTATGGCGGACGCGTTGATGATATCATGCAACGTATCGTTGAAATCTTATACGGAATTCCAAACCTTGTCGTGGTTATCTTAATGATTCTCGTCATGGATCCAGGTATCATGGCCATTATTATCGCCATTACAATTACTGGATGGATTGGGATGTCACGTGTTGTACGTGGACAAGTTCTTAAATATAAAAACCAGGAATTCGTATTGGCTTCACGTACTTTAGGAGCTAGCAACAACCGCATCATTTCTAAACACTTACTTCCTAACATTCTAGGAATTATTATTATCAACACAATGTTCACAATTCCAGGTGCAATCTTCTTCGAGGCTTTCTTGAGCTTTATCGGTCTTGGGTTACAACCACCAGCTGCATCACTTGGAACATTGATTAACGATGGTTATAAACTAATCAAATTCCAACCGCATATTTTGATGTTCCCATCAATTGTCTTGAGTTTATTGATGGTGGCATTTAACTTACTCGGAGATGGATTACGTGATGCACTTGATCCGAAAATGAAAGATTAAGAAGGAGGGAAGCGACAATGGAAAAAATCTTAGAAGTAAAAGACCTTCAGCTTTCCTTCCACACTTTTGCAGGGGAAGTAAAAGCCATTCGTGGTGTAAACTTCGATTTGCAAAAAGGGGAAACGCTAGCGATTGTTGGTGAATCGGGTTCAGGGAAGTCAGTAACAACAAAAGCGATTATGCGTCTTTTACCAGAATCTAGTTCAGAATTCAAAAGCGGACAAATTTTGTTCAACGGCAAAGATCTAACAAAGCTCTCAGATAAAGAAATGCAAAAAATTCGTGGTAAAGATATCTCAATGATCTTCCAAGATCCGATGACTTCACTTAACCCTACAATGACAATTGGTCGTCAAATTACTGAACCATTGTTAAAGCACCAAAAAGTAGGGAAAACAGAAGCGAAAAAAATTGCGATTGATTTATTGCGTATGGTAGGGATGCCTAAACCTGAATTACGTATTAAACAATATCCACACCAATTCTCTGGTGGTCAACGACAACGTATCGTTATCGCGATTGCTCTTGCTTGTAATCCTCAGATTCTGATTGCGGATGAACCAACAACAGCATTGGACGTTACGATTCAAGCTCAAATTCTTGAATTAATGAAAGATTTACAGAAGAAAATTGATACATCTATCATTTTCATTACGCATGACTTGGGTGTTGTAGCAAACGTTGCAGACCGAGTTGCGGTTATGTATGGTGGACGAATTGTCGAAATGGGTACAGTGGATGAGATTTTCTATAACCCCCAACATCCTTATACATGGGGATTATTAAGCTCAATGCCTTCTCTGGATACAGCAGATGAAAAATTATACGCAATTCCAGGGACACCTCCTGATTTATTGGATCCACCAAAAGGAGATGCATTTGCACTTCGTAGTGACTATGCACTTGCAATCGATTTAGAACAGGCTCCGCCAGTATTCCAAGTGAGCGATACACATTATGCTGCGACTTGGTTACTACATCCGGAGGCACCTCAAGTCGAGCCGCCAGCTGCCATTGTGGAACGTATGAAGAAATTCCCGGGAAGTCGATACTATGAAGGAGTTGCGCGCTGATGGCTGAAAAATTGCTAGAAATTAGAAACTTAAAACAATATTTCAATGAAGGCAAAGCTAATGAAGTGCGTGCAGTAGATGACATTAGCTTCGATATTTACAAAGGTGAAACACTTGGATTAGTAGGAGAGTCAGGTTGTGGGAAATCAACAACTGGCCGTTCAATTATCCGCTTATATAATGCAACAGACGGCGAAGTGATTTTCGATGGAATTAATGTTCATGGGAAAAAATCAAAGTCGGATTTAAAAATATTTAACCGTAAAATGCAAATGATTTTCCAAGATCCGTATGCGTCGCTCAATCCACGTATGAAAGTATTGGATATTATTGCAGAAGGTTTAGATATTCATGGCTTAACAAAAAATTCAAAAGAGCGTAAAGATCGTGTCCATGAACTTTTAGAGACTGTTGGTCTTAATAAAGAACATGCAAACCGTTATCCACATGAATTCTCGGGTGGACAACGCCAACGTCTTGGTATCGCTCGCGCTCTTGCAGTAGATCCTGAATTCATCATCGCTGATGAGCCAATCTCTGCGCTAGACGTATCGATTCAAGCACAAGTAGTTAACTTATTAAAAGAACTACAAGAAGAAAAAGGATTGACATATTTATTTATCGCACATGACTTGTCGATGGTAAAATACATTTCCGATCGTATTGGTGTGATGTATTTCGGGAAATTGGTTGAATTGGCTCCTGCCGAAGAATTGTACAATAACCCATTACATCCTTATACACAATCTTTATTATCCGCAATTCCACTTCCAGATCCAAACTATGAGCGTACACGCGTACGTAAATCGTATGATCCTACATCTCATAACTATCAAGATGGGGAAGAAATTGCGATGCGTGAAGTAACACCTGGACATTTTGTATTCTGTTCAGAACGTGAATTTGAATCATTAAAGTTAACTTCTGCAGCTCGCGTATAATGAACTTTGATACATGGGAAAAATGAAATGTGCCATTCCTTCATAAGGAATGGCTTTTTCTTTTGGCTCTATTAAAAGATAAGTTTGTTTATCGTACATTTGCCCTAGCCGCATGTTCCGAATGAGCCAACAAGTATGAAAACCACATACTTGTTGCTCATTCTTCGAAAGTGCTGCTCCTGCGGTTACTCGTCGCAAAGAAAGGCTGCTCCTGCGGTTACTCGTCGAAAAATGCAGTTTTGTGGCAACACCTTTGTGACCAACATCCTGTTGGCCAAAGGAGGCTTGTTAGTTCGTCACATTTGCGGTAGCCCAATAAACGAAACGAACGAAACGATTCCATTAAGAAAAAGGACAGCATAACAAATTTTTTGGGAATATTTGTAGAATTATATTTTATAATGAAAGAAAAAAATTGCCTTAGTTAAGAAAATAGGCTGAGTTTAGTTTAAGGAGGTAGATAAACTTTGTTAATGATTTTACGGATTCTATTTTCAATTATTACACTAGCATTAGCTGGTTATGGATTAATTACAAGAAATTTTGAATTTCAAGCATATTTGATTTTATTTTTAGGTTTAACAATGTTGGTGACGGGAATACAAGAATTTCAACAAAATAGAAAGCTGACAGGATGGTTATTGATAGTCGTATTTGCATTTTCGCTATTCGTATCTATCCAAAGTTTTATATTGCATTAGGGAGTTTAATGTAAGTATTATTCTCCATACGAAAGAAACAAGAAGTGTATTCGACTAGAAATATCGAATACGCTTCTTAATTTGATACAAAACAACAATCAAGTTAAACAGAGCCTATTTTTTAAAAACAACCGAGAAAGTTAACATAGGCTTTCTTTTTTATATGACAAATTAATCTTTAAATGCATATGTATACTTGCTAAAATGGTAGAGAATAGAAAGGAAGTACAAATTATGACAGTAAGAAAATACATAGCAACAAGTGCTTTAGTTGCAGCATTATTAATGCCTACTTCAGGCTATGCAGCGAAAGAAGTAATCGTCAAGGACTTTACTGAACGTACATATGGCTTTACTGCGGTTGAAGAAGAAATGATTACTGCTTCTACATTGTTTCGATTTGATTCAGGTATGAATTTCACTTATCCTGATGCCATTCGTGGTGTCTATGTAACCGGTCATTCAGCAGGAGGAGCACGCTTTAAAGAGTTATTGAAGTTAATGGATTCCACTGAACTAAATGCCATGGTTATTGATATTAAAGATGATTTTGGCGATTTAACATATGTTCCTGCCGACGACTCACCATTAAAACCTTTAAATATCGGAAACCCATATATTAAAGATCCAAAAGCGATGTTAAAAGTTTTAGAGGAAAAACAAGTATACCCAATCGCACGTGTAGTGGTTTTCAAAGATTCCAATCTTGCTAATGCCAAACCAGAGCTTTCCTTTGTGGAAGGTTCAACAGTCTGGAAAAACGGTCGCGGAGAATCATTTGTAAACCCTTTCATGAAAGAAGTTTGGGATCATAACGTTGCCATTGCAATAGAAGCTGCAAAAATGGGCTTCCAGGAAGTCCAATTTGATTATGTACGTTTCCCTGAAGGATTTGAAACGCGTTCTGATTCACTTAAATATGGAAAAGGTGACTATGCAACTTCTAAAGATGACAATGTACAACAACGTGTTCATGCAGTGACCGATTTTGTAGCGTATGCACGTGAGAAATTAAAACCTTATGATGTAAAAGTATCTGTGGATATCTTCGGGTATGCCGCAACTTTACCTGAAGCACCAGGAATCGGACAAAATTTCGGAAAAATTTCCGAAAATGTTGATGTGATTTCGTCAATGATCTACCCAAGTCACTGGACGTCTTATTTTGGCATCGCTAAGCCAGATTTAGAACCGTATCGACTCGTCCAAGAATATGCAAAAGCTGAAAATGCCACACTGGGCAAACTTGAAAGTCCGCCAATTTCACGTCCATGGTTACAGGATTTCACAGCTTCCTACTTAGGAGCAGGGAATTACAAGAAATACGGTGCTGCAGAAGTGGAAGCGCAAATACGTGCGTTAAGTGAAGCTGGTATAAAAGAATACTTATTATGGAATGCGGGCAATCGTTATTCGCCAGGTGTGGATTACACACCATAACACAGAAAAAATTCTCTTTCGAATGGAAGAGAATTTTTTTTTTTTTTCTAAATATGAAACCTTTTGGGTGTTTTAAACGTATTATTTAATGAAGAGAAAAAACATTTTGTCATTTTCATTCTCTAATTGAGAATTGAAAATCCAAACAAATCTTATTGTTTAAAACAGGTTAGATGCGGGTATATTTTAAATGTATAGCATAGAAATTGAGTTAGAGTGCGTGCTTCCTACATATTATTACTAAAATGTGACGCCACATTAAATTACTTGACTTTTTCTTCATATTCTATATTAAAAATCTTGAAAATGGTGTATAATAAATTTTGTTAACCTATATTAAAGTAATTCTAAATTAAAAGTTGTTACAATTTACTTGAACTTGTTTACACATTTGAAAGGAAGTGTTCCTATGATGGTTACATTGTTTACTTCTCCTAGCTGTACATCATGTCGAAAAGCGAAAGCATGGTTAGAAGAGCATGACATTCCATATACTGAGCGTAACATCTTTTCGGAACCGCTAAGTATTAGCGAAATTAAAGAAATTCTTCGAATGACGGAAGATGGTACTGATGAGATCATTTCCACTCGTTCTAAAATATTCCAAAAATTAAATGTTGATGTTGAAAGCTTACCACTTCAACGTTTGTATGAATTAATTCAAGAACATCCTGGGCTGTTACGCCGTCCAATTATTCTAGATGAAAAGCGTCTGCAAGTAGGTTATAACGAAGATGAAATTCGTCGTTTTTTACCTCGTAAAGTCCGGGCTTATCAATTGCTTGAAGCACAACGCATGGTTAACTAAATTCGGATGAAAAATGACTGATTGATTCTTCTTTTAATTTTAATTGAGAAGAAACGTCAGTCATTTTGCATTTTTCAGCTTGCCAATCTCTTCTCGCTCTACTACAATGCTAATAAATTGTATTTTCCAGAGTAGGAGCATATCCTTTTCATTTTCTCTGGACCGTCATACAATAGAAACAGACACTGTATCGGTAAGCGGCTTGAAGTGTTGCTGGAAAAAGGGGAATCCCTTTAAAGCGATCGAAGGGAGATGTGTAAAATGGATATCGAACGCATTAATGAAAACACAGTCAAATTCTACATTTCATACATCGACATTGAAAAAAGAGGCTTCAGCCGAGACGAAATTTGGTTTAATCGAGATAAAAGCGAAGAACTCTTTTGGGAAATGATGGATGAAATTAATGATGAATCAGACTTTGAAGTCGAAGGTCCATTGTGGATTCAAGTTCATGCAATGGATAAAGGACTTGAAGTAACAGTAACTCGGGCACAAATTAATCGTGATGGGAAGAAAGTAGACTCTCCATTTGAAATGGATGACAAGGGTCAATACTTTTCTAATATGTCTGAAAGTTCATCAGACGAACAATCTTATGATGAATATGGTGGACTTTTTACTGATTCAAATGAACCTCAAAGTGAATTCACATTTTTTGTGAATGACTTTGAAGATTTGATTCCATTAGCTAAGCGCATTGATTTGCCTTCGTATGTATCAACGTCTTTATTCGCTTATAAAGATCGTTACTACTTATACGTTAAAGCAGATGCTGAGTTAATGAATGACGAGGAAATTGAAAATATGGTCAGCATACTTTCTGAATATACGTCCGGTTCAACCGTGACGGTTCATCGTATGAAAGAGTATGGCAAAGAAATAATGGCCGATGAGGTATTTGAGCAAATCAATAAATATTTCAGTTAATCGCCTCCCTTAACGGGGAGGATTTTTTTATGTCTTGGTTCAAAATATATATTCTTTTTTGCGTTGCTGTCATTGTGCTAAAGAGGTGCGTGACAATTTTTTAATTGCCTTTATGTCGGAATATTCGTAAAATATTAAAAAGGAGGTGTTGTGTATTCTAACGGCACAAATAAATAACGAGAAAAATTTCACACTGGAAAGACACATGACAAAAAGTCAGTTGGAACTAATGCGAAGTACAAGCCAATTTACATGCCCCCAATGCGGAAACCCCCTTCGCTTAAAAATTGGCAAAGTCGTCACTCCCCATTTCGCCCATATCGTTCTAAGCGATTGTTTTACTTCATTTTCAGAAAGAGAATCCCCAACACATTTAATTGGAAAACAGCAGCTTGCTGAATTCTTTACACGAGTAGGTTTTCAAGTAGAGGTCGAAGCATTCATTCCGAAAATTTCACAACGTCCTGATTTATTGGTGCAAAAAGGCAGAAATTTATTTGCTGTAGAATTTCAGTGCAGTGTTATACCCATAGACGATGTCTATAAAAGAAATCTTGGATATAATCAAGTGAAAATTCCATCCGTTTGGTTACTTCGCACCCCTGCTAATATTAATGTCAATGCAACTGGCGTAACTTTCATCAAATTATCCAAGTTTGAGCAGTCGTTTATCACAATAGATTCTTCATCCAAGCCCACGTTAATCACCTATGATCCGACCAGTTCTCAATTTGTTTATATTAGTCATCTTTTACATATTAGCGGGTCATCATTTATTGCCAAGTTTTGTACTTTGCCAAATATGTTGCAAACTTTTCCTTTTGCATACATAAAACCACTTACACAGACCGAAGCAAATCAGTATTGGAGTATTTATCAGCATAAACGCTCAAAGTTTTTATCCAATCGAATTTATTCCAGTAAATTTGGTACAAGAGATAAGTTTTTAAACAATTGTTATGTTCAACACATTCTACCGAAAGATTTACCGTTATATATCGGCTTTCCACTCCCTGGATCGCAAGTCTTCCAAAACCATTCTACAGAATGGCAGTTAGCGCTAATATGCGCGCTATCCCAAAAGCAAATAGATTTAGATAATATCAGCGAAGGTTGGATAGAAGCATTTCTTGCCGAACACTGTAGAGTAATAGACTTTAAAATAGCGAAAGATGTAGTCATGCAATATTGCCAATTGCTTCAGCAAATAAATTTCGATCTATCTAAATTAGTGTCACAACAAATCATGCAAGAAACATATTTAAAACAACTTTTTTTTCATAGGTTAATAGTTGCAAAACGTTAGGAAAATTGAGAAAATATAGAAGTTATTCGATTTTTCTATCAAATCGACTCAAGGGGGAACGGAAATGACGACAGAAACAAAAAACAAAATTTTATCACGCAGTGAAGTACCAACAGATTTGACATGGAAACTTGAAGACATTTTCTCTAGCGATGAAGCATGGGAAAGTGAATACAAAGAAGTAAGTGGGCTCGCAGAAAAAGCAGAATCATTTAAAGGAACCTTTGAGAACGGGGCAGAAGCTCTTTTCAATGCTTTTACGTATAAAGATGAAGTGTTGGAGCGTATCTATCGCTTATACACTTATTCTCACATGCGTTACGATCAGGATACAACAAATAGCCACTACCAAGCAATGGACAGCCGTATTAAGACGTTGCTTGTAAAAGTATCAACAGGTTTATCTTTCATGACACCAGAACTATTGGCGTTGGATGAAACGAAAGTCAAAGATTATGTAGAAGAACATGAAGGTTTGAAATTATATAAACAAGTATTAAAAGAAATTAATGAAATGCGTCCACATGTTCTTCCTGCAGCACAAGAAGCGTTATTGGCTCAATTCGCGGAAGTGGCAAATGCTTCATCTGAAACATTTGGAATGTTGAACAATGCCGATTTAGAATTCCCTACGATTAAAGATGAAAATGGGGAAAATCTGGAATTGACCCACGGTCGATACAGCCGCTTACTTGAGAGCTCTGATCGTCGAGTGCGTGAAGATGCTTTCCGTGCCATGTATGGTACTTACGGAAAGTTCCGAAACACATTCGCTTCAACATTAGCTGGGAATGTTAAACGCGATAACGTGAATGCTCGAGTTCGTAATTATACTTCTGCACGTCACGCTGCAATGTCTGAAAATCATATTCCTGAGCAAGTGTATGATAACTTGGTTAATACCGTAAACAAGAACTTGCACTTATTGCAACGTTACGTCTCTTTACGCAAGAAAGTATTAGGTGTCGACGAATTGCATATGTGGGATCTTTACACACCATTAGTTAAAGAAGCAAAGATGGAAATTCCTTATGAAGAAGCAAAAGAAATTATGCTTAAGAGCTTTGCGCCACTTGGTGAAGAGTATGTATCGATTGCCAAACAAGGATTGGAAAATCGTTGGGTGGATGTTGTAGAGAATAAAGGAAAACGTTCAGGTGCATATTCTTCTGGTGCATATGGAACAAATCCTTACGTACTAATGAACTGGCAGGATAATGTAAATAATTTATTCACACTTTCCCATGAGTTCGGCCATAGCCTTCACAGCTATTATTCACGTGCAAATCAACCATTTATTTATGGGGACTATTCTATATTTGTAGCTGAAGTTGCATCAACGTGTAATGAAGCATTATTGAACGAATATATGTTAAACACAATTGAAGACGAGCAAAAACGAATTTACTTGCTGAACTATTGGTTGGAAGGGTTCCGTGGTACTGTATTCCGTCAAACGATGTTCGCTGAGTTTGAGCATTTGATTCATAAAATGAACCAAGACGGGGAAGCATTGACAGCAGATAAGTTGACTGAAGTTTATTATGATTTGAATAAAAAATACTTTGGTGACGACTTGGTTGTTGATGAAGAAATCGGTCTGGAATGGGCTCGTATCCCACATTTCTATTACAATTATTATGTTTATCAATATTCGACTGGTTACAGTGCTGCAGTAGCTTTGAGCAATCAAATTCTTTCTGAAGGCCAACCAGCAGTAGATCGTTATATTAACCAATTCCTGAAAGCGGGATGCTCAGATACGCCGATTGAAGTGCTGAAAAAAGCAGGAGTTGATATGACATCCGCTGCACCGATTGAAGAAGCGTGTAAAGTGTTTGAAGAGAAGCTAGCTGAACTTGAAAGTCTGTTATTAAAATAATCATTTTCCACCTCCATCTGAAATAGATGGAGGTGTTTTAGTTATATCGGTATATCATTCAAATGGTATAAATAGAATCGCGTTTTGCTGGAAGCGCTTACCTTATGACGATTTTGTGAAAAAGATTGTGAAGGATTGATTTACTCGTTATGTCATGATATCGTTTAAATGTGAAATAAATCACACACAAACATACACCCCTTTGTTTGAACGTGAACATTTCTCCCATCCCCTTTGTGAAAAGAACCGTCACTCCATAAATGGAAGGACGGTTCTTTATTTTTTTCTGAAACTATACTGTTGTTTATCTTACATTTGAGCTAGCAACCTGTTCCGCATGAGCCAAACCATGTTTAATAGATATCTCTTCATAAAAACTGCACCCCACTTGTTAGTTGTGTCTAACAAGTGGGGTGCAGTTCACTTTTGTCTTCGGATCGTTTTTATAAAGCGTATGCCCTATTTAAAGGGAGGTTTCATGCTTTATGCATATAAGATTTGAGTCTCCATTGATTTGTATCTGCCAATGGAATGCGTTCAAGTTGCTGTAGTAGTGTTCGTTTTTTTAATTCTCGCTCCGCTGCGTAGTTTGTCACGCCGTAAATGGAAGCGATTTCTTTAGTAGATAAGGTATGATAGCGTATAAAAAGTTCATCAAGTGTGGGTGGTTCTTGGGGACTTAGTTCCATATCCAACATCTCAGCCAGAATTTTCTCGTATACTTCGTAAGAATACACACCACACACTTTCAGTCCTTCATCCTCAATATGTTCATTGAAAAATACCATGCTAGGCGATTCACTGACTTCCATTTCCCGACTGATATGGAGATCGCATTGAAAGGCGCGGGTGGCTTCTTTTGACTGAATATCTGACTTGAATTCTTCTACATCCAACTGTGCTTCTTCCGCAATTGCTATGAGGCTTGTAAAAGAAGCAACGTTTTTTGTATCCAAGAAAAACTGTTCTTGAAGTTTTTGAAGATATCGGACTCCGGCTCGTTTACCTTGTAGCTCCGCAGCTTTAATGGCAACAGAGGGAAGTGCTGGATGTGTAAAATCATCGGCATCTACCGAATCATTTGCACAAAATGAATTAAGAGTAGAAAGCTTCGTACTAAGTACTACACGTAACGTAAAATATTGTTCATATTCGACTTGTAATTTTCGCAAAATCGGTTGTAAATCAAAGCATGAAGAGCAGAGTGGGTCAATAAATGCGTAAAGCTCAATTGGCTTTGTTGAACTCGTAGAAACTATCGCTTCGGGCGGAATCTGCAAGTTATTCACTCGATTTCCTCCTCTTGATCTGGCCGGTTCGTCATATGATGAGCCGTTAGTACAAGGCGATGATAAAAGTCGTCACGGATTTTTCCTTCTAACTCGACCTCATCCATTGCATTATGCATACACTCAAGCCAAGCTTGTGCTCTGTCTGGTGTGATAGGGAAAGACATATGTCTGGCACGTAACATCGGGTGTCCGTGTTCTTGTGAATAAATATTAGGTCCACCTAAATATTGTGTCAAAAATTGTTTTTGTTTACGAGCGGTTTCCGTCAAGTCATCTGGAAATATAGGCTTAAGCTTTGGGTGTGCCGCGACTCTCTCGTAAAATGCATCAACAAGTTGCGACAATTTATCCGGACCAATTTCCTCATAAGGAATAATAGGTTTTCGGGTCATTTTATAAACTCCTTTGCTTGCGCTGTATTCCCATTCTATCAACCTCACGTATATTTCTCAAACAAATCGATTTTGTTAATTCTTACATACAATTTTATTTTCGTATCAACGAATGCAAGTTTATAAATGTCCAAGCTGTTTTACTATTCATACAGTTTATTTATGCTGAGCCGCTTTCATGAACCGGGCAATTTTTTTTGGTGTTTTACGAATTGGAATTTTATAAGTTGAAAGTATTTCATTAAAGCTATGTTGTCCACTTAAATAATCATTCACTTCAAATTCAACTTCATAATCTGTCTTCCCCAAATAGTCTGAGCGATCCAATACGAGCAAGCCATCTTGATACGGAATTTCTACACGATGTGTATGAAGAGATCCAAATGCAAATAGAACCTCGGGTAAAGACTGGAATTCACTGTAAGATTGGGGCATAATAAAGCCGTTTTGCAAAATTTCATCTCTTTCTGTTGCACTTAACAAGCGAGTAGTTTCAATCATGGTATGTTTATTTTCACCAGGTGCTTTTAAGGTTAATTCAGTGCGCTGTCCAATGACTCGTAAACGAAATCCCATGTAAGCATCACGTAACTGATAATCCTTCGTGTCGAAGTATGTGTTTGTCTGAATGCGAAAGTCATGCTCAGATACGCCAAATTCACGGCATAAATTATGAAACTCTTCTTTTTCCAACAGATTTTTAAATTCTATTTCTTTTTGAATGGACATCGTGATTCACCACCTTCCTTCTTATTATGCTGAAAAAATTGCAAACTGCAACATATGGGAACCTATGATAAAATATGGGGTAGTAAAGATTGAAAGGAAGAACAAACATTGCGTAAAACTTATATTGTCAAAAGCGGTGTACAAAATGAAAACGATATCCGTTTTTTATTGCAAGAAGATCCAACCAATCAGGAAGTAAAAGCGGCTGGTCAGTTAATCACTGATTCAGATGAGAATGCATTCGTCTATTTAATGGATGACTCCGATGGGTATACATATGTTCTATTTCCCAAAACAGTGTGGCCATTACTGGCAGTGACACTTGGTGCAGACAAGGACCCTGTGTTAGTTTGGGGAAAGACGGATATTGTGCTTGATAATTTCAGAGAAGAATTAAATATGCTGATCTTCAATATCGAAGGAAATCACAATTACGGTGAAGAATTTGCAAATGCAGTAGAAGAAGCTTTTAAAGAACAACTGGCTACAAATTGAATTCATTAGAAATTCACGATGATAGCATTGGCAAGGGGGACTGGTCATGGGGCAATGGAAGCGTTTTTTAGAGCCTTATAAGCAAGCAGTAGATGAATTGAAAATAAAATTAAAGGGTATGCGGACGCAATATGAAATAGCAAATACAAACTCACCGATTGAGTTTGTTACTGGCCGTGTGAAACCTCTTGCAAGTATCTATGATAAAACACTTGAAAAAGGAATTGCTTTCGAGCCCTCTGCCATACTAGTTAATGAACTGCAAGATATTGCAGGGTTGCGTATCATGTGTCAATTCGTTGATGACATAGAGACAGTGGTAGAGTTACTGCGTAATCGTCACGATATCAAAGTGGTTGAAGAACGTGATTATATCTCACATGAGAAACCAAGTGGCTACCGTTCATATCACATGATTGTTGAATATCCCGTCCAAACCATTCATGGGAAAATACATATCCTGGTGGAAATTCAAATCCGCACGTTGGCAATGAATTTTTGGGCATCCATTGAACATTCGTTAAACTACAAATATAAGGGATTATTTCCCGAAGAAATAAAAAACCGGTTGCAAAGTGCAGCTGAAGCAGCATTTCGTTTAGATGAAGAGATGTCACTAATCCGTGATGAAATCCAGGAAGCACAAAAATATTTCAGTGAATATAAAGAGAGTGGAAATGCGAATTTCCCATCTAACTCTGGGGAAGGTAGGTCCAAGCATTTATGAAATTTGCCATTCAATCAAGGAATGATGCACACTCAAACGAATTGATGGCCAATGCCAAAACCTACTTGTCGGATTTTGGACTGGTGTGGGATGAAGAGTCACCCGATATCGTGATTTCAATCGGTGGAGATGGGACATTGTTGCACGCGTTTCATCGCTATAGTGAACAACTGTCGAAAGTAGCCTTTGTTGGAATTCATACAGGTCATTTAGGATTTTATGCAGATTGGAAACCAGCTGAAATCGAGAAGTTGGTGATTTCCATTGCCAAAAAAGAATTCGAAGTGATTCAATATCCTTTGCTCGAAGCGACCATTAATTATCGTAATACGGATGAAGAAAGTGTTTATTTGGCTTTAAATGAAAGCACAATCAAATCTCCTGATGTGACATTGGTGATGGATGTCGAACTGAATGACAGCCATTTCGAACGTTTCCGTGGCGATGGGTTATGTATGTCGACACCTTCAGGAAGTACCGCCTACAATAAGGCGCTTGGTGGAGCAATTATTCACCCATCTTTGGAAGCGATGCAGTTGACGGAAATGGCGTCCATCAACAATCGGGTCTTCCGTACAGTCGGCGCTCCTCTGGTTTTACCATCACATCATACATGCGTTTTGAAACCAGTGAAGGCCGTTGATTTCATGGTGACGATTGATCATTTGCAACTGCTCCATAAAGACGTAAAATCCATCCAATATCGTGTAGCAAAAGAAAAAGTGCGATTTGCTCGATTCCGTCCATTTCCTTTCTGGAAACGTGTACACGATTCATTTATCGACAGCGATGTATAAACAATTTCATTTAGTATTTAACGCAACGGAGCCTATATTACTTCGTGAAGCCCTAGGTAAATGGGGGATTTCCAAACGCACTTTAACATCAATTAAATTTGATGGCGGTTCCTTACTAGTAAACGGACAAGAAAAAACGGTCAGACATCCACTTTCAGTTGGGGATGTAGTGACCGTTCTTTTTCCTTATGAAGAAGTGAGTGCAGGGCTGATTCGCCAAGAAGGTCCACTGGAAATCATTTACGAAGATGATGTCCTCTTGATTGTCAATAAACCACCTGGTCAAAGCACCATTCCTTCCAGGGAACATCCATCAAACACGTTAGCCAATTATGTAGCTCACTATTATGAAGAAATGTCGATTCCTTCGACAGTCCATATTTTGACTCGACTAGACCGTGATACATCTGGCTTAGTCTGTTTAGTTAAAAATCGACACATCCATCACATCATGAATCAAGGACATGTCATGAATAAGACATATGAAGCCATTGTTCACGGCAGAGTCGAGAAACAGACACAAGAAATCATCGAACCAATTGGACGTAAAGGAAGCAGTATTATTGAGAGAGAAGTACGGAATGATGGTCTATTTGCTCATACCGATGTCAGTATCATTCGATACGATTCACATTTTTCGCACGTGAAATGTCTATTGCACACGGGAAGAACTCATCAAATTCGTGTACATTTGGCTCATATTGGTCATCCGATCATGGGAGATGATCTATACGGGGGGAAACTGGACTTAATTACACGACAGGCACTCCATTGTGCATCTGTAGATATTAAACATCCTTTAACCGGAGAAATTTTAACCATTACGAGTCCATTGCCAGACGATATGAGTAAATTACTCCATTAGTTTTCATAGTCGTGAAATTTTTCTTCTACATATGGCTGGAGGGAAGTACTGAAACCACTTCCATCTCAGGATATCTAAGGGCAGATAATTTCCCGCCGAACACACAGCCGGTGTCGATATTCACCGTTCGGTTTTTGAAGCGTGCTTCTTTGGTAGGTGTATGACCGTATACAACAAATGCAGGACCTTTATAATGTTTGGCCCAATCTCCCCGTATTGGACGACCATCAGCATGTTGTTTACCGGAAATATCACCGTATAAGACAAAAACAATAATATTTTTTTGTATCGGTTTACCGATCATATCTTCGCGTATTCCAGCATGAGCGATAATCAGTTGATTATCGTCAAGCTGCTGGTAGAAAGAAAGGGCTTCATAAAAAGCAATATATCGCTTTCTGAATGATTTTTGTTTATTTGGAGATAATTGCTTAAATTCTGCAACGGTCGTCTCCAGACCATGAGTAATTTGAACTTTATGATCTTTAAAATAGCGATAAAGTTTGTTGCAATGATTTCCCGGGGAATAAATTAACTGCGTGGCATCCTGCAAATCAAACAATAAGTTCAGGACTGCCAAGGTTTGCGGTCCTCTATCCGCTGCATCTCCGACAAAGGCAAGTTTGCGTCCCTGTGGATGAACGAATCCCTCTTCAGTCGGTTGATAGCCTAATTTTTCAATCAATGCAGTCAGTTCTTCGTAACATCCATGGATATCTCCAACGATATCGTACAACAATTCGTTCACCTCATTATAAAAATAGTTTGCTATAACTTCAGTTTACCCCATACAATGGGGAATGTAGAATTGTAACGGGCAAAGAAAGGAGGGGGCATACATGACAGAGGAGCGTAAACATAACGAAGAAAACCAATTCGATGCTGAACAACTGCTAGCATTTCTGACTGACCAACAAGTAGATGAATTCAGAGATGAATTTTTAGCGCTTCATCCATATGATCAGGCACAATTTTTTGAAAAGGTGGGACCTGACAGCAGGCAAATTATCTATCAGTATCTCTCTCCGAAAGAAATGGCAGTAATTTTCCAGTCGATTGAACTCGATGACGATGAATATGAACCTTTTCTAAAAGAAATGGACAATACGTATGCGGCGGATATGTTATCCGAAATGTATGCCGATAATGCTGTAGACGTCCTAAATGAGCTGGGCAAAGATCAAGTAGCCAGCTATTTGACTATCATGGATGATGAGTCGGCTAAGGAAATCAAAGACTTGCTCCATTATGAAGAATATACGGCCGGATCCATTATGACGACCGAATATGTAGCAATTCCCGAAAATTCGACATGTCGCTCTGCGATGACCATCTTGCGAAACGCTGCCCCTGAAGCTGAGACCATTTACTACCTTTTCGTCGTCAACGATGATCACCAGCTGACGGGAGTTGTTTCATTACGTGATTTAATTATTGCCGAAGAAGACACTCTTATACGTACGATTCGAAATGAACGTGTAGTAAGTGTGTCAGTCAGTGACGATCAGGAAGAAGTAGCAAGAATGATAAAGGACTATGATTTCCTGGCAGTGCCTGTAGTAGATTTTCAAAATCATTTACTTGGAATCATCACAGTTGATGATATTTTAGATGTACTCGAAGAAGAAGCGAATGATGATTACTCGAAATTGGCAGCCGTATCAGAGATGGATACATTTGATAAAGGACCATTAACAGCAGCAAAAAAAAGGTTGCCATGGCTCATTATTTTATTGTTTTTGGGGATGCTCACTGCAAACTTGATGGGTATTTTTGAAGAAACACTAGACCAGGTTGCCATTTTAGCTGTTTTTATTCCGTTAATTGCAGGAATGGCAGGCAATAGTGGGACCCAAGCACTTGCTGTAGCCGTTCGGGGTATTGCAACAGGCGATATCGCCGAACAAAGCAAATTGAAATTGTTGATGCGTGAGGCGGGTACAGGCCTAATCACCGGTATTGTTTGTGCGGTATTTGGCGTGGGCATTGTGTTTTTCAGTCAACACGATTTATTGCTTGGACTGTTAGTCGGGGCAGCAATTTTGGGCTCCATTTTTGTTGCTACCTTGTCGGGATCTTTCATTCCGTTACTCATTCACCGGATGAATATCGACCCTGCTGTGGCGTCTGGACCATTTATTACGACACTCAACGACATTATCAGCATCTTAATCTATTTAGGATTGGCTAGCATGTTTCTCACATAACTTTAGCTTAATGAAAACCAGAACCCCATTGATTTGAGGTTCTGGTTTTTTGTTATATGAAAAGCGCCTTCACAAACCCACTAACTATTTACTAGTGTGATATTCTTTTTGCACTTTCTTTTTTTGTGATGTATTATTAGTACCAGGTATTAATAAAGAATATTAATTAGGGGGATTTTTATATGTCTTTGTCATTGCAGGGGAAAACGTTTGTCATCATGGGTGTAGCAAATAAACGCAGTATCGCTTGGGGAATCGCACAGTCGTTGGATAAAGCGGGAGCGAATATCATTTTCACGTATGCGGGGGAACGATTCGAGAAACCCGTGCGTGATTTAGTGGCAACATTGGAAGGGAAACATGAAATTGTTCTTCCATGTGATGTAACAAATGACGAAGATGTGGAGAAATGCTTCGCAACAATTGGACAAGCGGTAGGAAAAGTAGATGGTTTAGCCCATTGTATCGCATTTGCTAAAACAGAAGAGTTAGCGGGGAACTTCTCAGATACTTCACGTGAAGGGTTTTTGCTTGCACATAATATAAGTGCTTTCTCATTAACGGTAGTAGCGAAAGCTGTTAAGCCATTAATGACAGAAGGCGGAAGTATTGTCACTTTAACTTATTTAGGCGGAGAAAAAGTGGTACCGAATTACAATATCATGGGTGTTGCCAAAGCATCGCTTGATATGTCAGTACGTTACTTGGCAGCAGATCTTGGGAAATATAACATCCGTGTCAATGCCATTTCAGCTGGCCCAATCCGTACGTTGTCTGCTAAAGGTGTAAGTGATTTTAACAGTGTGTTGAAAGAGATCGAAGAACGTGCACCGCTTCGTCGTAATACTACACCTGAAGAAGTAGGGGATACGGCACTATTCTTATTTAGTCAATTATCACGCGGGATTACAGGTGAAACCATTCATTGTGACAGCGGTTTTCACATATTGTAAACCTGCAGCATAAGCTAATTCAAAAAGGGTGTGTATATTCCATTGGAAAATGATCCGCTCCTTTTTGTCCAAGGTCCGCCGGTCTATAGGCATGTTCGTAAGGTGTCTCGTTGGCAAGAAGAAAGTACTTCAATCTTCCCGGAGCCTGTTGTTAAAGCCCTCGAATCCAAAGTCGAAGCCGATGTTGAAGCCAAAGTCGAAACCGTAATTGAAACCGATCCATTGATGTGGCAAAGATTGCGCTTTTTGACGTCAGATTTTGCAAAGTTTGTGTATAAACCACTAATTTTTCAATTACAAGATGGTGAAAAAATTCGCGGAATCGTGGATGTGCTTTATCAAGATAGTGTCCAAATTAAATCTGATGAAGATGAGATTATGGCATTTGAAATTAACGAAATTAAAGAGATTTGGTGGGGAGGAAAAATTCTCCCGATTCGAGTGTGAATAGTAGTGAAGAAAACATCCATTTTAACATAGTGGATGTTTTTTCTTTTTATCTGGAACTAGCTGAATTATTTTTGTCATTTTACATATTCTGTTGACAGACAAAAACTAAGCCCAACTTCCTTTTGAAAGGAAGTCGAGCTAATTAGACACTGCACGCTTGACGTGTTTATTTATTAGTCACAAACACCTAGAAATACGTCTGCTACACATTCAATGCCACAGAAGCAATTCAAGTCAACGGTAATACAGCTGTTAGAAAGTCTGAAATCTCGAACTTTACAAATTTTTCTTAAATCCAATTTGTCGCCATTGTCGTTTAAAAGATCTACTTCTTTATGATGATGATCCAAAGGTTCTAGTACACGAAGTGTTGCACAGCAACCATCGAATATTTCTTCTACACGGAAGAATACAGAGAAGCAATCACAGTCTTTACGATCATTATCGCGGAAGAAAGCTTTGAACGGTGTACCATCGTCCGTCAAAAGCATGAATACGCGAGTATCAGCTTGGTGACGAGATGGACTTACTAATCCACCAAGTGGCTCCAAGAAGCAATTCGTTGGACATACCGGACAGTCCATGTCCGTTGCTTGATCTTGAATGTCTTTGATTGCACGAACTACATCACAGATACATTGATCTTTCTTCTTGAAATGTCCAGAAGATGACGATGACGATGACGATGATGATGATGATGATGATTCCAAGTTACGTCCACATCCCATTTTGTTTTCACCTCACTCTCTTTAAGAGTCTTTATACAATATGTAGATTGTGTTCGATGGTCAGGGCGCGTAACCAATTTATACATAAATTTTTGGAAAAACATCATACTAGGATAAAAGGTGAATTGAAAATGAAAAAATTCGGATTGTTGATCTGTATATTATTGCTATTGGTGGGTTGTTCAAATGACCAACCGCAAGTATCCATTTATCATGTTGATGATGATCAGGAAGAAATTGAATCACTCAAGGAAATCTTCCAGGACAATGAGAAAATAAGCGAGGCTGCTGCCGTGTTCTTTGATCATCAGTTGGTTGTGTCCTTGCAAGTAGAACCATTGTCGAAATTCAGCAAAGAAAAAATTGCAAAATCAATTGAAAAAGAAGTGAAATCGGTTTTTCCTGATCATGATGTATTTGTATCTCCTGATTTGAAAATCACTTGGGAACTGAAGAAAATTATTGAAAAGAAACCGACAGAGGATGCTTTGAAAAAAGATTTAGATAAACTTCGAGCATTGGCAAAGGAGAAAACGTAATGGATCCCAATTCATATCAACAAACAGTGGACGAGATGGCACCGAAGCGACCCGTTTTAAAGAACTGTCTGAAAGCATTTCTGACTGGCGGTATCATTTGTGCTGTCGGACAAGTCATTTCATTTTTCTACATGGCCTATTTTTCATTTACTGAGCGAACTGCGAGCAATCCAACTGTAGCCACGATGGTTTTTATTTCCATGTTATTAACAGGGTTCGGTATTTATAAAAAAATTGGCCAGTTTGGTGGTGCAGGTTCGGCTGTTCCTGTAACAGGTTTTGGTAATGCCGTAATCTCTGCAGCAATTGAACATAAATCGGAAGGTTTTATTTTAGGAGTAGGCGTCAATATGTTTAAACTGGCAGGTCCAGTAATCGTCTATGGTACTTTCTCTGCCTTTGTCGTAGCACTCATCAAAACCATACTAGTTAAGATGGGGGTGATCTCTTGGTAAGTAATTCGCGGACGTATCAGTTTGCTTCAAAGCCAAGTATCGTTTCAACGGCAGTTGCTGTTGGTCCTCTAGAAAAAGAAAGTCCCTTCCATCCTCATTTCGACCATGTCTACGATGATGAACGTCTTGGACAAGGCTCAAACGAAAAAGGTCATTCCCAGTTAATAGAGGATACTTGTAATTTGGCAATCATGAAAGGTGGATTTCAACTCCCTGATATCGATTTGTTCCTTGGAGGAGATTTGATCAATCAAATGACACCAACCAATTTTGCGGCACGCCAACTTGCTACTCCGTTTATGGGTATGTTTTCTGCTTGTGCAACAAGCATTTCTTCTCTAATTACAGCAAGTTTCTTTCTTGAAACCAAACAAATGGATCGGATCTTATTTGGTGCAGCTAGCCAGCATAACGCTGTTGAGAGACAGTTTAGGTATCCAATTGAATACGGTGCACAAAAGCCTCCTACAGGCCAATGGACTGTAACTGGAGCAGGTTACGGAGTTCTTTCCCACAATCAAGTTGGTAAACCATTCGTGCAGTCTGCCACAATTGGTCAAGTTATGGATTGTGAATGTACGGATCCACTTGATATGGGGAGTGCTATGGCACCGGCAGCCTTTGATACAATTCAGCGACATTTAGCTCAAAATAAAGGAACTTCTTATGATTTTGTCATGACTGGGGATCTTGGGAAGAATGGCTTTGCCATTTTACAGGAACTTATCAAAACAAGTGGAGTTTCTTCTTATCTTGTTGATAAATATCGTGATGCAGGAGCGGAATTTTACGGAAATGACGATAAATTTTTATCTGGAGCCAGCGGAGCTGGTTGTTCTGCAACGGTCTTTCTAGGACCAATTTATGCTGAATTATTCGCGAAACAATATAAGAAAATACTGCTGGTAGCCACTGGTGCTTTATTATCCCCACTTTCATTTCAACAGGGTGAAACGATCCCATGTATTGCCCATGCTGTTGAATTGTCGATGGAATGAGGTGACAATATGATCGTTTCAATCATTATAGCATTTATCATTGGTGGACTTATTTGTGTAGTGGGACAACTACTTTTTGATGTGGCGAAATTAACGCCAGCGCATACATTAAGTTTATTGGTAGTCATTGGTTCTGTTCTAGATGGGTTTGGCTTATATGAGCCTTTCATCGATTTTGCAGGAGCAGGAGCAACTATTCCCATTACTTCTTTTGGTAATTCACTTACTCATGGAGCTATGGCGGAGGCAGAAAAACATGGTTTTATAGGCGTATTAACCGGTATGTTCGAAGTGACAAGTTCAGGTATCAGTGCAGCCATTATATTCGGTGTGGTTGCAGCAATCATTTTCAAGTCCAAAGGTAAAGTGTCCTGAGGAAAAAGCCCTCTTCCTTTAAACTCGTTCGCATATTCTAGTTCGAGTGGTAAGGGAGGGAATCGTATGTGTGAGGGTTATAGTCCTTGCGGTGGTTATCCAAAAATGTATCCAGCTCGTGCTCCTTATCAAGGGTCAACATTTATCCTCATAKTTGTACTATTCATCCTATTAATCATCGTAGGGAGTAGTTTCATCAGATAGGAGGGGAACAAATGCAAGACTCATTTTTTAAGAAGATTGAGCAAAAAACTGGTGTATCGATGGATGAAGTTTTTACATTGGCGAATGCCATCCAGCACGCTGATTTTTCAGATGAACGCCAAGTGAAAAAAATCGTTCGAAGAGTATCTAAAATTGCTGGAAAGCAGATTTCAAGCGATTTCGAGGACCAAATTGTTCAATCAGTTGTTCAAAAAGGAAACAAGCTAAATCTTAATGAGATAGCAAACATGATGAACCAAAAAAACKAATAAATAAAAGCACTTGTTCAGATGAACAAGTGCTTTTTATTATAGATTTTTTTCCATGGCACGATGGGGTATACCTGCATCCATAAATTCAGGCGAGGTAATTTGATAAGAGAGTTTTTCATAAAAAGGAACGGCATAAGACTGCGCATTTAGTTTAACTGTCGTTAAACCAGCGTCTCTCGCATAACTTTCCATCGTTTCCATCATCAAATTTCCTAAATGCTTGCCACGATATTGAGGCAAGATACAGACACGTTCAACTTTTGCGATCCCTGGTTCAGGTTCTCGAATTCGGCCCGCACCTATAGGCATTTCATCGTCATACGTCACGAAATGAACAGCAGACTGATCATATTCATCCATCTCTAAATGTACTGGGACATCCTGTTCATCCACGAATACTTTTTGACGAACAAAAAATGCATCATCCAGCTCTTTTGGTATTTCCACTCGTTTGGCAGTAATCAAATCAATTTTCAGCTCCAGTCAAACGGAATGTTTCATAAACCGTCCAAGAGCCATCTTCAAGTTGATACAGCAAATGCAAGCGATCGATAGTTTCCTCGTGATCGACACCAATCATTTTCAATTGGCCATAAATATCGTCATGTTCACCGGATGACATTTTTTGTGCGATGGTAATATGAGGGACAAAGGCATATTCAGCTTTGCCACCCACTTCTTCAGAATGCAAATCTTCATGTAAATTAAGCAATTCTTCACTCGGTTCCACTTTGAAATAAATTGCATTCGTAACCGGTGAAAAGGAACTCACTTTAGTTGTGTGTATTTTGAAGGGTTTGTGACGTTTGACAACGTTGCTGATTCTTGTAGAAAGTTGTTCAATCTCAGTGTCACTAGCTTCGAATACGCCCTTGACCGTCATGTGAGGGGTGATGAGTGCATAATGTGGATCATAACGTTTGCGGTATGAGTTTGCCAAGTCTTGTAGTTTTTTAGATGGGAATGCAACGACTCCATATTTCATCCTAAAAACCTCCTTTTAGTTTAATAAGTACATACTTATAGTATAGCAAATTTTCTGGATAAGGCTTCATTTGACGATCAATGTCCGAAATTCATTTTAATCGCACGTTTCAAATCCGGTTGCCAATGTTTCCAAGTATGCTCTCCTTCAAATTCGTCATAGAACAACGAAAATCCTTTGTCTTGCATCAATGAATTTAAAACCCTGTTCGGTTCAAGGAAGTTTTCAATCTCTCCATTGGTTAGCTTTACTGCATCTTCGCCAGTTCCAATGACATGATAAACCGAGAACGAATGCGGTGTCCGGACATTTTTAATTTTTTCCAATACATCTTCATTGACCATCGGGGAGTGTAAAAGGACTTTCCCAAATATATTGGGGTATTTGATAGCGGCAAGAAGGGAAGCAGTTGCTGCCAATGAGTCGCCGATTAGGGCTCGTCCCATTCCAATCTGATATGTAGGGTAAGTTAAATCCAAATAAGGAACAAGTTCATGTGCAAGAAAACGCAAGTATGCATCATGCTGATCTCCTGATGGATGGTATTTGCGACGGCGATCTTCCACGTTTTTATATGGGACACCGACAATGATCATATTTTCAATTTCTTTGTTTTCGAGTAATTCGTCCGCAACACGGGAAATTCTTCCCAATTGGAAGTAATCTTTTCCGTCAGACGCAATTAAAACTGTATATTTATAAAGTGGTGAATAATTTGCTGGTATATAAATCAGCAGTTGCATATCTTCTTGTAAGGCGTCACTAAATAGCGTTACGTCTTGGATTGTACCTTTAGACAACGGTTTAACCTCCTCTAAATCTTGCTACAGAAATTGTACCATACTGAAGGTGGAAGGTATAATTATGAATAATGACAACAAGAATTGGAAGAAATGGAGATGGCACAATGGATAGAAATGGTTTGCGCGTACACTCTAAGCAAGTATTCGAAGCTACAAAAGAGGCTTTGCAGCGCCGAGGTGTATCAATTGAAGAAATAGCGAAAATTGTATACGAAATGCAAGTTGCATACAATGTAGGCCTTACATTGGAACATTGCATAGAATCGGTCGAAAGTGTTCTTAAAAAAAGAGAAATGCAACATGCCATTTTGGTTGGCATTGAGCTTGATGAATTGGCAGAGAAGAAAATGCTCTCTACGCCATTGCAACAGATTGTTGAAGCGGATGAAGGGTTATTTGGAGTAGATGAAACGATTGCATTAGGTTCCGTTTTTACGTATGGAAGTATAGCGGTAACCACATTCGGTCATCTAGATAAGAATAAAATTGGGATTATCAAAAAACTGGATACAAAAATAGGTGAAGGCATACACACATTTTTGGACGATCTTGTTGCCAGTATCGCTGCATGTGCATCGTCAAGAATTGCACACCGTACACGGGACTTAGAAGAGCATAATGAGACATTTGCCGATATTAAACCAGAAGAGACAGCTCCAGAAACAAATATTGAAGGAACAACGACCTAATAAGAAAAAAGTAGTACCATCTTTTTAAGCTAGAGTTATAGAAAAACGTTGAAGGAATTTTCGTCTTCAACGTTTTTTTGTTCTGATAAACATATGTTGAATCACACTTATCCTTATAAAAACTTGAATATGATTTCATGTCTATGGACAAGCTATTGATGAATAGAATAAATGAATCCATCAATACAGCAGGAGGAGTTTAAATGGAAGAGCGACTCATCGAAAGCTTGGGACAATATTTTGTGTATCATAAAATTAGAGAACGATATGGTCTTACGTTTGAGCAATTTATTGAGAAGTGGGAACGTGGAGTTTGGAAAGCTTAGAGAAAAGTAGGGAAGCGTCTTCTCAAATGAGATGACGCTTTTTCGTTCATACGTTAAAAACATTTTTTCGCAAGAGTATTATTCGAAACCTTGAAGTAAATGAGCTGACATCTTTTTTCTTTTTTTATCCAATCTTTCACCTCAATTCCTGAGTAAATGTGATTGTGAATAATCGGTTTTGATTAAGGCAATGATTAATTCTACTTACTCAGAGGAGGAATATTAATGAAAAAACTTGTAGCACTTTTCCTTGCTTTTATGATTGCTTTTTCATTTGCAGAAACAACTACTTATGCTACACCTATCACGATAAATAAGGATGCCGTGGAAGACGACGTTGATGATATGGAATGGGGTTGGCTTGGATTGTTAGGCTTGTTTGGATTAATGGGCTTAAAAAGAAAAGATGATCACCGCGATCGCCATGTGAAATAGCTTGTTCCCACTCATTTTAGTGGGTTTTTTAATTTGTCGTACAAAGGAATTAAAGAAAGAAGCTCAAGTAAATTGAGCTTCTTTTTTGATTCGATTAATTCCGATTACATCTGACCTAGCCGATGTTCTACCGCTTGTACTACGTTATCAATAGACATTCCTGACATAGCTACAACCGGAAATTCAAATTCGTCATTATGACCTTCATTAATGGTCCTTACGACACCCATATCGTAACCTGAAACATTCTCATCAGTGCTGAACATCTTCACTGTGTGACCTTTTTCTTCTAAAGCCTTTTTAACGTCTTCATAGGGTTTTTCAACAGCAATCTTTGCCATTTCTTAAACCTCCTTTCATAAAAATAAAACAACATCATTAATCTTCCCCAAAGTTGCTCCAATAACCGTAGAAGACATAGAAGAATAAAAAGATAACCTCTAAACAATATTGCAGATGTCAAATGGCAGTTAATAACTTGCCCTCAAATGATATTTAAGTGTGCAGGTGACTTTAGCTTATGGACACTTTATATCCTAAAGCAAAAAAGCCATCAAAAAAAAGTTAATGAGATATAAACTTGAGAGAAAGTTTAACAATGGTTTGATAAGCAATTCTGTACATAAACAGGATGGTATTGCATAAACTATATTGACTGCGGAACTTAACCAGGTTGTCAGTCAAACCAAAGAAGCGTCTAGGCAATTGCCTGGACGCTTTTCTTACTTTTTTAAGGACTTTTTGCACTTTCGTCATTTTAAGCAGTTTATTCTGTTCTTTTTTCCTCTTAATTGGTAGCATAATTAACAATATAATGAAGTTGATGTAGTAGGACTTTTTGAAGAATTGAAATAGCCCAACCACAGTTATTGTGGATGGGCTTTTATTTGGCAATTTTTCTAGGATACTTTTTTCACTTGATTAACAATAATCTTTTAGATGACATTGTGTTAAAAGTATTTAGAAGCGGAAGATGCAATTAAGACTTTAATGATAACTTAAAGGATCATAGTGATAAATGGAGAATGTTATAATAACTAGAAAATTATTTAAGAGAAAGCAGACGGTCGTTTAGTTTCAGATACAATGGAACGTATGCTATTAGCAATCAAAAATTGTGCGCTGTAATAAGTCGTCATAATAAGGATTCCTGAATACGGAATATCGGAAACAAACATATTCCAGGACAAAATGGAATCGGAAATGACAAACAAAATACTTCCAACAATCGCCAATTTGTTGCCTGTCATGATTGCAGACCATGCCATCAAAGAAATGACGATGATATAAAACACGACGGGTAATACTAATGTATCGTTGCCATCAAGAGTTAGAGCACTGATGATTTCTTTACCGAAGAAGTAACCGTAAATCGCAATCGGTACGATGGTTGAAAAACGGATTTTTGAAAAGTTCCATCTAGACAAAAATCCCGCAAAATAAAACAGGTGTCCTATCAGAAAAGCGGATAATCCAAAGACAAACCAGTAGACGAGTAAGCCGTCTCCGAGCATACAAAAAAATAGACCGATTAACAGTAGCCAATGTGTAAGCAATTTCTTAGCAGGCGCTTGCAAATAGGCATAGTAAATAATCAGCCACATTGGAATTAATTTAAACAAGAGCTTTACAGTAAGTGGATCTTTAGGAATTATGAAAATGTAGAGAACGCTCATGAATAGAATGAGCACTGGCAACCAGTATTTTTTAAGTGTCATGACTACCTCCAAGTGTAAATTAATTAACTAGCAATTCTATCAAGTATTCAGTAATGTATTCTTCAAATAATCTACGATTTCCTCTTTTATAATATGCATCCTATCTGAGTTTCGAATTCCACCTAGACATGATGAGCGTAGTGTCACTGTATCCTCTTTAACCACGCAGGCTTGAATTCGCTGGGCAACCTCAATTAATAAATAATCACCTACGGTATGTCCTAACGTGTCATTTATGTACTTAAAAAGGTCCAATTCGATAAATATGATACCAATGGTATGCTTATTTTCATTTGCCAGATTAAGTGCTTGAGTGGGGCGATCATTTAATAAATGACGATTCGCCAACCCTGTCAAAGGGTCACGATAAACAATTTAGTTGATTTTTTCTCAGCTCTTTTTCTTTCCGTAATAAATATGTGTTTCCTTCCTCTAACCAAGCGGCAAGAGAGAGTTCAACTGGAAAGTCGCTACAGTCTTTTTTTCAATATTATATCTCATGAATTTGAAAATAATAGAAATTTATTAATTATACTTCTTTAAACCTGTAAATATTTTCGTTATCAATAACTCAACTTTGTCAGCACAAACACCTGTCAAAATATTGTAAAAGGAGATGTAGTGTAAGGAGTCAATTCCAAATATAAAAGTGGTCAGTTTTTGAAAAAAGTTTGATTATTTTCTACTTGTGTTGTTCCACAATCGCGGCCGATTATGGAAGATTTTTCTGCATTACCGTGCTGTAAAACCTTTCTATAAACTAATCCGCTTGCTTATATTTATTTAGTTTGCTAATATAACTAACGAACGTTCGTTAAATTCGAGGTGATATTATTGAAAAGCAATGAAATTAAGAAAGCAGCTCTAAAATATTTCACAATTCATGGTTATGAAGGAGCATCCCTTTCTCTAATAGCTGAAGAAGTCGGCATGAAAAAGCAATCCATTTATGCCCATTTTAAAGGAAAGGATGATCTTTTTCTGCAAGTTTTACGGGATGCAAAAGAGACGGAGCTATCTTCAAAACTACAATATTTTAGTCAAGTTGATTCAAAAAACCCTGAAAAAGATTTATACGGATTTCTACAATTGGTCATCGATCTTTTCCAAAAAAATGAGCAGTTAAAGTTTTGGCTGCGTATGTCTTTTTTTCCGCCAGCCCATCTTGAAAAAGCAATAGAACAGGAAGTCATAGATATCGAGGAAAAGGTACAGATAATACTGGAAAGAAAATTTCAGGATTGGATCAATGCAAAATTAATCTTCGGAGATGTGGCAATAACGCCTACCTATGCTTTCTTAGGAGTAGTCGATTCCATTTTGCTGGAGCTTGTATACGGCAATAATGAGAAACGGCTGAAGGACAAATTAGCAGCCTCTTGGACAGTATTTTGGAGAGGTATTTCACATCAATGAGTCATACAGAAAAAAGGTGTTAAAATATGAAAAAACCAATTAAAAAACAAAAGACGGTATTAATTATTCTTTTAAGCAATATATTCATTGCATTTCTAGGAATTGGACTCATCATCCCCGTTATGCCGTCATTTATGAATATCATGCATTTATCAGGAAGTACGATGGGCTATCTTGTTGCCGTATTTGCGGTAGCGCAACTGCTTCTGTCACCATTCGCAGGTCGGTGGGTTGACCGTTACGGCAGAAAGAAAATCATCATATTCGGCTTATTCCTTTTTGGTGTTTCAGAACTTATCTTTGGTGTAGGCACGAACGTATCGGTTCTTTATTTATCAAGGTTTCTAGGGGGAATTAGTGCCGCCTTTATTATGCCGGGTGTTACTGCATATGTTGCAGATATTACATCAGTTCAGGAGCGGGCAAAAGCAATGGGCTATATTTCTGCTGCCATAAGTACTGGCTTTATTATAGGACCTGGTATCGGTGGATTTATTGCAGAATATGGTGTTCGCTTGCCCTTCTTCTTTGCGGCAGCAATTGCTTTTTTAGCATGTATTTCATCAATGTTTATTTTAAAAGAGCCTCTAACAAAGGAACAGCTTTCGGAAATTTCTGCAAATACAAAGCAAACAAACTTTATTGGCGATTTAAAAAGATCACTTCATCCGCTTTACTTTATTGCATTTATCATTGTATTTGTACTCGCTTTCGGTTTATCAGCATATGAAACTGTTTTTAGCCTATTTTCTAATCATAAATTCGGCTTCACGCCTAAAGACCTTGCAGCTATTATTACAATAAGCTCAATCTTTGGAGTTGTTGTGCAAGTATTTATGTTTGGAAAAATGGTAGATAAACTCGGTGAAAAGAAACTGATCCAATTATGTTTGATTATAGGTGCAATATTGGCGGTGGCGTCTACCTTGGTCTCTAGCTTTTTGGCAGTACTGGTGGTAACTAGCTTCATCTTCCTCGCATTTGACTTGCTTCGTCCGGCAGTGACGACATTTTTATCAAAAGCTGGCGGGAACGAGCAAGGATTTGTAGCAGGTATGAATTCAACCTATACGAGCTTAGGTAATATCGTCGGGCCAGCCATGGGCGGAATACTATTTGACGTAAACATCCACTATCCTTATCTATTCGCAGCTGTCATTATGGTCATTGGCCTATGTATTACAGTCATGTGGAAAGAAAACGAATTGGCAGAAAGCTTAGCAATTAATTAGAAAAGCACGAAGGCCTTCGGAACAATAAAAGACCAAGATTGTTCCTGCGATGATCATTCAAAGTAGCTTTCCTTCTGGAGCTAGAAAACTCTCTGACTCGAAAAGCTATACTCTAATCTTTGAACCTAAACTCCTTGTTCATATTGATCAAGGGGTTTAGGTTTTTAAATTTCCATTCTACTTTAATTAAAAAGCCTATTGCTTAAATCCAATTTTTTAAATAACAAATCCTGTATAAATTAATACAGGATTTTGATCAAACTTTTTATAAACAATCAATCTATTTTTAATATAAAGGGTGGGGTGTTTATATTTGCATGAGTTGTTGAACTAATGTGTGGCTAATGTAACGGTACTGAACCAACTGTTATTATGAATGCTTACACTGGGAAATATATAGATATATATAGACCGTTAAATTAATCAGTCTTCTTCAACTCACGGGTGCTTTACTTCAAGAAGGAGTGAAGCCTTTTTGTTCACTACCTGATAAATCGTAAACACATTCCTAATTATGATATAATTACCAAAAATAGAGGAGGCTTATAAATGAGCTTGGATTCAGTTTTGGCTTTTTTACCAATCATAACTATCTTGTTTTACATAGCCCCAGTTGTATTTGTGATTTGGTTTATGATTAAATTCTTAAAAATACAGCAGGAAAAGAACAAAATACTACGTTCTATTTCTGACAAACTAGATAAGCTAAATTAGACGGGGAAACCCGTCATTTTTCATGTCACAGTTTGTGTCAACTCTAAAATAAGTCTTCTTCAACTCACGGGTGCTTTACTTCAATAAGGAGTAAGGCCTTTTTCTTCTTTAACTAACGGTGCAGGTTAGTTGAAGAAACACTGAAAAGAAAGGGACTGTAAAAATGAAATTTTTATTATATGAATTGCATTTAGCTCAAAATATGGATGGCACGAATGATGAAGAAATGGATAAATTAGATAATCAATGGATGGAAAATGCAAAAAAATACAAAGAGGTATTCAATACATTATCTGATAGATTACCTCAAGATATTTTTAATCGTTTTAACTCTTGGGGGTTTCACGATTATAGATTTATAAAAATTGAAATTGAACATAAAAGTCTCCTTCACTCAAACATTCACTTCACTGTTTCCAGTGACGATGTTTGGATATTGAGTTTTGACAATGTCTCGTTCTTTCAATTTCAACACTTGAATTATGATAATGATAAACCTATTTACAATCGTGAAATAGATGACTGGTTGTATGAAGAATTATTACCAATTAACGAATCAACATTATCATTTGAAGTCATTTTGTCATCAGGAGGAAATATACTATTACACTTCCCAGATAAATCGGTTTCGATGAAAAAGTTAAAATAGCTACTGCATTCTTGTTCAACTAACGGATGCTTTACTTCAATAAGGAGTGAAGCCTAACTAACGGGGCAGGATAGTTGAATAAGGAAAGGAAACTAAATTATTGGTAATTCGTAAATAATATAGAAGAACAAAAAGGTTACTATTTTTTTGGAATGGAGAGATTTAAAGATGGAAGAAAAAGAGTGTCCTAAATGTAATAACAGTCAAATTGAAAAGGGTATTATTCGGTCAGGGAATGCAGTAGTTCATATGTATTCCTACAACAATCCAAGAAGTCAATCATCACCAATATCCTCATTTTACTGCTCGAATTGTGGGTATGTGTTAGGCTTATATGTTGAGAATCCTAAAAATCTTGGAAAGTGATATTAAAGTAACGGGGGCTTTACTTCAATAAGGAGTAGAGCCTTTTTCTACTTCAACTAACGCAGCAGGTTAGTTGAACAAGATGGTACTCCTTTAATTTTAATCAAGATAAAGAGTAATGATTTATTAACTAACGTGTGCTTTACTTCAATAAGGAGTGAAGCCTTTTTCATTCAACTAACGGGGCAGGTTAGTTAAAGTGGCATAACCATATTATTCGGGTTATTTTTCCCATATACTGTATAATTGAATTAAGATATTATCGGTATCCGAATATTCAACTCTGGAGCAGTATTAAAGATTTATTTTTGGGGGGGAAGGTTTGTTATATTTATCTTTATTTATTGGTATCGTTTTAATTGTCATTATAACTAAACTTACGCAAATTTTTAAATTATCAAGAACTTGGGAGTTGCTTGGTCAGATTAGTGCTTCACTTGTAATATTAATGGTTGGTAAACTTGATGTTAGTTATTTTAATCTAATTTATGGTAATCAGATCGAATTAGGATATTTGACGATTCCATTTTCTTTATTATTTATTGTAGGTTTTACAAATGTAATGAATATGGAAAAAGTGCAAAATCATTTAATATTACTGTTACCATGTGTTTCATTAATTTGTCTTTCTATATTGGCTTTCATCATGGGATATTCATTTGTTTCAATAACGGGGATTTGTGCCAGTTTAACGATTATGTTGATTCTGCTTTACGGCTATTATTCGGGTAAAGTATTTGTAGGTAGAACACTTACTACATTAATAGGTTTTATAATTGCAGTACTTTCACTAGCCCTTAAAACAGTTTATATTCCTATATTTACGTTAGCACTACCATTCGCTCTATATTATTTAATTCAAAATAAATTTACGTCTGTACAATCAATTACAATTAGCTCTTTAATGGCTATTCTATTTAGCGTATTAATGTTTGTAGTTCCTTATTATATATTATGGTATCTTGTTGTTGGGTTAACGGTCATTTTGGTTATCACGCAATTGTCTCGTAGATATCGCTTTATATAGAAAATAATTTCGATTACCAAATCTTAAGGGGGCTTTATCATCAAAAAACTAAAGCCCATCTTCAACAAACTGATGCTTTACTTCAAGAAAGAGTAAAGCATTTTTTGCGTTTTTTCTTATTGAACTAACTGGGCAGGTTAGTTCAATAAGGAAGATTAGTTTCTAACATGCAAAACCCCTTCAAATAAGCTTGAAGGGGTTTTGTAATACTAATTTTTCTCGTTAATAACGAATAAAACACCAGTGAGAATTAGGATAGATCCTATCCAAAACGTTACACCAATGTTCTCGCCTAAAATAAGCCATCCAAGTAATGTTCCAACCACGGGCTGAAAGAAGAAAAATAACCCGCCATTTGAGGCGTTAAGCATTTGCAATCCACGATTCCAAAGTAAAAATCCAACTGCTGTTGAGATAACACCCAAATACAAAAGTCCTCCCCAAATAGTCGGGTGAGTCAATTCAGAGATATTAATTTCGTGTAACCGCGGCAAAACGAAAGGGGTCAATACAATTAGGGCAACCAATATAGAATAGGTCGTTACCACAATTTGTGAATAATCACTCGGCAACTTTTTTACAAGGACAGACATGAGGGCCCATGTTAAAGCAGCAATAAGAAGCCAAATACCACCAAGTGTACTGGACATACTCATATTACCAATCCCAACAATGAGTAGTACTCCAATTGTTGCTAAACAAACGGATATTCCCTTTTTTAAAGTCAAACGTTCTTTAAGGATTAAGCGAGCAAAAATAACCATAAATGCTGGTGTTGAAGAAGTTATAATGGCTCCCATTTGTGCTGTGGATAGCATTGTACCAGTTTCCTGAGCAACAATTGAAATCGCATTACCAATGACCCCAATAGCTACGATTAATAAGAAATAACGTTTCTCAATTCGCCAGTTTTGTCGTGTTAAGAAGCCGATAACGAGAAGTGCAACAATTGCAACTAAATATCGCATCCACACAAGTTCGAGTGGAGGTATGACAGATACCACAACTTTAACAACAACGTACATACCGCCCCAAATACTGGATGCTAAAACTAAATATAATGAACCTAATAAGGTGTTGTTTTTCATTTTTTGTACCCTCCGTCTTTTGTTTAGGTAGAAAATGCACCTAACGGAGAGATGTAGTCACCTTCACTCCATTAAGAGCAGAAGAGTACTACTGGTACATCGTTTTCAAATAATGGAGTCCAATACATATTGATTCACCTCTGTTCAAATCTAACTTCAAATATATGTGTATTATTATAGCAGAGAAAATTAAGTATTTGGCCGAAACACCCACACAAAATAAACTCGCAGAAGAATATGATGAAATCGCAAAAGAAGTTTTAGAAACAATCTAAATTAAAGAATAATCTCTTATTCAACTAACGGATGCGTTAGTTAAAGATAATCGGGTTGGTAAGCAACTCTGTTCATATTGAACAACGGGGAAGATAAGCTTAATGAGGCGTATTCAATAAGGGAGAATAATTTTATAAATAAAGAAACAAAGCGGGAGAAAATAATGATATTTTTAATTGGAGTTTCGTTAATTATTGTTGGAATTGGGATTGTCCTTTTTATGGTTTGGTACCAAAGTGAATCTGCAAATATGAGTGAATTTGAGACATCAAGTTCGAAATATAGTGTGCTATTAGAAATTTTTTCTGCATTACTTGGTTCAAGTTTTATTCTTTTGCCATTAGGTCTAATACTTTTAGGTGTAGTTATACTAATTTACCGATAGTGTAAAAAATCTTAATTCAAATTTGATAAGGTGTTTTAATTCTGAACGCAGAGTTGAGTTGACGCCTATTTTCTTGTACAACTAACAGGGCAGCTTAGTGGAAAAAGGTATAAAACTTTCAAGGGGAGGTTTTGTAAATGAAAAAAAAAAGACAAACGATTATTTGGGCTATAATCGCTATTGTTCTTGTTTTAATTTGGCTTTTTACAAGATAGGGTTTGTTAAAGTAACGTATGCTTTACTTCAAGAAGGAGTAAAGCATTTTTCTTTTTAAACTAAAGGGGCAGGTACTTCAATAAGCAGAAATGGACTTTTGTTAATTTCATATGGAAATTTTCTTGAAATTGTAACTTACGTTTCAAACGTATTAAGTAAATGGAAAGTTTTGTTTAATTTAAATAAGGGGTGTTCTGAAAATGACTGTATTTAAAAATAGGCATTTTACAGGTGGGTTATTGATTTTAGTTTTAGCTTTATTTGGATTCGCTTTTTTAACGATTTCATCTAGTTATTTCAATACTTCAGAAATAAATTTAGCTAGTACTCGCTGCTATGAAATTGGTGGAGAAGTCATATTAGAAATCCATAATAATTTCACAAGTGAATATTCTTTTGAGTGTAAAAAATAATGTTTGAATAATTCCTCATTTCTTATTCGACTAACGGGTGTATTAGTTAATGATCATCGGGCTGATTGTCAGCCCTTTTCTTCTTCAACTAACGGGGCAGGTTAGTCCAATAAGGATGTACTCTAATATTTAAATGAAAGGATGTTTCTATTAAAAATAAGTTAGTTATGTTTTTTAGTTGTTTAATACTCGTCACTTTGTTAATTGGATGTTCAAAAACAGAAGAAGAATCAAAGGAAAGTAACTGGAAGGAGTTAATGACTCGTAATCCGGAACTGGAGACAAACCAAGAGGAAATCCCCGAAGATATCTTAAATAAAATAAAAATACCCACATATACCACTATTCCGTTTAAAGTTGAAAGTGTACAGATAACTCCCTTGCCGACCAATATAAGAGGTGAAGGACCTATGTTAATCGATATTGTATTTATTGGTGAGAAAGATGTACTACATGTATCCAACCTTTTCACCGAAGCATTCGATACGTTTGCCGCTCAGGAAACAGTGAAGTTAAGTAATGGAATAGACGCTCAATGGGATGATCAAGGAGATGCTAAAGTAATTTCGTGGCACGATAGTGAAGAGAATGTGGACATCGGTTTAATGATACCTCCTCACAAGGGAGAGAAGAAAAACTATACACTTAACGATTTTTTAAAAATGGCTAATTCTGTTAAATAAATATTACAGTTTGTTGTTCAACTAACGGGGTAGATTAGTTGAATAAGCGTTCTCTTCATTCCACCCAAATGAATACTTTATATGATAAGATAAAATAATTTTTGGGAGGATAATATTGGTGAAAATAATAAGAATTATATTAGGAATAATTGTTATTGCTTTATCCAGTTATAGTTTAATAAGTAGAAACTTTGAGTTGATGCCATTTATGATGTTGTTCTTAGGTGCGTTTATGTTGGTATCAGGATTATCCGAACTTCAGAAAGACAGAAAGAGATTTGAAGGGTATATGTGCATTATTGTTTCTTTATTTATTTTCTTTGTTTCCATACAGGGTTTCTTATTGAACTAACGAGGCAGGATAGTTCAATAAGAAATGTAAATCAGAATCAACAAATTGTATGAGGTGAATTAATGAAAAAAGGATTACTCTTTTGTTTTTGTCTCTGTCTCTTGGCTGCTTGTAGTCATTACAGCGAACCCTTAATAGAAGATGAAATGATTAAACTCACAATTGAATGTACAAGTGGTAAAACGATTGAGATTGATGAGCAAAAAACCATTAATAAAGTAATTAGGGAAATTAACGGTTCAAGAAGAGAGAGTACAGAAGAAATGGAATTCGATTTCGAACATCGAGCTACCCTTGAAAACATTGATGGAATGAAAGAATCTTTCGACTTGTTCACCGGTGGGAAATCCATTGTGTCTGGATATTATATTCACTCAAGCATTGATGACTTTTGTGGGAAGTAAACTATTTAGTATTTCTACTTCAACTAACGGGAACTTTAGTTGAAACTTGCTGCCGCCTTTACAGGTGGCTTTTTCTTATGGAAGAAATGAAGTTCTCACCTCAAAGATCTACATCAGAGCAAAAAGACCATGAATAACAATAACTTGCTTCTAACATACTAATCGAAAAAGTAGAGTGGTATTATGAAAAGCTTGGTTAGTTTCAGAAGGATTTCTTCTATTTTTAACGAATTACAAATAATACTAAAAATTATCAAGATTAGGTGATATTAATAGAAGAGCAAATTAATTTTTATATGGAAGACGAAACAAAAATAAGTATAATAACCAGGCTTCGGACAGCCGGTTGTGTATTCGCAGAAGATGAGGCACGGTTATTTTTCTCTGAGGCACGGACGCCGGCCGAATTTGCCACCATGGTGGAACAACGAATAAACGGCTTGCCCCTTGAATACGTCTTAGGGTGGGCTGAGTTCTGCGGTATCCGGATAGCGGTGGATCCGGGAGTCTTCGTACCCCGCCGTCGCACTGAGTTTTTAGTCCGCAAAGCAACAGCTCTCGTAACACAAGGCGCCATTGTAGTTGACCTGTGCTGCGGCACAGGCGCGGTGGGCTTAGCGCTGGCCATAGCTATGGAAGGAATCAAGTTGTACGCCGCCGACATTGATCCAGACGCGGTGCGGTGCGCCCGCCGAAACGTAACTTCCGTCGGGGGGTACGTGTATGAAGGAGACCTCTATGAGCCGCTGCCACCCACATTACGGGGCCGTGTCAACGTCCTGGTCGCAAACGCACCCTACGTCCCTACCGAAGCGATCGTGCTGTTACCCCAGGAGGCCCGCATACATGAGGCGCGGTTGGCACTCGACGGGGGTGCGGACGGGCTTGACGTCCAGCGGCGAGTGGCTGCTGAGGCAACACTCTGGCTTGCACTGGGCGGTCATCTGGTGGTTGAGACTAGCCAGCGACAGGTACTGTTGACCGTTGAGATTTTTGCTCAAAACGGGCTAATTACACAGGTGGCATATTACGACGAACTTGACGCTACAGTCGTCATTGGAACCAGGCCCAACCTATGAACATGGAACTTCGCCAGGAGCAAGAACGAGTGGACAGCGTAATTAGTTGATCAGATGAACAATTTTTGTCATATGATTCGTCTTGGTATTGAGCGATAAACGGGAGGGAAAGAAATGAAACGATATGTACTAGAGTTTCGTGAGATCGATAAAACGAAACAAACGGTGGTCGGCGGCAAAGGGATGAATTTGGGAGAATGTTCGAGGATTGAAGGGATACTTGTACCAAAGGGATTTTGTGTTACCACAGAGGCATATAAAAGAGTCATTGGAAAAAATGAGAAGCTTCATCAACTACTGGATCAATTGGCCGTTCTAAAAGTGGACGAACGGGAAAGAATTAGTGAGATTAGCAAGAAGATTCGTGAGCTGATTGAGGGAATCGAAATCGAGAAGGAGATCGAAGTAGACATCGATCGATATCTCTTAACTTTTGGCTATGAGCAAGCTTATGCCGTGCGTTCCAGTGCCACGGCTGAAGATTTGCCATATGCCTCTTTTGCCGGCCAGCATGACACCTATTTAAATATCACCGGTAAAGAAGCCATTTTGTCGCACATCCGAAAATGCTGGGCTTCCCTTTTTACTGATCGTGCAGTGGTTTACCGCATGCAAAACGGTTTTGACCACAACCAAGTGTATTTATCCGTTGTTGTCCAACAGATGGTATTCCCACAGGCTTCTGGAATTTTATTTACTGCAGATCCCGTTACTTCCAATCGGAAGTTGCTATCAATCGATGCCAGTTTTGGGCTGGGTGAGGCACTTGTCTCTGGCTTGGTATCTGCGGATTGCTATAAGGTGCAAGAAGATAAAATCATCGATAAGATGATAGCAACCAAAAAATTGGCTATCTATGGACTAAAAGAAGGCGGAACAGAGACCCAGCAGATCGATCCCGATCAGCAAAAGACTCAAACACTTACTGAACAACAAATTTTACAACTAGCACGAATAGGAAGACAGATTGAAGCTTATTTTGGTTGCCCACAAGATATCGAATGGTGTCTGGTTGATGATACATTTTATATTGTCCAGAGTCGGCCAATCACTACTTTATACCCGATCCCTGAAGCAAATGATCAAGAAAATCACGTTTACGTATCTGTCGGTCATCAACAAATGATGACCGCCCCCTTGAAACCATTGGGAATGTCTATATTCAAGTTAACATCTTTTGGACCAAGGTTTAAAGCTGGTGGAAGGTTGTTTGTTGATATCACACATAATCTAGCTTCACCTGTTAGCAGAGAAACTTTATTAGATACCCTGGGACAATCCGATCCGCTCATAAAAGATGCACTTATTACCATAATAGAGCGAGGAGATTTTATAAAATCGTTACCAAATGATAAAAAAGAACTGAGTCCAAGTAAAAGCAATAAAGGTATGTCGTCTGCGGGTTTTCAAGCACAAATCGAAAACGATCCGACAATTGTTTCTGATTTGATTAAGAGTAGTCAAACATCGATAGAAGAGTTAAAACAAATCATCCAAACGAAATCAGGATCAGATTTATTTGATTTTATTCTAGAAGATATCCAGCAATTAAAGAAGATTTTATTTGACCCACAAAGTTTGGGTGTGATTATGGCTGCTATGGATGCTTCATCATGGATTAATGCAAATATGAACAAGTGGTTAGGTGAAAAAAACGTAGCAGATACGCTTTCTCAATCTGTACCAAACAACATTACTTCAGAAATGGGCCTGGCGCTATTGGATGTCGCAGATGTGATTCGTCCTTATCCAGAAGTAATTGATTATTTACAACATGTAAAAGATGATACCTTTTTGGATGAACTGGTTAAGTTTGATGGTGGACAGGAAACCCAAGACGCTATCTATGATTATCTCAGCAAATACGGAATGCGATGTACCGGAGAAATCGATATTACTAAAACTCGTTGGAGCGAAAAACCAACTACACTTGTCCCCATGATTCTCAATAACATCAAAAACTTTGAGCCTAATGCTAGCAATCGGAAATTTGAGCAAGGGCGACAGGAAGCTTTGAATAAAGAACAAGAGTTATTAGATCGATTGAAGCAATTACCGGATGGTGAACAAAAAGCCAAAGAAACAAAACGAATGATCGACCTAATCCGGAATTTCATCGGTTATCGGGAATATCCAAAATACGGCATGGTTAATCGCTACTTCGTTTATAAGCAGGCTTTACTGAAAGAAGCCGAACAACTCGTACAAGCCATCGTTATTCATGAAAAAGAAGATATATACCATCTTACTATTGAAGAACTTCACGAAGTCGTACGCACAAATAAACTAGATTACCAGATCATCAGCGAACGAAAAGACGAGTACAAATTATATGAAAAACTAACTCCACCACGTGTTATTAAGTCTGATGGTGAAATCATTGTAGGTGAGTACAAACGAGAAAATCTCCCAGCCGAAGCTATTGTAGGTCTACCTGTTTCTTCCGGAGTTATAGAGGGACGAGCACGTGTCATCTTAAACATGGAAGATGCTGATCTAGAAGATGGAGATATATTAGTCACCTCCTTTACTGACCCTAGCTGGACACCATTGTTTGTATCCATAAAAGGCCTAGTGACCGAAGTTGGTGGACTGATGACCCATGGAGCAGTTATCGCACGTGAATATGGCTTACCAGCAATTGTTGGTGTGGAAAATGCTACCAATCTGATAAAAGATGGGCAACGTATTCGAGTAAATGGAACAGAAGGTTATTTAGAAATACTATAATTCATTACATTTAAATCATAAAAGAAGAGCATTCGAATTAGGAGAATCATTGACATCATGGTGCTTTGCGGTGTTAAGAACCCTGTCACTAGGACATAAAAGGGGGCAGTAACTGAAGATCGATATTAATGTCTGTTCAGATTATCTTGAAATCGAGTCTTCTGTTAAATGGCGCAATTGTAGAGCAACACAGGTAGAAAATTTTTATAAAAACCAATCTTAAATCTGCTAGATAGAATCCATTTTGATCAATCTTTTTTCAAAATGGATTCTTTTTATTTACCGTAGAATACGGGTTAACACGATATTTTTAATCAAACTTTATTTAAAGCTACATCAGGAGGTGTCTGCAATGAATAAGTATGTAAGAGTGATTATAGGTTTAGTAGGTTGCATTATATTATTCGTTTTTGGATTGTATCGTTTAATAGTTGAGTTCCCAAATTCAAATGAATTATTTGTTCCTATAACATTTACAGTTGGTGGGTTTATTGGTCTCATCGGCGGGATTATGGAACTTAGGAAAATTGATGTTTCTTAAAGTAACGCATGCGTTGATCCAAGAAGGATTAACGCTTTTTTTGTTGAACTTATTGCAATCCCATGAAAATTAAAATCTCAGACAGTCCAAAAAAGACAATACTAAAGTAGACGCAGCTCATTTGATTTATTAAAAAGTTCAGCGCCTAAGCTTGGATCGTCGCGTTAGGTACTGCAGCCGGTGATCTGGTAGCAGAGGGTCTTAATTTGGGTTACTGGATTTCAGCACTTATGTTTGCTGCACTGATCGGGGTAGTGACCATTGCCTACTATCGCTTCAAGCTTAATGCAGTGTTGGCATTCTGTATTGCTTACATCTTGACTCGACCTCTAGGGGATTATTTGTCACAGTCTCACCAAGAGGGGGGCCTTGACTGGGTACTGTGTGGACCAGTGTAATTTTCATCTGAGCTTAGTCATCTATCTGACCGTAACGAGAAGAGACGATCCAGATAAAGTCTTAACTGAGGGGTAGAACGTGCTGAAGTTAAGAATATGAATGAAACGTAACATCTTTGTTAATCTTAGATAATTCAGCAGGGAAATAAAAATGAGAATTATCTCACTTAACATTCACTAATTTCTTAAAAAAAGTCAGCTGTCTTTTCATACACGTCTGTCACAATAAGGATTGTAAGATCGTTTCACACTACATTTTAGGAGGAATTCTGTTATGAGAAAGAAATTAATCATTCCAGCATTGGCTTTCACTTTAGTGGGAGGAGCAGTCGTAGGTACAAGCCATATGATGCCTGCGTTTGCCAAAAACAATACAAGTAACACCAATCAAGAAGAACATCAAGATAAAGAGAACAGTGCACAATTGCAAAAAATCGCAAAAATTTCTAGTAAAGAAGCAGAAGCCATTGCTTTAAAAGAAGTTCCCGGAACAGTGAAAGAGTCTGAACTGGAAGAAGAAGATGGTGTCCTTGTTTATGGATTTGAAGTGCAAACAACTTCAGGTGATGTAAAAGAAGTCAAAGTAAATGCAAAAAATGGTGACATTTTCAAAGTTGAAAATGATGACAACGATGAAGGCGATGATGAAGGAGACGGTGAAGAAAATGATGACAACATCAAAAATCTTCAAAAAAGAGCTTCATTATCAAGTAAAGAAGCAGAAGCCATTGCTTTAAAAGAAGTTCCAGGTACAGTAAAAGATTCTGAACTAGAAGACGAAGATGGCGTCGTTGTGTATGGTTTTGAAGTTCAGACAACTTCAGGAGTGAAAGATGTCAAAGTAAATGCTGAAAATGGTGATATTTTCAAAGTTGAAAATGAAAATAACGATGAAGGCGATGATGAAGAAGACGGAGAAGAAAATGATGACAACATCCAAGATCTTCAAAAGAGCGCTTCATTATCAAGTAAAGAAGCAGAAGCCATTGCTTTAAAAGAAGTTCCCGGTACAGTAAAAGATTCTGAACTAGAAGACGAAGATGGCGTCGTTGTGTATGACGTTGAAGTTAAAAAGTCTGCAGGGATTATCAAGGGTGTCAAAGTAGATGCGTCTTCAGGCAAAATCATTAAAGTTGCTGACGAAGAAGAAGATAATGATGATGAAGTCGAGAATGACTAACATCAAAAATAAATCGATAAATAGTTCAAAGGAATAGATGAGTTTATTTCATCTATTCCTTTTTTCTTGCCAATTGTTATTATTGATTTTAATTTATTCAGGTACGAATTAGAAATAAGAGGGGCGTTGTGATTAAACAAAAGGATGTACAAATGAGCACGAAACCGGTTAGTTGCGATGAACCACTTAAATTAGCATATAAAAAAGATGATGTTTATGGTCTTTTAGGAATAAATGGGCAGATGAGACCACGACCATTTGCAAGTTAATTGGTTATTTAAGCCTTCAAATGGCGAAGTTAAGTGTTAAGTGAAATAGATTGATATCGAACAAAATTGTATGGCTCACTGTTGTTCGATCATAGACATAACCTGATTTCTTGGAGGGTTCATATTGAAGAAAATATTGTTAATTGAAGACGAAGAAAGTATCTCTGAATTTTTAGAGTTAGAACTCAAACATGAAGGTTTTGATGTCAAAGTTGTCGATGATGGGAGAGAAGGCCTAGACGCAGCGATGAATCAAGAGTTTGATTTAATTTTACTCGACCTAATGCTTCCACATTTAAATGGAATTGAAATATGCCGTAGGTTAAGAGTGGTAAAAGATACACCGGTCATTATGTTAACTGCCAGAGATAGCGTTATGGACCGAGTCATGGGTTTAGATGTGGGTGCAGATGATTACGTTTCAAAGCCTTTTTCTATTGAAGAACTCTTGGCCAGAATGCGTGTGATTTTTCGGAGGCAGGAGAAGCATGAAGAAAGCATCGCCAAACATTTAAAGTTCAAGGAGATTGAAGTCGACACCATCTCTCGAACTGTAAAGAATAGAAGCAAAGAGGTTACATTGACAAAAAGGGAGTATGAACTTCTCTTGATGTTTATGCAAAATGTCAATCGAGTTTTAACACGTGAAATCATTTTAGAAAAAATTTGGGGATATGAGACATTTATTGAAACGAATGTGGTTGATGTATATGTTAGGTACTTACGTAACAAAATTAGTATCGAAGATGAAAACTACATCCAATCCGTTCGCGGGGTAGGGTATGTGATGAAATAATGAAGTTCAAGACGAAGTTAAAACTCAAATGGAAACTTGTTTTATGGTCGACTCTCTTAATGATGGGTTTATTTCTATCTTATAATTTATTGCAGTACTTCGTAATGAATAGTTGGATGGTTCGATACGAAGAGCAATCGATTGAGAGAAAGATGGATGCTACTCAAGAGTATTTCTCGGAGCAAGATAATCAAAACTTATCGATAAGTACGATTAAAGAGAGTGAATCTTTTTTAGAATCTATCAATGAAAAATCAGAAACGATACGAATATATGATCGATATGGAAGAAGCGTTGTTGCAGTAAGTCAAGAGGAGGAATTATTCGTAACCGAAAAAACTGTTCAAAATGAACAGATTGAATTACAAAAGATTGGTGATGATAGGCTCCTCGTTTTCAGAAAACCTCTAGTAGGAACGAATTTTGTTGGGACAATCGAAATCGTGAAAAATCTAGAAATTTTTGATGATTTGTTAGAACAATTTGGAATGATGATGTTTTTAACAGGCATTGGCGCCATTTTTTTAAGTTTATTAGGTGCGTTATTCCTGTCAAAACAATTTTTAAAACCCATTCAGGATATTTCATATACCTTAACGAGGATAAAGAAATATGGATTGGAAGAGAGGGTAATGGTTCATCAAAATCAAGATGAAATTGCCCAACTTGCAGTCCATTTTAATGAGCTAATGGACCAATTAGAAGAGTCTTTCAATCAACAGAGACAATTTGTGGAGGATGCTTCTCACGAACTGAGAACACCACTATCTGTATTACAGGGAAACCTTATGATGTTGGATCGGTGGGGGAAGAATAATACTGAAGTTCTCAATAAATCATTAACTTCCTCATTACGAGAAGTTGAAAGAATGAATAAGTTAGTCAAAGAATTGTTAGACCTTTCAAGGCTTGATTCTGAAACAACGAATGATTCAAACATTACACAAATTGAGCCGAAACTTGTGATTGAAAAAGTAATAAATGATTTTAGACTGACTCATCCTGATGTTGATTTTAATCTATTCTTAGCAGATAAAGCACCGATTGCGATGACAGAAAGCCATTTAGAACAAGTCGTTACCATATTAATCGATAATGCGATTAAATACTCTGACTTCAAAAGTAAGCTTGTAATTCACTATCAGTCAAAAGATCTCGAAACTGAGATAATTGTGCAAGATTTTGGAATAGGAATATCTAAAGAAGAAATCCCATTTGTCACGAACCGATTTTATCGCGTTGAAAAATCACGAAATCGTAAAAAAGGTGGTTACGGGATTGGACTTTCCATTGCTCAAAAAATCATGGATACATACATGGGAAGTATGAGAATTGAAAGTGAGGTAGGAAAAGGAACATCGGTTACACTTACTTTTCCCAATCCAAAATGATTCAAATTGTAATGATTTTATTCTCGGAAAATACCAAAAAAATTCTTCCATATTGAAGAGTGTAGTTGGATATTTTTTACTATTATTTCGAAATGATGTGTTTCATGCATGGATAAAAAAATTAAACTTTCGATCTTTTTAATCATCGGCTTATTTTCCTTTATCGGTTTTGGGGTAATGGCTATTTTGGTTCATGGTCAAAAAGTGATTAAATTTGATGATATAGTTATCAACTCAATTCAAGGATTAGAGACCCCTTTTTTGACGACAATCATGAGGTTTTTCACTTTCCTTGGGTCTATTACAGCCATCATAGTGTTGGCGGTTGTAATCATGTTAATTTTCTATTTTGTGTTTAAACTCAGATCAGAATTACTTTTATTTTTAGGCGTGGTTGTAGGCGCGAATATCCTTTTTATCACGTTAAAACTTATTTTTCATAGAGCACGTCCAGACCTGCATCGACTCATTGAAATTACGGGGTATAGTTTTCCTAGTGGGCATTCCACGAATGCAATAGCTATCTATGGTATCCTCTCATTTATTCTATGGCGACATATTCCCACCAAATGGGGACGAACTATTGTAGTAATTTTAAGCGTTCTGATGATTTTAGTAATTGGTATTAGTCGAGTTTATTTAGGCGTTCATTATCCGAGTGATGTGATTGGTGGATATTTTGTTGGAGGTTTTTGGTTAATAATTAGCATTTGGCTATATCAGTTTTACAAAGAAAGGCTATATGAACGAAAACATAATCTCAAAGTTGAAAAATAAGCAATGTCTTTTATCTATGTCGTACGTTTTTCATAAGACTTCACTTTTCGAAAACTCGGATGTTGCCTTTCTTACAACGCTTAACCTGAAAATTCCCAACCAAAAAGACCTTCTCAAAGTGTCCCGAGAAGGTCTTTTGCATGTTTAATATAATTAGTTGATATGTATCGTATTTCGTCCGTTTTTCTTTGTTTCATAAAGTGCTTTACGAACAAAAGTTGACGCAAAAAAACCGACCTGAAAGCCGGCTAAAATTAAATTAATGATGATTCATGAAATACAAAAACCAAACGGCATGGTTCTGCTCATCAGCAGAAGCCTGAGTAAATGCATTTCTTATAAGTTCATTATTGTATTTTCTAGCAATCTCATGATAAAGATCTACAGTTTCTTGTTCGTCGATAAATGCAGCTAATACTCCACTTTTATAATCTCGGGAGCATTGTTTAGTGATTTGAGGTGTTGGTTGATTCCCGGTTAATGAAATATAAATCTGAGCAAAGTTTTGATAGTGTCTGATTTCATCATTTCGGATTTCGAGTATTCTATTTTTAATCTCAGGGATGTGAGCTTGATTAGCTAATATTTCATAGCAATAGATAGCTTGATATTCTCCGTTAATAGCTTTCGAAAGATCGTTGATGATTTCTCTATTAGAAGAATGCTGCATGGAGTTCTGATTCATTTTTTCACCTCCATTGATAGTGTATTCAAGTATGTAAGAAAGGGAATCTTGTCCGATGTTATTGAAAAAACTAGACACAATACGAACAAAATGTGAAATAGAAGAATAGGTTCGTATTCAACTAACGGGTGCTTTAGTTGAACATTTGGCTACCTTTCGCGGCAGAACGAATGCGTTAATCCACCAAGAAGCAATAAACTGCTATCTTGTAATGCAAAGCAGTTGAATTATTACTTTTTGTTAGCTATTGTGTATTACAAGTTACTTATTTTCTTTGCATCATTTAATGAAAGGCAGTGAGTTTATTGGCTACGTCCACCCAAATGTTGAAAGGAATCTTGGAAGGTTGTTTGTTGGCGATTATCAAACGCGGAGAGACGTATGGATATGAAATGATCGAGAAATTAGAAGATTTTGGTTTCAATATGGTCAGTGAAGGGAGTATTTATCCTGTTTTAATGAGGATGCAGAAAGAAAATTTGGTCACATCAGTAATGAAAGCTTCACCAAATGGACCGAACCGAAAATACTATACAATCACCGAAGCAGGGCTAGATGAACTAGCTAATTACCAAGCAAGGTGGAAAGAACTTTCTCAGGCAGTGCATGCTTTATTTGATAATGACATAAACAAAGGAGTGGAATAAATGCTAACAACAAAAAGTGTGAATTTCATTGATAACCTTCGAATGTACTTACTCACTTCAGGAAAAAATAAAAATGAAGTGAAAGAAGTAACAGAAGAGTTGCGTGATCATTTAATTGAATCTGAAAAGCGTGGAAAGAGTATAGATGAAATAATCGAGGGTACTCCTGAAGCTTATATATTACTGCATTATTCATCCTTCTTTTGTTAGGAAGTACCTTTCTAGTAGAACCTTTCTACAAAGCTAGCCCTATAGCAACCGTGGGCATTATAGTAATTTGTGTGGCAGTTTTTATCTTGTTAGCCTTTTGGGGTAAGACTTTGTCAGCCATTTGGATACCAACGTTATTGTTCATACCTGATTATTTTTACCGTTTTTCAAATTTAAAGGACGAAACAATATTGATTATCGCTGCTGCATCGTTTGTTCTTATTTTCATTTTCTTTATGTTGAACTTATTAATTAGTGATCGATTAAGAAAGGCAAAAGTTATGAGATAAAGGAAGTAAATAGCTAATATTAATTGTCGCGTATCTGAGCATCACATTCTCTAGATAATTATAAAAACGCTAGTAAAATATGTGTTTCTAATACAAAAAAATCAGGGTGCGATTACCTCCTAATGCGGGGGTTATTTCAACCCAGCATGCATGCTTCATAAACTCACTTCCGAAAGGCTCGGTTAAAGACGCGAGTTGATCTTTTTCCTCTCTAATTAACCTTCCCAGTTATTAGTACGCTCCTTATTGAGCTAACGGGGCAGGTTAGTTCAATAAGAAACTAAAGAAGTAAAGGGTGTATTTTAATGACAAAGACAAGAATATTACCAGAACCACATAGATACGCAGTTTGTCCCCCATCAGATAAGCCTATTAAAGAATATTACGATGGTGTATTCGAAGAAATATTTATTTTTTTTCATCCATTTATAAAACCAAAAACACTAGAATATCAATTATTTAAACCAAGTACATACCCAACTAAAAATGACATTATAGAAAATTGTGAAGCGATCACTTGGGAACAGATTTTGAAAATAACTGGCATTGATAGTTTCCGGCGACTAGACATAGGACTAAGAACGCTAATATCAGGTTTAAAACCAAAATTCGCAAATAAAGATGTTGCAAAGGTAATTGAATCGGTTTGTGTGGAAAAAAGAATTGTTCCTCCAACTGAGGGATTCTTTCCTGAGTTTTTAATGAACGTTATACTTCAGCAAATAATAAGAGAAGGTCACGAATGGATATGGTGCGGAGACGAATTTAGTACTGAAAGAAAATTGGAGTATATAGATGACTTAATTGCCGATAATAATGCATTTCGAAACGAACATATAAACCTATTTACCAACGATAATAAAATCTTGATAACTACACACTGGGATAGTCACTTTTCAATGTTATGTTCAGATAAAGGCACCGTAAATAGAATAGTTAAATCGTGTAATTTGGAAGGGTTTTACTGTAGTGAAAACACGGAAATTTATTGGAGTGTCCATAATTAGTTATTGAACTAACGGGTGCTTTAGTTGAAGATCGGACTGCTTAAGCAGCTCTTTTCTTATTGAACTAACGGGGCAGGTTAGTTGAGTAAGAAAAATGTTAATATAAAAGAAATAGTGTTGAATATAAGGGGCGTTATTATGGATAACTGGAAGAATAATACCATTTGGTTTGATGATATTCCAGAAAATCTATTACTGGACCTAAATTTAAAAGAAGAGAAATTAAAGGAAATGACACTCAATGACATTGAATATCTAATCTTACGGCATTATAAAAAAAGTAAGTTAGGCAATTTTGTTGAAATTCCTAAAAATCTACTCTACTTAGAACTAAATTGGTCTAATATACAGAGTTTTGTTGGTATAGAAAATCTAACTAAAATAAAACGTTTAGAGCTACATTATTGCACAAAATTAGAAGAAGATTGCGGTTTATCAAAAATAGCTGATACCATAGAACATTTGGATATCAATCATTCAAAGAAATTTGTACCTTCCGAAGAGTTATTTTCTCTTAAAAACCTTCGTGTTCTTCGCCTAAATTCTTGCGGCAATCTTGAAAATTTATCTTTTTTAAATCATTTCCCTAAGTTAATTGATTTTCGATTCGTTGATACAAATGTAATTGATGGCGATTTATCGCCAATAATACAACATCCAACAATTAGAAGTGTAGGCTTTCTTAATAAAAGGCACTACAATATCAGCGAACAAACAATGGACTCTCTTTTAGAAGAAAAAAATAGTAGTGATGTGGATTATAAAACTACCATTATGAAGAGAGACGGGAGTAGAAAATACTATACTTTTAGATACAACTATTAGCTTAAAGCCCGTCAATTCAACTTCAGGTATTTTATTAACAAAAGGTCGTTTTAGTTGAAGTTCTTATTCAACTAACGTGTGCTTTAGTTGAATAAGGACCACTAAAAAATGCTCAAACTTTTTTATAAAAAACGAAATAACTAATAACAAATTAAGAAGCCATTTTGATCAATCTTTTTTCAAAATTGCTTCTTTTTGTCTGTCGTGAAATATGGGTTTGCGAAGACTTGTTGACCACTATCTAAACCAAAATGTTTCGACAAAAACCTATTGAATTTCCTTTACTCTCAAAGCAAATATACATTTCGGTTCAACTTTGAACCTCTTGCCTGTTTCTTCACTTATGGAAAATGACCCTAGGAAGGGGAGTGAACATTATTCGTCATTTTACTCTTCGGGTATTGTTTTAGCTAAAACAATAGCCTTGGTTAACACCTGAATATTATTACCAGAGATGGCAATGGTCCATTCTGATAATATTGAGTTTAATACTATCTCTAATCTATCAAAGGGATAGCTTGGAGATATAGATTGAAAAAATTTTAAGGATGTATTTTTAAATGGGATTGTTTTTTGAGAAAAGAAAATATAAAAGCACAAAACCTTTTATATTCATTAATGTCCTGATGGTAATGCTAATCGGATTTGTTCTGTTAATGGGGATCATCAATAATTTTGAAAGCTTTTATGTTCGTCTATCATTCATTTTAGTAGGAGTGAGTTTCATTATCGAAGGATTAGAAACTTATTTGCATAAAGAAAAAAGTTGGGTCTATCTTTCAAGCTTTGGAATAGGCGTTCTGTTTATTGTCTTACAGTTCTAATATTCATACTGGGGCTAACAAGCTACTAAACTCATTTTACTTTTACTTTGCATGCTCATCTTCGGACAATGATTATGAAGAGGGTGGACTATTTAGCTATAAGAATTCAAGCAGATATAATCAGTGATTAAGCTCTGGAATAATGGTTGACTCAACAGATATTAGCGTCATGCTGACAATTGAAATGGAGTGATACATCTGGGAAGCTTTAAAGATATTCTGCCACGACATAAAACTGATGATGAAAGAGTTGAAATGATTAAAAAAATGGATAGAGCTCAAGTATTACCTTTGTTGCCTGGTCTTCTCGAATGGATCCAAGATATGAATTGGCCAGTGGCACGAGGCGTATTGGAACTACTATTGACCTTTCCAAAAGAAATTGTTCCCCATGTGCAAGATGTATTAACATCATCAGATGATGATAGTTGGAAGTATTTTATATTAATTCATTTAGTCAACTACTTGCCTTTAGAGTCTAGAATGCAATTTAAAGAGTATCTAACCAGAGTTGCCGAGGCACCTACAGAAAGTGAACTGTACGAAGAACTTAATGAAATCGCTAAAGAGATTTTAGATACAATCTGAATCTACTAATATATTATTTTCACATAGAAATTGTATTAAAACTCGAAAAATACTTATGGAGAAGGGGACATTGTAAGAATGGGATACAAAAAACTAGTCTATCAAGCATGTATTAAACAACACGAAGAAGGGGATTTTGGTATATATTTTCCAAATCTATTTCCTGAAGATGGTTGGGAATATCCATTAGCAGTGGGAACAACCAGACTCGAAGCGATAAAAGAAGCCCAAAAGCAACTTGCCTTTTCTTTAGCTGGAATCTTATATGACAATGAAGACCTTCCTAAGCCATTACCTATTCAAAGCAAAGACCTACTAGAAGGGATGGAAATAATTGATATAGAAACCGCTACTAGTCTTGATTCTGAAGAAATAAAGGAGCATTTGAAAGGGCGCCATTGGCATATTAGCTATTACCTTGAAGACAATGAAGATGAGGTTATAGAGGCAATTGGGTATAAAAATGACCAGGGAGAGTGGGATATATACTTCGATGATTATTCAGAGGACGAGAAAACCCTTTTTTTTGATTCCTCTTATAAAAAAAATCACGAGTGGCCATATAATATAATCCTATTTTCTGTTCATTTACATTCCGAAGCACAGGAGAAATTTAATCACTTTGTTGAAAATGTAATTTTAAAACGTCGTACTTCTATTGAGTGGTTGGAGAGGGAAAAAGATCGATTAGAATCTGAAGCGAATTTTAATAAAGCTCTTATTGACTTAATTGATAAAAAATTAAAAAATGGAGAGATTATTGAAAATGAAGCTGCTTTAATGAAAAATGAAATCACCTCTAATGTAGATAACTAATTCCAGTTACCTTTAATTGAGTAGTGTAACCGTAGATTTTCCGGAATTCTGTTAAGTATTCTAATTAAACATAGTTAAAAAGAGAACAAAGGATAATTTGCCAATGCTAAATGCAACTTTTTTAAATTAATTGTACATATGATGGACTCATCGCGGAAATGATGGTGAAAAAAGGTTATGGGATTGTTAAGAGTGTTTTTTGGTCTAATCGCAATTTGTTTAGGTATTTATTTACTAATACAACTATTTAAGTTCAAGAAAGAATTTGATAAAGCAAAAAATAAGCAAGAGAACTTTGTACAAAAATGGGAGAAGAATTTCTCGAGGTATATTTTGTTAGCAGTTGTTATGGTAATTAGTGGTTTAACTGCTACAGTGTTGAGTTGGTTTTAGATGAACGCTTGAATATGAACACAACAAAAGGACCTTTCATTAGGTCCTTATTAAATATCATTAAAAGAGACGGAAAAAGATCTCACCTTTTCCGTCTCTTTATTAAATAACACTTTACCAAAGAACTAAACTTTCACTTACCGAATCACTGACCAGTTGAATAAATGATTCACCGTCACCAGTCGTATGTGCATGATCCAAGGCATCATAATAACGAGCACGTTCAGATGCTTTGATGACAGCCGGTGGGAAGCCAGCTTTCATCAATTCATAGTTCATAAGCAACCTGGAAGTGCGTCCGTTTCGGTCAACGAACGGATGGATTTTCACAAACTCGGCATGAAGATAACTTTTTTGAAATGTGACAATTGTTATTGTATTTTTTATTCATGATATGGCTCAGGGAACGATGCGATTACGATTAGAACATGTATCGATCAATTGGAATCGAACTTTCGTTATGATGGACGATATGTTGGTATTTATGAATCAAATAACCTGGTTGCGACATCGAAAGTTTCGCCAAATGGTTAAAAGATGGTCTTGCAACTACATTTGTCAGATAGGCTGATTGATTTGCCCCTGGCATTCTGGTTTGATTCAGAGCATGAATCATTTGTTCAGCTGTCATTATTCCTAACCCATGACCAAAATACGTACCATCTCCTAAAACAACGGCATTCTCCCCTCTCCAGTAAGGGGTTTTCGGGTCGAAGTCCGGATTTTCAAAATATACGACATCTCCAGGCAAAAAATGGCCTGTAAAATACGGTTTTATTTGGAGTTCAGAATCATATTGCCAGCTGTATAAATAGATGTTGTTTTGAAATAATTGATTAAATAAGGATTCTCCCATAGAGTTTAGGACCGCATGGTAATAGATAATGACCATTGCCGTAGCACATTCAAAAGCATATTGTGAACTGTTCATGTAGATATCTTGAATCGCGTCTGATGGTTTTACTCCATGCCGCAGCAGGAATCCGCCGGTACGCGTCAAATGCCAGTATTGAGGATTACAACGGGAATTTTCAAGTGTTTCAAACTGCACATTGCTTTGATTCATGGCTCTTGCACTTAATATGATATTTTTTCGTAACTTAAGCTCAAACGATAATTCACCTATGAATTGATACGAGTAAACGACTGTATCTTTAATCATCCGTTGAATGATCATACTTTCAATACTACCAGACGACCACATGTCACTTTGTTGAAAGGGCATCCCCGATAGTTGAATCATAATATACCTCTTTCCAAGTTCGAGTATTAATTTACATTCTTACCTAGCATATTCAAGAATCGTTTTAATGTGTAGTTATCACAAACAAAACAAAAATAGGTGGAAGTTCGCCTATTAATAGGACTCGTATTTATAATTCTTTAGAAGAAGCGGAAGAATGGTGGAGTTCATATCCGAACTGGTGAAAAAACTAAATTGATTTACTACTTATTCAACTAAAGACAATAGTAAGGTTTTCCAACAATCGTCTCTTTGCTTCGATGTCAAAAAACTCACCATTCAATAACGCTGTTTCCTTAATTGATACATCTTATGGGCAGTATAAGCATAATCTCTCTTGTAAAACTTCTAAGACTTCTTCTGGCACTTCCCTGACCTTGATATCCCCACCTAGGAAAAGTAGCCAATTTGTTATTTCGGTCAATTCTTCGGGCTTATTAACATTGATAAAAGTCTTTAGAATGGCTGTGGTTTGGTAAGGATTCGTATAGGAAATTGAAACTTTTAAAGGATGGTATTTTTTGAACTGGGCAATCGCTTTTGGACCAAGTTCAAGGACAAGGTTGATTACTTCTTCCTGCTTACTTAGTTTTTCTAAAATCTTTTTCTTACTTAATCTTTTTTTCGTTGGGTAGGGTTTGATATTGGTGAGATGCTCGACAGGAAAAATCTGCTTCTTTTCTTCCTTTAAGTCAAAGCCTTCAATCAGCCAAAGGCTGTTTTCATGATAAAGGTGCAAGAGATAAATTGGATAAGACTTTGTTACCTTCTCTTCTTTAATGGTAATCAATAAATAGTTATCCAAAAGAAGGATTTGGATGAGTCTTTCTAACATGGGATGTGGGAGGTCTGAAAGATCAAGTAGGTCGGGATTATTGGGGTTGGTCCCTTCAAAAAGCAAGATTTGATTTAAAAGAACAAGGTCATTTTGTTGGTTTTCTGAGATGAGGCCTAGTAATTTTTCAGCTAAAGACTGACGACTCTTTAGATAGGGGAGTTGTTGATTTCTTGTGGCCATAAAGGCAATAAAAAGAGCTCTGACCTCATTATCGGTAAAGCGAACAGCGGGCAGGACAGAGTTGTGCATGACAAAATAACCCCCATCCCTTCCAACTTCAGCGACAAGTGGCATCCCCATGGCCTCAATTTCTCTGATATCTCTAATAGCTGTCGAACGAGAGATGTTAAATTCTCGCATGATTTCAGAAATTGTAAAGTGGGCGCGGTTGTTGATATACCGCATGATGATATTAATCCGTTCAACTTTTTTCATCGGGACTCCTAAACAGTACCATTTTTTGACATGATTTAAGGTTATCATAAACCTATCAAATGATGAAGATAATTCATTTGATTAATTTAAAGAAGAGGAAGGTTTTGAATATGGCAGATTATACCCTAGAAGAAAAAGACAGCTTTACCGTTTTAGGTTTTGGAACTGAGCTTAAGAGCGATTACACAGACTTTGCTGGCATAAACAAGGAAAAGTCAGACTTTTGGCAGGCCTTCAGCCAAGATGGAAGGCTTGACACTTTAAAAGCCATAGCCACAAATGACTACGTTTTTGCCGTGAACGAAGCGGTGAATAACAAGATGATGCATTATGCTGGCGTAATGACAGAGGCATCGGCACCAGAAGAAGCCAGAGTAATCCAATTTCCTAAAGGGGAATACCTAGTTGTTAATGGGGAAGGTAAGACGGCTGATGAATTGAATAATAAGCTTGCTGGCCTTGCCTTCGGTCAAGTCTTGCCAGAAGCAAAGAATTTTGCCTATGTTGGTGGGCCAAATGCAACGGTTGAGATGGGGCAGCGAAACGGCTTAGTTTTTGGTGAAATGTGGATTCCTGTTGTTAGGAAATAAAAAGATAAAAGGAGAGATGGAAATGTCCTATATCGTTGATTTTAAAAATGTGTCTACGGTTGGTTTAGAATCTTCACCTGTAGTAGAGGCGCTTGCTGGTTTACGTGCTAATGATGCCCGTTACTTTATGAACAAATACAAGCATGAATTTACGGTTGTACCAGCTAGCGAAAGCCAGGAGACCCTTGATTATGTGAACCGAATTTTGAAAGAAGATCGTGATATTGAGTTTGCGGCAAAACCTTTAGAAACGTCGCGTTTTCAACTGGAAAATATCAAATTTGCCTACGTCATTTATGAGGATGGTCTTGTGGTCAACGTCATGTATACGGTTGATGGCCCTAAGAAGCGGGCCGTTGGTTTTAAGCTTTCTGAGGGGATGGAGGTACCAAAGGAGTTAGAAGAGAAGTTTAAGTTTGCTAGGCAGAAGTCTAAACTAGCTGGAACAATTCGGGGCTCGTTTTTTGTAATTAAAGGAGAATATTAAAGTAAGCAAAAGCGCAAGTCCTTGTTATTCTATTAAAGGGCGCGATTGTGGAACAACAAAGACAGAAAATGATCAAACTTTTTTATAAAACCAAACTTAAATCTTCTGATAAAGAATCCATTTTGATCAATCTTTTTTTAAAGTGGATTCTTTTAATTTATCGTGAAATATGGGTTTTCGCGTTACTTTTTAATCAAACTTTATTCCAAAGCAACGAGAAGACTTTCTCCGAAGATAATTGGATATTTATGTTTAAAATATAGTAGAAATTGCGAAGGGAAGTACTTAAGTTACCTAGCAGTTTAGGAAAGTAATTCACAAAAAAGGGGGATAGAAAGTGGATTTATTACTTTGGATAACTGTTGGTTTAATTATAATCGGATTTGTTGCTCTCGCTTTTATAAAAAGAAATATGGAAAGTAAGAAAAGTGAAACTACCCAATCCATAGTTTGGTGGATAGTGGGAACCACAGTTTGGGGGGTAGCGAGTCTCATTCTTATTGGGTGGTGGTTTAGTGAAATTTAGTAAGTTTTTGGCAATTGTTTTAGAGGGAGGTAGTTCATTTTTGTGAAGAAATGTACTTAAACAAACGGAGGCTTTACTTCAATAAGGGGTAAAGCCTTTTTCTTATTCAACTAACGGAGCAGGTTAGCCTAATAAGGAGGTATTTTATGGAAGTTTATAGAAATAGTTCTTTTATGTTGAAAAGTTCAGTAATTGAAGAGAGGGCTGTATGTTGGAACACAGCTGGAGACAGAAGGTTGGCAAAGTATTACATAAGAAGTATAAGTTAATAACTTATCTTTATCTTGCACTAATGCTTTTATTTTATATGTGTTATATCTTGCTCGAAAGTAATAGGCAAAATAAATCGGATTATTGGATATCGAAAATCAACCTAACCCAAGAAAATATTCAAAGTATTAGCCTTTTAGGGACTTGGACATCGGTTACGGAAGTAATGTTCTTAGCTTTATTTATTATAGTAGCTAGCATTGTATTAGTTTTCTATCGGAAAGATAAGAACATGTTTAAGCGTTTTTTACTAATTCATATTGGCTTATTTTTAGCAATCCTTCTTTTGAGTTATGCTTTAACTTTGATTACACCATTACCTATTGGGAATTTAACTCAACCTATAATTTCACCACTTTTATTATTGGGGATTTTATCAATTTATTTAGGATTGTTGAGGATAAAAGAGATTTGACTCTAGTTGAAGATCACTGAGCTGCTTAAACTGTCTTTTTCTTATTCTACTAACGGAGCAGGATAGTTCAAGAACGGTGACCATAGAAAAACTATAAGGGGTGATTTGGTGAAGAAATGGGTTTTACTTTTAATAGGAATAGTGATCGTAATCAGTAGTGGCTATGCAATACTTTCTAATGGGTTTTCAAATATTGAGGGCATTAAAGTGCAAAAGTTCGATAGAGGCACAAATGATTTTAATGAAGGAAAAGTTATTAAAGATAGTTCTACGATAAAGACTTTTACAAAGTTATTAAACAGAGCGAACCACGAAAAGAATGTCAATTATGAAATGGAAAAGCGAGAGGACTATAAGG
>NZ_JBFUHX010000015.1:0-86173 GCF_056402175.1 Paenisporosarcina sp. P4_B8 | reverse complement strand
ACTTAACCAAAATGAATTTGAATGGTTTTCAATGACCCGTTTATCCAGTTTTGAGTGAACAAACACTCAAAAAAGTCTAGTGATAATGGCAAAGAGGTCACACCCGTTCCCATACCGAACACGGAAGTTAAGCTCTTTAGCGCCGATGGTAGTTGGGGGTTTCCCCCTGTGAGAGTAGGACGTCGCTAGGCAAAATAAGAAACCGGTACCTTCCGAGGTATCGGTTTTTTTGTGATTTTTTTTAATGTTTGAACAGGAGCGCAGCGGAAACAAGACCATTAAGAGTTTTATGGCCAGCCATGTTTTTTAACCCTAACCCCTAAATGGGAGCCATTCCGCTGACGCTGCACGTCTCTTTTCTGTTGGAGAAGGATCACATATAGAAAGTCCATTAAAAGACGGTGTTGGTTCAGCAAGTAAACTTGCTCGTGAGACGAGTTTGAGCGATAAATGCTTTGATTTGAACGATAAATCTCTAGTTTGAGCGATAAAGTATCCAATCTGCACGATAAATCTCCAGTTTGATTGATAAATTTACAACTGTTGATTTTAAGCGAACAAACTTGTTTCATCCGCCTGTTTAACTTGGGTTATGAGACAATCGCCTATTACAAACCCCTAAATGGTGACGATTCTGCCGGGCGCAGCAGGGCTTCTTCTATTTGTGAAGGGTTTTTCAAGAAAATCCAGTTGAATCATTTGGTTCAAAGCGACTTGATGGCTTTACTAACTAAAAGAAGGTTAGATAGGTCGGGGTGGAAGCGCCCCCCTGCAAGAGTAGGACGTCGCTAGGCAAGTACAAAACCGATACCTATTAAAAGGTATCGGTTTTTTTGTGTTCATTTATGTATGAGTGATTAAGATGTGTGGAGTAGAAGTAAACAAAGTAATGAGGCTTAGAAAACTGGCTTAGCAATTCTTTATGCAGCGTAAGTTGGATAATAAAAAATCTCCCTTTAGACTTCGCACTCTAAGTAGCAATAACCATCCACATCGTTACTTAGAAGAATGATAACCTCACTATGTAGGTCTCACGTTGTGGCAATCCCTTTTACAAACTAAATTCATCAATTGCCTGGTCTATTTCGTCCTGAGATACCCAATATAACGATCTTGTTGTGCAGGATAACCATCTTTTGTAATATCATGCCGATATTCCTTAAAGTATTGTGCAAACTCAATAGTAGCTTGGTCATATTACGTAAAGAGTTTACTAGATATAAACTATCGATTTGAAATATTCAGTCTTGTTTCGACAAAAAACACTATTATGTATGCTATGTTAAATAATAACAACAAGAATTTCGCAACAGACACCATTGAGTACCTATACTAATTTGTAGAAAGGGGGAAGGGGTGCTTTTTTATGTACTTCTTGAAGAAGTAGGACGCTGTCGCTATAAAAATTGGAGGGGGATGAAGTTGAAGATGAAAAAGAAGGGTAATCTAAAAAAAATGTTCAGCATTGTTGCGACATTACTCATGGTACTTTCCTTAATTGTACCGGGAATAGCAACTGCGGAAACAAATAAAAAACTGCACCAATCATTAAATGACTCTAACGTACTTTCGGGGAACAAATTGAGCAGTAGTTTACTAGAAACATTCGAACAAGAGGACAGAGTTACTTTTCTCATAAAATTTAAAGAGAGTGCAGACACGGAAAAAGTAGCAGAGCAAGCAAAACAAGATGCCGGTAATGCAAATCTTTCGGCAAAAAAATCACAGCTCATGCAACGTTCCGCTGTTGTATCTGAATTGAAAATGACATCTCTTGAATCGCAACAAAATGTAAAACAGTATTTGGACATGCAAGTTAAGGCAGGGAACGCTAAAGATATTACGTCGTATTACATTGTCAACGGAATGGCTGTTACAGCTACAAAAGAAGTGGCGCAAAAAATAGCGACATTCGCTGAAGTTGAAAAAGTTCTACCGAATGAAACACGGGAACTATATACAACGAAAACCAAAAACGCAGTAACACCTGATTCCAATATCGCCAATGTAGAATGGAATGTTGACAGGGTCAATGCCCCTAAAGCTTGGGACATGGGTATTGACGGTTCGGGAACAGTCGTCGCGAGCATCGATACAGGTGTCCAATGGGATCACCCTGCATTGAAAGAGAAATACCGCGGCTACAATGCAGCGACAGGTGAAGTGAATCATGATTTCAACTGGTTTGATGCGACTGCAGGACAAGCAGCACCTTATGATGACCAGGGGCATGGTACACATGTTACCGGTACGATGGTAGGTGGCGAGCCAAATGGTTCTAACCAAATTGGTGTAGCACCTGGTGCGAAATGGATTGCTGTCAAAGCATTTTCAGCGGATGGGGGATCAGATAGTGATCTATTGGCAGCAGCGCAATGGATTTTGGCCCCAACAGATGCAAATGGCAATTCACGTGTCGACCTGGCACCAGATGTTGTGAATAACTCATGGGGTGGGGGTGCTGGTCTTGATGAGTGGTATCGCGACGTCGTTAAAAACTGGCGCGCTGCACAAATATTTCCTGGATTCGCAGCTGGAAATACAACGATATATAACCCAGGGGGACCAGGATCAGTAGCATCTCCGGGTAACTATCCGGAATCATTTGCAACTGGTGCGACCGACATTGACAATAAAGTGGGAGGTTTTTCCTTACGCGGTCCATCACCGTATTCGGAAATTAAACCAGATGTCTCTGCACCTGGAGCGAACATCCGTTCAGCAGTCCCGGGGAGTGGTTATGAAGGCGGTTGGAATGGAACATCGATGGCTAGTCCAGCAGTTTCGGCGATAGCGGCAATGCTCCGCCAAGTGAACGCGAACGTAACAGTCGATGAAATGGAACAGATTCTTTTAGATACGGCAGTCCCGTTGACGGATATTGAATATCCACAGACTCCGAACGATGGGTATGGATATGGACTTGTCGACGCTTATATGTCTGTTTCTGCAATCATTAATGGTCTTGGAAAGCTTGAAGGCCAAGTGGCGAAAAAAGGGGAGGATAATGAAGCCCCAACATTCACTCATACTGCGCCGATAGCTACATATGTAGGAATGGATCTCGATTTGAAAATCAAAGTGAGTGACAACATTAGCTTAGTATCCGTCGTACTGAACTACCAAGGTGCAAACGGAGAATGGAAAGCAGTGAATGCCTCTCAGAAGTCTGGAGATTATAAGTCCGGAGAATATGTAGCAACGATTCCAAGTGAGGAAATCGCTGGTGATTCGATCGTTTACAAATGGACAATCAATGACTTCGGGAATAACGAAGTAGTAAGTGAAAATCACACAATCGAAGTGAAACCAGCTATTACAGTTGGCTATTTCGAAGATTTTGAGAAGACACCAATCGGTTGGACTTCATTTGGGTTAATGGATACTTGGGAGTGGGGTGTACCGACATCCGGCCCTGGTAAAGCTGCATCTGGTGAAAAAGTGTACGCCACAAATCTTGAAGGTCCGTATGGGAGTAATATGAACGCAACACTCCTTATGCCTCCAATGGATTTGCCTGAAGGAAATGCCTACTTGCAATTCAAACAATGGCATGAATTCGAGCAATCATCAGCAGGGGCAGCTTATGATTACGGACATGTTTTCATATCCACTGATATGAAGGAATGGACACAACTACTCAAGATTCAAGGTCGATCAAGTGCTTGGTCTGAGACGGAAGTCGATTTGTCAGCGTATAGCGGTCAGCGCGTCTATATCGGGTTCAATGGATTTTCAGATGGAAATGTTGAAGAGGATGGCTGGTATATCGATGATGTCTCTCTAGTTGATACATCGCAAATTGGAAAGGTTTCAGGTGACAAAGGAAATACGGTGAATACCGAAAAAAGTGGTCTTGATGGTGTCAAAAAGCCAAACAATAATAATTCCGACGTGATTATAGAGAAAGGGAAAGATTTATTCGAAGAAGCGATTGACCCAACAACAATAAAGCCCGCATTGCCTGAAAAAGAAACAACACTAGGCGAAGGGAATCTCAACCCGATGGTCTTACCAATTGGAGCACAAGTGAGTGTACTTGAAACAGGACGTTCAGTCTATTCAAACCTTGCTGACGGGAAGTATTCGTTAATTCATGGCATAGGTACATTTACTACGAAAGCAGAAGCTTACGGATTCCAATCTAAAGAACAAACCGTTCAAATCGAGGCGGATAAATCGACACAAGCGAATTTCATATTAGAAGAACTACCAAAAGCAACGGTTAGCGGTACAATTACAGACAAATCAACAGGTGAAGGAATCGAAGGAGCGAAATTACTTCTCCTTGAAGATGCAAATATCACACCTGTAGTGACAGATGTAAATGGTAACTATTCCATCACTGCTTATGAGGGGGACTATACGCTTGTAGTGTTTGCAAGAGGTTACGGTGGTCAGAGAACTACCATTTCAATCGGCAACGATACGGCACTGGATCTTGAGCTTGAGCCGTATTATACGTACCCAGGTGGGGAAATTGGCTATGATGATGGAACAGAAGAAAATGCATATGCGTTTTTTGCAGCTGGAAATGCTTGGGGAGTGAAAATGACTCTTCCTGCTGGAAAAGAATCTGCAATCGTATCCGATGGCGTCTTCCGCTTCTCGGATGAGAGTTGGCCTAGACCTGGTGGAACTGCTTTTGCAGTAGAGGTGTGGGATGCAACAGGTGCAGATGGTGCACCCGGTAAGAAACTGGCTGGTCCATTTAGCGCGCAAGCAAAACGTGACGGTACATGGACAGTCGTTGATTTGACAGAATACAATATTGAAGTTGATAGCGATTTCTACATGGTCTATGTCCAGACGCAGGGTAGAACGAATGCACCTGGACTTGCGTCAGATACAAATACCCGGAACTCTAATAGGAACTATCAATTTGATGCAGGTTCATGGACGCCTTCACTTACAAGCGAAGGAAACTTCATGATCCGTGCTCGTGTCATCTATGAAGTGATTGAACCGGTTATTACATCACCAGTACAAGGCTTTAGTACTAATGAGAAAAACGGGGTAATCAAAGGAGCAGCGACTACATCGACGACAATCCAATTGATGAATAACGGAAAAGAGGCAGGTTCTACTGTAGTTGGTGATGATGGAAAATTCGCTATCCCAATGGAATTTGTTGAAGGTGCAAATGAGATGATCGCTGTGTCGAAGATGGGTGGTAAAGTAACAGGTAAATCTGCGCCAGTTACAATCATGCTTGACACGATCAATCCTAAACTGACACTCGACAATCCGATAAACGGTTATAAGACGAATCGTGAAACGGTGACAGTCGAAGGGACGGTTTCAGATGTCAACCTCAAATCAGTCCAAGTGAATGGTTTTGAGGCAGCAATTGTTGACGGCAAATATTCGAAGCGGATTTTGCTTGATAATGGTGTGAACGAAATTACAGTTGTCGCAACCGATATTGCGAACAATCAAGTTTCTAAGACAGTAACAGTAACAGCAAAATTCAAACACAAACTATCGAAACCTTAACACCGAACAAAGATCTTCATTTAGTTTCTGGTAAGAGTGTGAAAATTGAGTTTGATAGTGAGCCAGGGCATAAGGCAAATTTTACCTGGATTAAGATAACCGGCTTATCGATGCCAAAAAATATCAGAATCCTTTTTGTAGGTTATCAAATAGCAATTAAATCGAATATCTTTCAAAATAGCTTTTTTGGTCAAGGAATCTCATATTTTGCTTTCTAAATATGAGATTCTTTTTTATGTTATTTCATCATTTAATATAAAGGGGAAAATTATTGCAAAACCCTAAAGGAGCTGATTATTTGATCACCATTTTAGAATACATAAAGGAATTAACTTTTATATTAATATTCATTTCCAGCATTATTTATCGTAGGCAACTTAAGCTAACTAAGTGGAAAAGAAAACTTTCTAAAGGCGAAATGACAATGTATATAATTACTTCAATTGCAATTCCTTTTTACGGAATTACTTATTTTATTCTTCTATTGGGAACATAAATGGCGTTATTTTATCCAGTTAAATTATTCCCTTTTGTTCAAGCCTTCTCACAAAATCCTCTATAATAAAATCAATGTTTGTAGCACTCTTTTATCAAAGCCCCAATTTCTAAACTCAGTTTGTTTTTTGATGTAATGATAAACAGCAGTGCAGTCGCACCATACTTAAAAAGAAATCACAGGGGAATTATTTCTTGTTATTGTTGTTTTCCTACGAGCTGGTTTCGAATATGCAATCGCTTTAGTTTTGGGTCACATATTATGGATACTCGTAGTGTACCGACTCTTGTTTTTATAATCTTCCGATTGGTATTATTATTGCAACCACTTATTTCCCTGCAAAGTTGCCATGCCTGTTGTGTTTTGTATGCTTTTTCAACAAATATTAGGTTTTCTGTTTAGTAAAGTGGTAGAAAAATATCAAGATAATCATAATTCGAAATCTGCAACTACTTTTAGTTAGTGGGTTGTGGAGATCAACAGATCGGATGCTTGAAGAACTACTAACCAAACATGATAGAGAGACGAGGTGAGTTCCATTGAAGTCCATTTTTATTGGTATTTGTGCTGCCTTCTTTTTTGCATTTACATTTATTTTTAATGCATCTATGGAGTTGTCTGGGGGGAGTTGGATATGGAGTGCCTCACTTCGGTACATTTTTATGATTCCATTTCTTTTGTCTATTGTACTAATGAGAAAAAATCTACTAGCACTAATAAAAGAAATGCAAAAACAACCAGGAAAATGGATATTATGGAGCTTCGTTGGCTTTGTTTTATTCTATGCACCTTTATGTTTTGCGGCTGCGTATTCACCTGGTTGGCTGATTGCTGGTACATGGCAAATTACGATTATTTCAGGTGCATTACTTGCACCGTTATTTTTTGAAACAATACAAACCAAGAATGGACCTTTACAGATTAGAAGGAAAGTTGCCTTTAGGGGTCTTTTCATGTCAATGATTATTCTGTTAGGTATTGTTCTAATGCAAATGGAACATGCCAAGCAACTTTCATTAGAAAATCTCTTATTGGGAGTTGTCCCCATTCTAATCGCATCATTTGCCTATCCTTTAGGGAATCGCAAAATGATGGATGTATGTGAAGGGCGATTAGATGCATATCAACGAGTATTAGGAATGACGTTAGCAAGTCTACCATTTTGGCTTTTGCTTTCTTTGTATGGCTTTTTTACGGAAGGATTACCAAGTGGAGGACAAAGCTTTCAATCGTTATTGGTAGCTCTTTTTTCAGGCGTCATTGCCACTGTCTTATTTTTTATGGCTACTGATTTGGTAAGAGGAAATATGCAAAAGTTAGCTGCAGTTGAAGCAACACAATCAATGGAAGTGATATTTGCATTAGCTGGTGAACTAATATTCCTATCTATACCACTTCCTTCTCCAATTTCCTGGGTCGGTATTTTTATCGTCATCTTTGGAATGATTTTGCATAGTTATGTTTCAAATAAACGAGTGGAAAATAATCTAAATCATTCATTGAACGTAAATTAAATAATAGTTGCGGTGTTGATAGTAGGCATTGCTTTTTTACTAAAGGGCGTTGATCCACGACAAGTATGATCGCGGTTATCGCTCGTCATATGCTACTTGGTTATGATTCCAATCTTCGCTGTGGAAAATGATGTTGTTTTAATAGAGATATAAAAAGATAAAACAAAGCAGGGAGAACGATCACCATTCCAATGATCAGGTATGTCAGACGAGTGCTGATATCCCATAATGCAGATGAGGCAAACACGATTCCTAGAGGCATTGTTATCCTAAATAAAAACAGGCGAACTGCACTAAGTTGCGTTAAGCGTTCTCGAGGGGCCTCTCGCTGAAAAATAGCGGCATTTTGAGCATTAAAAAGAGGAAATAACATTCCACCGATTAGTTCACATATCCATGCAAGGGGTACTGAATGGACAAAAAACAAGAGAATAAATGATAGACCTCCTCCAAACAAACCAAGGTACATCGTAAAAACCGTTTTCGGTATCTTAGTAAGAATTAACATCCCAATAATATACCCAATAGGAAAAGCTCCTTTGAAAATAGCATATTCCCAATCCTGTCCTTCAAGTTCACCTCGAATAAAAGGAACACTTAAAACCATTGTTGCCCCTACAGCAAATTGGACTGTTGAAGAAAGAAGCGTTAGTCGTAAAAGATTTGGGTATTTAAAAAAAGTTCGATAACCTTCTTTCAGTTCCGTCCACCAAAACTTTTTTGTCCAAGTTGCGACCGTTTTCTGGCTTGACTGTGGTATTTGCGAAAGCGCCAAGAAACTAGCCAAAAACAGTATCGAAGAGATTCCATAGATGTATTCCATAGGAATGACCAACAATAATAATGAAGTTACACCTGGAGCAATAATAATCATGAGTCGCAGTGTGGTGTCCAATAATCCATTTGCTTCAACAAGCTCATCATCTTTGCAAATATCAGGTATGAGAGCAAATGAAAGACTGGCATAGATGGGTTGCATCAATCCCAAAATGCACTGTAGTAAAACTAATCCAAACATAATTCCAAATTCAGAATCCATTAAGTAACCAGCTAGTGGTAAAAAGTAAGCACTGGCACGAATCAACTGGATGTTTCGAAGCATTTTCTCTTTGACAACGTGGTTCAGAAATGGAGCACTAAGTCCTTGAAGTATTAATGAAGGAATAAAGTAAACTAGCCAAATTGCCGCCATCCATTCCTTTGAACCAGTTAATTCATAAAGCAGCAAACCATTAATTATCCCCCCAGCTGCTCCTCCAAATTCTGATACGACTTCACCTAACCAAAGTGATTTAAATGATTTAGAGTACTTTTTCATATCGGGTCCCCAAGGTATTGAGTTAGACGTTCAGAAAAAGCGTTAATTCGAGTCATATTTGCCTTATAGATTCCTTTATCAACCTGAATAAATTTTGCTGCTTTTAATAATGAGAGCTGATGGTGGAGAGTGGTTTTAGAGATGCTGAACTGTAAACTTAAATCTTGTAGTGATGAAGATTCTTTTACCAACTGATAAAGAATTTTCAACCGAACTTCATCTCCTAATGCTTTGTGTCCCCGAATGAGTTCTGCCGAAGGAACTCCGGGCTCCGTCAAATACTCTTCTTTTAAAGGATAGAAATATAATTTTGTGTCAGGCGTACGGACTTCAAGGGTCCATGGGCGATAAATTACCTGCGGAATCAATTTAACTGTCCAAACAGAAGGTTCCGGAAAATACCTTACTCCACCCGTAATTAATTCGATTGTTTCGATAGGATTGTTCTTATCCAGTGAATTATATTGCTTCTCCTCAAAATCTAAGGTTCGAATCCACTTTTCCCATTTTTCATTCTGGCTTATCCAGTTGTACCAATCAGTCATAAGGTTGATGAATAAAGTGCAAATTTCTTGATATGAATAAGAACCAAGATGACGGACGTATTCACCGAGATAGGCATGGTCATTAAAATAGGACGCATAAGACTCAAATGAATCGCCTTGTTTGTATTTTGCAGAAATCTCTCTACGCATTGGTTCCATCTCTCGATCCTTATAAGGCAAAACCGTTTCATAAAATTCATTCGGATTCATTTTAGAAAGCTGAAGAGAAAAATCGGTTACAGATTTTGCAGAAAACCTTTCTTGAAGCAAAATTAATCCATACCATAAATTAGTTCTTTCTATTTCATCTAAATACTTGAGGAGAATTTCAGACATGGAATCCAGATTGGACTCCCACATTTCGTCGAACTCAAAAGTATGTCTTAGTTGCGTGTGGGTAAAACCAGTAATTCCAAGAATCACCTCCCATACTTGTGAAGATTCTACTTCTATCGAGATAGTTTCTATTGGTTGCGAGGAATAATGAAAATTCATCCGAGTGCCTCCTTAATCTTTGAGTGTATTCTACAATAATAGAATTATAAATTCAATAAATTTCGAATTCTTTAATAAAGTTATTACAGCTAACTTTCTTAAAACTCTACTATTCGTTTGATATTCGATCAAAGGGTAGATTTCCATTCAAAAGTCGTAGATGATATTCAAACTAATGGAGGGTGCAGACAATATTTGGAATGGTACAATTTATTTAAGACTAATGAAGAAAGAACGTGGTTATATGAATAGAGGACTATATTTGGCTTACATATGTGCGGGTATAAATGCAGTAATAGTGGGTTTATCTTTCTTATTCACAAAAACGGCTATTAATATTTCTAACCCAATAGATACCTTAGCCTTCCGTTTTACTTTTGCTTTCATTACGGTATTGTTAGTAGTAATATTTAAAATTGTAAAGGTAGATTTAAGGATAAAGTCATATTATAAATTAATACCATTAACCATGTTTTATCCGACTTTTTTCTTTACTTTTCAAGCGTTTGGTCTTGAATCAGTACCTTCATCAGAAGCCGGGATACTTTTTGCAACCATACCAATTTTAACAACAATTTTGGCTTCATTTTTTCTAAAAGAACAAACATCAGCTTATCAGAAGCTTTCTATTTTAACCTCGGTCTTTGGTGTTTTTTATATCTTTTCGATGAAAGGCGGCACTGTTTCCATCTCAAATTGGGTAGGTATTTCATTGCTGTTGATTTCATGTATATCGCTATCAGGTTATACAGTAATGGCTCGTTCTTTATTGAAAACTTTTAAACCGTTAGATGTAACATTTTTTATGTTAGGGATAGGTTTCTTCTTTTTTAACACTATTGCAATTTATCAACATATATTAAATAAGAGCTTACAATCTATGTTTATCCCTTTGACTAACTTAAACTTTGTTGTTTCTATTTTATTTCTTGGGATTCTTGCATCTTTCGTAACGTCGTTATTATCTAATTTTATTCTCTCAAAAATATCAGCGTCCCAAATGAGTGTCTTCTCAAATATGTCTACAGTAGTCTCTATTATTGCTGGAGGAGTAATATTAAATGAAAAAATATATCTATTTCATATAGTGGGTTCAGCCCTTATTATTATTGGAGTGATTGGAACCAATTTGTTGAAAGATAAGCATATTCTCAAACGGTCGGTTACTTGAATTCCATAACACTTCTCGCGTTATAGTAGAATTAATTCTACTCATAATAGAGTAAATCTTTTATATGTATATTAAAATGTATCATAAGTTTCTTTGGGAATTTTGAAGTATTTCATATAGTTGAGCTTTTTAAAAAGGTGTGCCGAGATTTCACTCGTCATGCCTTTTTCTATTTTAATTAACAATTGCTTTATACAATTGTGTACGAAATTTTAGTTTGTATGAATTTCAGAAGATAATAGGGAATTGGAAAAATATAAATAAAAAATAATCAAAACTATTTACATACCTTGTTCGTCTAACATATGTAAAGGTTTTAAAATATTGAACAACACAAAGGAGATTTTATTAAACACAAAAAATAATAATCGGAACAATCGCATCGGCTACAATTTTAATGAGTGCATTATTGGGTATTACATTGTAAATACTCAGTAATCTGCCCAATTAACTCAACAGCAATAATAATATGATTTTATAAAATACATATTGTATGTTAGTTATTTGTGTTACTCAAATCTATGATAAAAGGGATTTTCCCTTTTAAGGAATTCTATTTTCGTAGATTAAGAACACCCTTGCTAACCTTCTTAGCAAGAAAACATAAGTAGAACTGTTTTGTTGAAGTCTATTTTATATAATTAAAACTATTTTAAACTAATACGACTTATTTATAGAACACCTTCTAAGAAAGGAGCTTTTTAGATGAAGGGGAATTTGCACATAGAAAAGAAACTTGTAGAATGTATAACCGATAACAAAGAAGCTTTTTATAGATTAGCGTATAGTTATGTGAAAAATGAAAATGATGCAGTAGATATACTACAAGATTCTATACAAAAAGCCATTTCATCAAAACGACACATAAAGAATGAACAATATATAAAAAGTTGGTTTTATCGAATAGTAGTAAATACATCACTAGATTTATTAAAAAAACAGAAAAAGTTAATTTTTGTTGATGAAGAAGCACTTGAGTCATACGCTGATGGAGTAGAAAATCAGTATTCAAATATTGATCTAGAAAGAGCTTTAGAATCTCTTTCTCTAAAATACCGAAGTGTGATTATTCTTCGCTATTTTGAAGATTTAAAAATAGAAGAAGTCGCAGAAATATTAAACGAAAACCCAAATACAATTAAAACACGATTAACCAAAGCTCTAAAATTACTCCGAATTCAAATGGCATGATCTTATTTTTAGGAGGAAAATGATATTGGATAAAAAATTAGAAGAATTAAAATCTGATTACCTGAACATCCCGATTCCAGATAATTTGGATTTCATCGTAGCGAACGCCATTAGTCGTTCTAGCGTAAGAAAATTTCCATTTAAATCAGTAATTGGTTTAGCTGCATCTGCTATTTTTATTCTCTCCATAAATAGTAGTCCAACATTTGCGAAAACATTGTCTGATGTTCCGATTGTTGGAAAGTTAGTGGATGTCCTGACATTTACTGAATACACTGTAGATGAAAAAACTTATCAGGCACATTTAAAGGTTCCTGCTGTTTCTAACTTAAAAAACAAGGATCTTGAAAATAGTTTAAATCAAAAATATTTGAACGAAAACAAACAACTCTATGATACGTTTACGAAAGAAATGGACGAGATGAAAAAAGAAAATGGAGGTCACTTAGGCATAGATAGTGGCTATGAAGTAAAGACAGACACGGATAACATTTTATCGATTGGAAGGTACGTAGTGAATACCGTTGGATCTTCATCTACAACCATGACATATGACACCATTGATAAGAAAAATGAAATCTTATTAACTCTTCCATTACTGTTTAAAGATGAAACATATATTAATTTGATTAGTGAGAACATAAAAGAGCAAATGAAAGAACAAATGAAACATGACGAAAACAAGTTATATTGGTTTCGAGATGAAGGGGATGAAACGACGATTGGATTGTTTGATAAGATTAGTAGCAAACAAAACTTTTATATTAATAAAGACAATCAATTAGTCATTTCGTTTGATAAATATGAAGTTGCTCCTGGGGCTATGGGCATTATTGAATTTATTATTCCATCTGATATTCTTTCGGATGTCTTAGTCAGCAACCACTACATTAAATAGTCACCTAAAAGTCATCATTTTTCAAATCGCAATCAGATTTCCTAGATGTGTTGCGAATTTTGTGTTGCTAAATAGCTGGCAAGTCCTGCCCCAACCTGCAATCGAACTGCCGTTGAGGTGTTCACAAAAACCTCAGACGGCTAGGATTTCGAGTTGCACAGGACTTTCCTCTATTTATGAACTCACGTCTGTACCATTACGTTCAAGCCGTATAACTAACAAAAGGAGAATCAGAGATAATGACCAGATCCCAAAGTAAGAAACGTGGACCCTGGATTGATGTTGCCTGTATCAGTATGATTGTATTTCTGAGTATGACCCTCATTTTTCTCGGATACTCAGAAGAAAGCGATGCAAAACAAAATACAAACAACGGACATGCCCCAGAAGTAAAAAAAGATGTGTCGACTATAGAATCAGCTTTTCCTGGAATACTTATTACAACTGAAGTTAAAAAAGATGACTTTTCTCCTTATGCCATTCAGTATCCACAAAGTAAAGTAGTCTCATTTAATGATCGTGTCAAAAAATACATAGATGAACAACGGGATACTTATTTAATTGCAATGGAAGAAAATAAGCGAATCGGTAGTAAGACTCCTGGAGAGTTGAACATTACTTTCGAAACATTTCCACATGCATCCGGATCGTATTCATTTGTTATGATTTCCGGAACATATTTAGGCGGTGCAAATGGTTTTACCAATTTTAACACCATTCATTTTGACCCGGAGTCAGGTGAAATTATTGAGATTGCTGATTTATTTGGACACGACGAATCTAAGCTTGTAAAACTTTCATCACTTGTACGAGATGGCATTCAGAAAGATCCAAGCTTAACAAATAGAGTCTTAGAAGAAGATATGATGTTGGCTACCAAACCGAAGTGGAGCAACTTCGAGAACTTTGCCCTCATAGACGATTCGCTCGTCATATATTTCGATGAGTACGAAATCGCTAGTGGTGCCACAGGTGCACCGGTTATTGCCGTTCCACTTGCTGAGCTATCTGAACAATTAGTAGCGCCTTATAAACTGGATGAAGAAGTACTACCAGAACCTCCTGTTGAAGAAGTTTCAGATGAAGCAGGAGAAGAACCGATAGAAGAACCGACAGAAGAACCGATAGAAGCACCGACAGAAGAACCGGATGACAGTGATGCGGTTCCACCTGTAGAAACGGGTGCGAAGCAAGTCGCCCTAACGTTTGATGATGGTCCAGATCCAAAAGTAACGCCGCAAATCCTTGCCACTCTAGCAAAGTATGATGCAAAAGCAACATTCTTTATGCTAGGCAGTCGAGTAGAATCTTACCCGGAAATCGCGAACGATGTGTTGACTGCTGGCCATGAGCTCGGCAACCACACTTGGACCCATGCAAACTTAACGAAGATGGCGACGGATGCGATTTCAAAAGAAGTTTCAAGGACAAATAACATCATCGAACAAGCCACTGGACAAGCACCCACTGTTTTTCGTCCTCCTTACGGTGCTTTCAAGGATGACATGTTAAACGTGTTGCAATTACCCGTTGTTTTGTGGGATGTAGATACACTCGATTGGAAACACCGTGATGCTGCTCAACTTTTAACGTCTGTGAAAAGTAGCGTCCATGACGGCAGCACCGTATTAATGCACGATATTCATTTATCGACTGCTCAAGGATTAGACAGTGTGCTTGCTTATTTAACAAGTGAAGGATATGAGTTTGTAACCGTTTCAGAACTAGAATGATAAGTTGAAAGATTGACCCAAGAGCTTGCTTTTGGGTCAATCTGACATAAGTAATTGTAGAAAATAGTGATGGGAAAAAATTAAGAAACCATTTAAATCATATCTAAGAAAAAGAATGATGTTATATCTACAACTAACGAGTGCTGCGTATTATAAGGTTAACCAGTTTTTACTGGTTGACCTTATTTTTATAGGATTTAATATATCAGTAGCCAGGGTAATAGGACGTACGAGCGCGTGGGACAAGGACAATGATTCCGTCAACTAAACTGTCCACCCCCTACTTGTAGGAACATGATTGAGGCTGGTTGGGACCTAGATAATTGGTTTGAAAAAATAGTAACAGCACAGACTCTGCGGATGGTTCGTTTTTTTTATTGCAAATTTATATACTTTAATCCTTTTTATAGTAAAAATTCACTTGAATTAATACAAACATTTACCTAAGTTCTATTTATTGGTATAATTCTAATTGTTTATTAGTTCTCAATTTTCGTGCATTTCACTTACAGCTTACAATTAGAATTTCGCAAAGGAGCATAGATGAAGAATATAGGATTGATTATTAAACAAGCAAGAGTTGATCAAGGGATTAAGCAACTGAATTTAGCAAAAGGCATATGTTCGATATCTTATTTAAGTAAAGTTGAAAATAATCAACTTGTCCCAAGCGATGAAATCCTAGTTAGCTTATTAAATAGACTTTCTATAACTATCACTGAAGTTAGTGATGAAGAAGAAATTTCAACTTTTAATTCAATTAAAGAGCTCTATAAAAAAGCAATAATCTATAGAGATCATAAGTCTATTTCAAATGAAATCGTCAAAATTGAAGAGAAGAGAACTATTTTTAAAAACCAGGTATACTCTATCAATTCCGTACTCTTTTTGTCTAGATTGTATTTAATAAGTGGTAAAGAAATGTCTCGTGTAGAATCTTTGTTTGAGTTTATAGAACTTCATGAAGAGAATTTAACAAACTATCAAAAGTGCGTTTTCAATATCAATAAAGCACTAAAATCATTCTACACGGATGAATATCTTCAATCAGTAGAATACATTGAGCAGGCGTTAGAAGATCAAAATACAATAGTATTAGAAGATTGGGAATTAGCAGATCTGTACAATGTCATGGCAATTTGTTATCTAGTAAATAATTATAATTACAGTGCAATTGAGTTTGCTCGAAAGGCACTAAATATCTACCGTGATCTTTTATTATTTAACAGGGCAATTGATTGTTATATTTCTATTGGAATTAGTTATAAAAGAAACTATAAATACAAAGAATCTGAAGAAAACTTTCAAGCAGCTTATCGATTACTAAAAGATCGTGGATTATTTGATTTTGAGGGAATTATTACACAAAATTTAGGGACATTATCGGCAATAAAAGGTGACTCAAATAAAGCCATCGAATACTTTTTGTCCAGTATGGATTGCAAGAAGACTATTGAAGGTTATTACGTAACGATTTTATCCATTATTCAAGAATACTCAAAAATAAAAAGTTCTGAAAACATTTTAAAGTGGTGTGAAAAAGGACTAGAAATGTATTCTAAGGCAAAGGAAAAGAATCTTAGTTATTATTATCATTTCAAAATCTTTGAAGCAGAGCAGGTTGGTGGTGCTGAATTTACAAATATATTAATTAAAGCTATAAAATACTTTGAATTGAAAAAAGACTATCGTCATGTTTATAAATATGCAGTTCTACTTGCAAATTATTATTATTTGAATAAAAAATTGAAGAATTCAGGAGTTTATTATCAACTTGCAAGTGAGGCATTACTATTAAAAAATAAATTATTAAATTGGGAGGATTTGTGAGATGAAAAAGAAATTAATGATTTTTGCAATTATAAGTTTAATATTTATTGGAATCAATAAAGGTAATTCTGCTGGAGTCTCAACTGCTGCAGAAGAAGAAATTCCTAGGCCAGTAATTGAATTAAAATGATATTTAATAAAGGTTGAAACTCTATATTGAGTTTCAGCCTTTATTTTTTTATAAAGAACAAAATATTGAATGAAATTAAAAGATACACCGTTTATTAGAGACAATTCAGCGACTAGAAAAAGCCCCTAAAACTAATTGATAAACTTTCTCTAAAAAACCGTAAAAAAACGCAGAATTTTGAATTAATTTATCAATCTGTTGTTTATTTATTCTCTACTTTTAAATGATATATTAAATATATCCATTATTGGAAATTATTTATAAAAGAGGTGACCATGATGAAATTAACAATTAAAGTTAAGAAAACAAAACAAAACATAATACCGCACATCTGTCCGTCAAAATGCTAGATTTTAAGTATTAATATAATATAATTTTAAAGCACTGAATTTACAATTCAGTGCTTTATTTAGGAGTAGTGATATGAAAACTAACAGGTCATTAGGTCTAAAAAAAAATATTAAAGAATTAAAAATAGATTTTTATGATGGGCAAAATAAAGAGATTGAAACAAATCAATTAGAAGCGTTGTGGGAGCTTTTAGAGATTTACAACAATGAATGCACAGATGAAAAAATAAAAAAATGGAAAATTGATCACTCTATCACCGAAGAAGAATATAAGACCATTTTCACATATTTAAAAGAAGAGAACATTTTAATTAATGATAATAGATATAATGAAAATGAGGAAAGATATATTAACTATTTCCAAACTTATCCTAACGGTTTAAATACTTATGAAAAAATTAAACAAGCTAATATACTTATATTAGGTGCCGGTACTGTGGGCTCTACTTTAGCTATGACTCTATCAAAATTTAGTGTCCATAGTATAACCTTAGTTGATCCTGATACTGTAGCGTCACATAATATAAATGCCCAAATAGTGTTCCGTGAAGAGGATATCGATTCTTATAAAGTGGATTCTCTAAGTAAATATCTAAATACAGATATGAATAATACAAATATATTTAAACATAAATTTTATATTAATGAAGGAACTACAAATAGAATAGAAGATATCATAAAATCAAATAATATATCCTTTGTATTCTCTTGTTTTGATGATACAACTAAATACACACACAAAGAAATTTTTGAATATTGTAAATATGGAAATATCCCCTATATAATAAATGGTTATTTAGATGATAAGGTTATTTCTGTATTAATTAAAAATGATAGAGACTTTAAAATAATTGAAGAATCTTATGATAATAACTTTGAAGGTATAAGTAATAATAATGGAATATTATCTCATAGCTATATTAATTCTCTACTTTGTCTTAGACATTTAATAAACATTATTAATGATAATAATGTTCATGAAAAATTTTTATCTTTTGATTTAAAGACTATGAGTTTAGTAAAAGAACAAAGCGAAACGTTTCCTAACTTTGAGTTCCTTAATGAAGAGGAGCTTTTAAAAAAATTAACTATAATAAAACAACACATCAGAACTCACGGAAGTAACGATTCTTTAGAGAATGGCTTAGTATCAATCTATAAAGGCATTGAAATAATGAAGTTATTCCCTGACCGGTTTATAAAAGTTAACTTATTAGAATCAAAATTCGCATCTATAATGGATGAAATAGGTGAAGAGGATGATACATCTATTGTTAATGACCTTGAAAATGAGTATTTATCAATACTAAATAATTTATTTATTGATAGAGAGAGAATACATAAAGTTTTATCGAATATAAATTATATTAATGATTATGAAATTAGAAAGACAACTCAAAAAAAGACATTTGAAGAAATTAAATTAAAATCAAGAGAAATCTTAGATATATTGTATAAAATTAAAAAGAACCATATAGATTCCAATTACCTTTATGAAGAGTTTCCAGTTCTATATGGTTTAAGTATGAATGAGATAAAAGTTTTCGATAAAACATTTTCCAACATTTATTTAGAGCTAACTTCATACCTTTACGAACTAATTCAACCAGGGTCAGAAGATGGTTTGAATTACTTATTTGAAATTCCAGAAAATCAGCATATAAACTATTCTATTGAAGAAAATTTAGATTTATTATGTGAATCTTTATCCAATTACAGTGATAGTTTATTTGGTATTGATTTTCTAAACCATATTAAAAGCCTAAAGAAGAAAAACTTAATAATAGATAAAGAAGTTGATGGGATTTATACAACTCATTATTTCCCCGAACAAAAAGAAAGTATTATAGTCTTTGACCACTTAGAAACAATGTATTCTACTCTTTTTCTTGTTCACGAAGTGGGTCATTCATACTTCAGTAAATTTTACGATAAAGATTTTTATGAAAAAAGTTGCATTATTGTGAATGAAATTTTAGCACATCTTACAGAAATACTATTAGCAAATAATATTCAAAAGTCTGAAATTTTATCTAAGGAAGAGATCCAAGGGTTTAAATTTCAATATTTGTATAGATTAAATCTAGCTATATTATCATCATACGCAACATTTGATTCGGAGAAACAAGTATTAAATCATATAGAACAAAGAGGTGAATTTGGATTAGATGAATTTATTGATCTTCATAAAGGAGATAACGATATAAACAAAGAGTTCCAATATGTTAATGAATATTATTCAAATCTAAATATTTTGGTATATCCATCATTTGTACTTGAAACTTATTCAGGTATTATACAACCGATTGCGTATGCAATTGCTATAAGATTATACGAAACTTATAAACAAGATATGGATAATTTTTGTTTTAATTTAGAAGAATTGTTCAAAGGAAATAATATAAATTTAGAAAGTTTTTGTGTAAAAATGTTTAATAAAGAATTCAACGAACAATTTATAAAAGACACAATCCAAATTATTTTTAAACATATAAATGATTTCAACTCGAATAATTAAGGTTTTTAGCATTAGTTCACTCGCCATCAGAAGTATCGGCTCATTATTGGTCGTGTTTGTTAGATTCTTATTATGCGGCACAGAAAATATCCCTTTCCTGATATGGAGGAACCCGTTCACTATTTTAACGAATTTAATAAAGCATCCCCAGCACAGCTTTTAGCTATGTAGGGGATGCTTTATTTTATGTATATGGAAATTTCACTGATATAACCGATTGTAAATTAAGAAGCCTTTCGTGAGTTCATTGAACTTATGAAAGGCCTTTTCTCTCTTTTATATGTTTTGTTAAAGCTAGCTAGTAAAAGAACGCCTTTTATTCCAAAGCTATAATCATCCTAATTTTTCGAAGCAAAAATAAACCAATAGCTAACCATAACCAGCTGTAGAAAAGTGAAAATCCAAAAATAATCATTAAAGTCGTCATATTAAATGAAGAAGAAACGGTGGGACCGAAAACAGGGAAGCCGAACCCGTACAATGGAATGCAAATGCCAATAAACAATAGTAAACCATTCAATAATATTATTTCCAGACGCCGATTTAAAGCGAGGAACGTCCATCCTAGGCCAATTCCGAGTAACCCCGTAGTAAAGGGGAAAATCACTAATTCGCTTGGTTGAATTATTAATAATAAACAAATTGTTGAAAAGTAAATCAACATGCTTGAACGGAATGAGATCAGTGCACCTAACAAAATCGGTGCTGTAGCAAGAGGGCTGAAAGCATAGCCGATACCTGGAAACAGCCCCCCTGCAGATTGCAAAATGGCTGCAAGTGCTGCCATCAATGCTGAAAACATTAATTTTTTTGTAAGTGACCAACTCTCGAAAACCTGGTGAATGTCCTTTGGATGTGACGGGATAGGTTTATTAAAATTCACAGTCTCTCTCCTTATAGTTCTAAATTTCACCGAATTACATCCTCTGTTAATTTCCTTATTTCACAAAGTCTTTTTATATACTATAAAAAAGAATGAAATGAGTGCCAGAATGCCCAATGGTTGAATAAATTGATAGAGAAAATGAAGAGAGGGGAAAGTTGTAAATGCCTCAACGAAAACTAAATCCGAGTGACATCCTGTTGCCACCTGGTTATAACATTGAAGTGTTTGCGGATGGTTTAACCACACCCATAAATATAACCTTTACAAGCAAAGGGGAATTGCTGGTTGCCGATTCCGGTATCACGGATGGGAGCGGAAAGGTGTTAAAACTAACGCAACAAGGTTTTATTGTTATAGGTGATGGGTTTAATCCTCCTCTAACTGGGATTACTGAATACCAAGGCAACATTTATGTTGCGCATCGAGGTTACGTAACGATTATCCAGCCTGATGGGACGAAGGTGGATATTATTGAAGGGCTCCCCAGTATCGGTGATCATCATAATAATCGAGTGGTATTTGGCACCGATGGAAAAATGTATTTTGGGCAAGGAACTGCGACCAATAGTGGGGTTGTAGGAAAGGACAACTCCTGGGTAAAAGAACATCCATTCTTTCATGATTACCCCGGTTCAAGAGTGACTTTAAATGGTTCTAACTTTCAAACATCAGGATTTTTAGAGGCATTTCCAGACCGTATTGTGACAACTGGCGCATTTGTTCCTTTTGGGATTGAAACCTATCCCGGGGAAACAGTGGATGGAATCATTCGTGCTAGCGGAAGTATATTACGTGCCAATCCAGATGGCTCTGAGCTTGAGTTGGTGGCATGGGGTCTAAGGAATCCTTTCAGATTGCGGTTCGATCGATTCAACCGATTGTTTGCGTCCAATCATGGGATGGATGTTCGTGGAAGTCGTCCAGTGGCCAACTCCCCGGATGAATTTCAGTGGATTCGTCCTGGATTCTGGTATGGATTTCCGGATTTTACCGGAGGATTGCCGGTCACAATGCCACAATTTAGACCGGAAGGAAAACCTCAACCTGCTTTCTTATTAGCAGAACATCCTATGCAACCACCAATGCCTGTGGCTTCATTCCCTTCTCACTCCGCAACAATGGGGTTCAGTTTTAATGAGAATCCTGAATTTGGACCAGTAGGGGATGTTTTTATCGCGGAGTTTGGAGCCGAAGACCCTGAGACAACAGGAGGGATACCACTTCCATATGTGGGCCATCGCGTTTCCCGTATCGACATGCAAACAGGGCAGATTCATATATTTGCAATAAATCGAACAGGTCTGGCTGCATCCGATACAAATGGCGGCGGATTAGAACGGCCCATTGATGCCGTTTTCAGTCCTGATGGCGCACTGTATGTCTCTGACTTTGGCTTATTTACGGAAGAGTCAGCAGTTCCTGGAACAGGAGTTATTTGGAAAATAACAAAGACATCTTGACTCGAGATATCGATAGCATGCCATCATAAAGTATTAAGAAATGCACTGCCAGTTGCAAAACTATTTTCTAAAGCAACCTCCCCAACAAATTCGATGTTTGCTGGGGGATTATGATGCTTTTAAAGCACACCAGACATATGTAAAATATCTTTCTACTATAATAAACAAAACAAATTTGAAATTTCTTATAATCTAATTCATTATTAACAGTAGACAGTCTTTTCGTAATTAATAGATACAGGAATTGCGTAGAGAAATACATTCTATGAAGGAAGTAGCTTATGCCGGAAGAAAATATTACGCGAATCAGCCTAGATGGCAAAGAACTAATCTTAATCGGAACTGCCCACGTATCGAGACAGAGTGCTGAACAAGTAAAAGAGGTTATCGAAAGAGAAAGACCCGATTCAGTATGTATCGAGTTAGATGAACAAAGATACCAGTCAGTTATGGATAGCAACAAGTATAAAGAGACGGATATTTTCAAAGTGATTAAAGACAAGAAAGCCACGTTTTTATTGATGAATTTGGCGATTTCTTCTTTTCAAAATCGTTTAGCAAAACAGTTTGATATCAAGCCTGGACAGGAAATGATTCAGGGCATTGAATCAGCAAAAGAGATAGGTGCAAATCTGGTCTTGGCTGATCGCAATATACAAATCACCTTTAGCAGAATTTGGGGCAATCTCGGTCTGTCAGGGAAGGCACAACTTCTCAATGCAATTTTCTTTAGTATTTTCAGTAAAGAGACCATCTCGGAAGATGAACTTGAAAAAATGAAATCACAAGATACGCTAAACGCTGCTCTCGCTGAATTCACGGAAGCTTTTCCAAAGTTAAAGACGCCTTTAATTGATGAGAGGGATCAATATTTAGCCCAAAAAATTAAGGATGCTCCAGGAAATAAAATTGTTGCGGTTTTGGGTGCGGCACATGTACAGGGCATTACAAAAGAAATTCATAAAGAGCATGATTTAAAGGCTTTGTCACAAACGCCACCTAAATCAATCGTACCTAAAATTATTGGTTGGGCGATTCCTCTGCTGATTATAGCAATCATTGCCTATACTTTTATCGCCAATCCTTCTGCAGGTTTTGATCAAGCAATAAGCTGGTTTCTGTGGACTGGCTCTCTTGCTGCTGTAGGAGCTGCCGTTGCTTTTGGGCACCCGCTTGCCATATTGTCAGCCTTTGTTGCTGCTCCATTTACTGCCTTGCATCCATTGATTGCAGCTGGGTGGGTTTCTGGAATTGTACAGGCGTATATTCGCCGACCGAATATTGGAGACTTCGAAACACTTTCGGAGGATGTGTTTTCCATAAAAGGATTTTGGGATAACAAGGTCACTCGCGTGTTGCTGGTGGTTGTCCTGACCAACTTAGGGGGTTCACTGGGAACCTTTATCGGCGGGGCAGATGTGATTAGAGTGTTCTTCAATAACTTGTAATATGGCATATATAAAAAGAGGAAAGTCAAAAATGACTTTCCTCTTTTTATTTTGTTAAAACAATGTGTTCATAGAAAGAGAATCTGTAAAAAGAAAATCTACTCCTGCGGTTACTCGTCGGAAAGATTCCGATTCTCTCTTTTATATAAAAAATCAATAAGACAGACTGATAGGCTTTTTTTATTGTCCGAAAATTCGTGATATGACAAGGTGTCATGTTTTGGTTGCATTGTGACACAGTGTCATATATAATGAATCGAGTTCGGTTGTGACACAGTGTCACTTTAAATTTAGATAGGAGGTTATAAGGTTGCCTAAACAAACTTTCATCAATTTACCCAATGATAAAAAGGAAACATTAATAAAAGCAGCTATGAAGGAATTTTCTAGAGCCCCGTTATCTGGAGCTTCCATTTCTAATATCGTAAAAGATGCTAGTATCCCAAGAGGTAGCTTTTATCAATATTTTGAAGATAAAGAGGATCTCTATTATTTCTTGTTGGATGAATACTCTCAGAGACTGAATAGCAGATTCATTTCAGTATTGAAAGATCAAAACGGCGATCTAATAGAATCATTTATTGAATCCTTCCAGATGATGTTAATCAGCTTGCAAAGCTTGGAATTTCGTCAATTTTTCAGAAATGCATTCTTGAACATGAATTATAAAGCAGAAAATACATTAACACCTGAAGTAAATGAAGAGCAAATGAATACTCGTTTAAAAGAGGTTATGGGCTTGGTTGATACAGATAAATTGAATATCTCAGATGAAATGGAACTGATTCATATTTTCAAAATCATGAAGGCAGTGACATTCCAAAATCTGATTCAAGTATTCGCAAAAGACTTGTCCATTGAACAATCTATGCAAAACTATACAGCTGAAGTGAATTTAATGAGAAAAGGGTTATGTAAGTAAACCCACGAAATTTCATGAAGCGAGTAATAGACGACTAAACTATACGGAGGAAAAAAAGGATGACAGAACAGAAAAAACCACCATATGGCAATATMGCCATATTATTTATGGGGGCATTTGTGGCGATCTTCACCCAGACGTTATTGAATATCGCTTTGCCTTCCATTATGACGGATTTAAATATTAAGGATGCATCTACAGTACAATGGCTCGTCACAGGCTATATGTTAGTGAATGGGATTTTAATTCCCGCGAGTGCCTATTTTATACAACGTTATTCCAATAGATCCATTTTCATCCTGGCCATGTCCATATTTGCGCTAGGGACATTATTTGCGGGCTTAGCCCCTACTTTTGGTGTACTTCTTGCAGCTCGAATGATTCAAGCTGCTGGTGCCGCACTGATGATGCCATTACTGATGAACGTGATGCTTGCTGCGTTTCCTGTTGAACGTCGAGGAGCGGCGATGGGTGTTTTCGGTCTAGTAATGATCGTTGCACCGGCAATCGGCCCTACACTTTCCGGTTACATTGTTGAACACTATTCATGGCGAGTATTGTTTTTCATTGTCCTGCCTGTTGCTTTAATCCCGTTAGCTTTAGGAATTTTCAAATTAAAGAATTTAACGTTCCAAAACCGAGAATTAAGTTTGGATAAAATGTCTTTAGTCTTTTCAAGTCTTGGCTTTGGCGGAATCCTCTACGGATTTAGTTCTGCTGGTCAAAGTGGTTGGGACGACCCGATAGTTTTAGGAACCATTACCGTCGGTGTAGTATCACTTGTTACATTTATTCTCCGCCAACTTAAATTGAGTGAACCATTGCTCGAATTCAGGATTTACAAATATCCAATGTTTGCATTATCGTCAGCGATTTCGATCGTTCTAGCCATTTCCATGTTCTCGGCCATGATTCTTATGCCGATTTATGTTCAGACGATCAAAGGGATTTCACCTTTCGATTCTGGCTTGCTCATGCTTCCAGGTGCTTTGGTGATGGGCTTCATGTCACCAGTTACCGGTAAATTGTTCGATAAATACGGTGCCAAAGTGCTTGCAATTACAGGGATGTCGATTGTTGTTATTTCAACGTATTACTTTAGTAAATTAAGTTTGGATACAACGTACCTTGAAATAATGTTCCTATATACAATCCGCATGTTCGGGATTTCAATGGTAATGATGCCGGTAATGACGAACGGTTTGAATACGTTGCCAATGAAAGCTTACCCACACGGTACAGCGATGAACAACACGTTTCAACAAGTATCAGGTGCCATCGGTTCTGCATTGCTAATCACCGTCATGAATACTCGCACGACTTCGACGGCGGAAAACTTGGCGACAAGCGGAAGTGACCCTATGAACATCATGAAGAACTCGATGATGGAAGGAATCACTTATACATTCTTCGTCTCTACATTTATTGCAGTTGTAGGGTTAGCGTTGACATTCTTTATCAAAAAGCCGAACAGACAGGTTACTGAGGAAGAGAAGGAACAAGTTTATAAACAAAAACCCGTTGAGGAATAATAAGAAAAAGGCTGAGCCCATTGTGGTTCAGCCTTTTTAAATGATTAGAATGAATAAAATTCTAGCCAACAGAGAACAATTTTACAGAGACGTAAATGTGTGAAACCGATAGTTCACGAGCACAAACTTGTCCCTCCAGTAGGGGCGAGTTTTTTAATTCACGGCTCTGACAGTTGATTATAGTAAATTTGCTCTTTCCGCTCATTTTAGGGATTAATTGTTACCATAAAAAGATAGAACTTCCGTAATGTTCTATGGGGAATTAGCAGTTTTTTTAAAATTTGACGCTTTTTCATGTAAAATAGGGTCAATATCAAGAATGTTGAGCGAGTTTTAGGCTCAAGTTTGAGAAAAGTGACGCTTAGTTGGAAAAAAATGAAGTTTTAGTTGGAATAGTAAAATTTGGCCCGCTCCTTACTGGGGGTCTTGCGCAACTGTACGATAAACGACGTTTCGTTTAACAGAGCATTATTCAAAGAAGTTGGAGGAATGTTTATGTTTTTAAAAAATACCATTGTCATCACAGGCTCACTAATTGTGGCATTCGCTTTTAATTTCTTTTTGGTTCCTTATGGTATTTTAAGCAGCGGAATTAGTGGATTAGCTATTCTGGTTGGGTTGATCACTCCATTTAATACTGGCTTATTGAATCTATTATTTAATTTACCTTTAGTTGTGTTGGGTTATTTCAAACTCGGAAAAACCATTACGATCAATACATTGGTTTGTGTCATTTCACTGTCGGTCTTCTTATATATATTGCCGGTAGTTCAAGTTACCGACAATATCTTGCTTTCCACTGTTTTTGGTGGAGGCCTGGGTGGCCTGGGTATCGGTCTTATTTTGAAATACTCTGGAACTTCAGGCGGTTTGGATATTATAGCGATTATGGTTTCCCGAATCAGTAATGTTAGTATTGGACTACTTCTAACAGCTATGAACGGTGTAATTGTTCTGATTTCTGGATTTGTTTTCGGCTGGGATATCGCATTATACACTCTTTTATCCATATTTTTGACCGGTAAAATGATTGATACGATCTTCACCAATCATGTCAAATTGACGATGCAGATAGTCACTTCAAAAGGCGACTTAATACGCAATGATCTACTGGAGTCCATCTATCGAGGTATGACGATTACGGAAGGTTACGGAGGCTACACCCAAGAAAAGAAACAAATATTAATGATGGTTGTTACACGTTATGAAACATTGCAAATCAAAAAAATTGTCCGGAAATATGATGAACATGCCTTTATTAATATATTTGAGACTGTTGAGGTTGACGGTAATTTTGCAAAGAATAGTGGGGACTAACATTAGTGAAAGAATGAGATCCAGAAGGACTGTTAATCTGACAGTCCTTTTTTTCGTTTAATGAAAGAAGACGGATATGCATTATGCATGAACATGTGGTTACACAAATTTTAAAAAACCCCATGCGTAACAATTCTTATATATCCGTATTTAAACCTTGGAAGAAGAAAAAGATTTCCTCAAATAGTAATTACAACTGAGACGAGCAAAGTGATTTCACTTTGTTTGTCTTTTTTATTTATAGGTAATGGTGCAGGGGTAGTTAGTGGGAAAAATCTTGAACCGTTATTTCATCTAGTTTAATTGGAACTTTGTAACCGTTTTCATGAGATTCCCTTGTATTAAAATTTCTATCTGATAATATTAATGATTGATAATTATAACTATTCCAATATATTATCTAAATTACACCTAGGAGGATACAGATGAGCAAAAAATTGATTATTGTAATTCTAACTATTTTACCGTTTGTCCTTATGCTTGGCGCAATTCCTTTTGTTAATCGAATTGAACCGATTATCTTGGGATTGCCATTTCTTCATTTTTGGTTATTTTTAGGGATGATTCTTACTCCATTATGTACGTATGTCATTTATCGCATACAGAAGTCAGAAGGGAGTATTGAATGATGCAGGGGAATTTAACAGCGTTATTAATTACTAGTTTCATAGTATTATCGGTGGTTTTAATTGGATTTATCGCTGGACGAAATAAATCAAGCCGGAGTTCGGTAGAAGAGTGGTCTGTTGGTGGAAGACGTTTTGGTCCATTGCTCGTATGGCTCTTAGTCGGAGCAGACTTATATACAGCATACACATTCTTAGGTTTGACGAGTACTGCATTCGCAGCTGGGAGTATTGCGTTCTTCGCGATTCCATATACGATAATTGCGTTCTTCGTTTCTTATTTCTATCTTCCGAAGTTATGGGAAGTTTCTAAGAAGCATAAATTAACGACCCTTGCTGACTATGCAAAAGGTCGCTTCGATAGCAAATTTTTATCGCTGTTGATTGCGGTTGTCGGTGTTTTGATGCTCATTCCATACATAGATCTACAGTTGGCAGGTATTCAAGATACTTTAACGGTTGCGGGTACAGGTTTTATTAATATAAAAGTTGTTGTTATTATTTCATTCCTGTTAGTAGCACTGTATACATTCTTCAGTGGAATAAAAGGACCAGCTTATACCGCGGTCATTAAAGACATTTTAGTATGGGTCATTATGTTATTCCTGGTTGTGTCAATTCCAATCATTCACTTTGGAAGTTGGGGTTCGATGATTGACAAAATCGTCACAGACTCTCCAGAGTTGTTAACCATACCGACTACAGGACCAAAAGGAATTCCGTGGTTCTTGACTGCTTCATTGGTTTCAGGCTTGGCACTATTCATGTGGGCACACGCGGTAACAGGTGTATTCACCGCGAAAAATGCAGATGTACTTCGTAAAAATGCCATCTATTTACCGTTTTATAATATCGTCTTAATTCTTGTTGTTTTCCTTGGCTTTGCAGCTTACCTTGTACTGCCAGAAGGAAGCGATCCACGTTTTGCATTGTTGAATTTAATTCAAGTGTCTTACGGTGGGGTAGTACAAGGGCTGGCTTATTCAACAATCGCACTGGCGTCATTGATTCCATGTTCAATCATGGCAATCGGAGCTTCGAATTTATTTGCGAATAATATTTACCGTGATTTTATTAATCCAAATGTCAAACCAGCAAAATTGACGATGATTACTCGTTCGATGGTATTTGTCGTTATAGGACTAGCATTAATTTTCGGTATGCTTTTCCCGACAGCACTTGTGTCACTTCAACTTCTAGGGGTATCTGGAATGGTTCAAATCTTCCCAGCCATCGTCTTTAGTTTATTCTGGAGAAACCAGACAAGAGAAGCAACAATCATCGGTTTACTTGTAGGGCTTGGTGTAACTTTTGCTGTGTATTCTACAGGAAATTCATTCGGGATTTATGAAGGGTTCTGGGGGCTTCTTGCTAACATCTTGGCATTGGTTCTTTTGAATCCTATCTTTGTGAAAAAGGCACAAAACAAATCGAACCCTATTATGGATCAACTATTTACCGAAAAACTTAATAGCAAGTGAAAAAAGGAGTGGCTGAATCTTTCTTCAGCCGCTCCTTTTTAATGGGTTTATTAATTCTTAAAGAATATGAAGGATGGGTGTGAATGTTTTCACTTTAACTTACGCAGTAAATTAGTTGAAAATCCACATCATTCTTTTTTTCTTACAGATATTTCTGCACTAATTTCAGTCGGCCGACTTGAATTTTTCAGGTAGCTTATTCACGACTTCCCCTGTATCAGTAAACCGTCCCTTTAGCGTGTTATCTTTAACAATCTTAACGATAATCGCATTTGCCGTTTTTGAAGTGCCATCGTCCAGAGTGCTCGTTATGGTTTCTTCTGCGATAAACTCTATTTCGGAATCATTAATCGTTTCTTCATGGATGAGTAATTCCTCTTTTGACAAGTCTAGAGGTTCTTTGTCTACATCTACCCATTCGTAACCGCCATCAATTAACCACTGCCCATTTTCGTTCACTGCTGTTATATAGACATTTCCATGCCATTGGAAAAAGTCATTCAATTGGAAGGTTTTCACCTTTATGAATTGTGGAGTATTTTCAATAACTTCCATCCGTGCATCCAAAGAAACTTCAGGGAAGAACCCATCTTCTCCACTTGAATAATACCAATACTGAAGCTCTTCCGGCAATTCCTTGTTAAGCATTTCGCTTGATACCAATTCCTTTATACTTTCCGGTAAGTTTTCTTGAAGTTTAGCTGCCATCACTTCTGATTGGGTTCTTTCTTCATCAGAAAATGTCATCTTGCTATTCGTCTCTTTAACAATGTCTTCTATCTTTTGAAACTTATCCATGACCACTCTTATTTCAGCATCACTTAACACTTCTGGCTCTTCGTTCACAACAGGAACTGTCTCGCCATCATCCTTCTCAGATTGTGAATCTGAATCCTCAGGAACAACTTCTTGAACATCATCTTCGCTACTTTGTTGCGAAGATGTATCGTCTACCTCGGAACAAGCAGCAACGAAAAAAAGAATTAACAATAAAAATAAGGGGTTTAACATATTCTTATACATCCAATTCCTCCAATAATTACAAATTTTAGGCACTTAATGCATTGTAGCTGAAATGAGGTGAAAAATCTGTCACTTCTTTATCATTTATGGAATGTGAAGAGTAATTCATTCATCATAACAGGAGAAATTGAAGTGAATAGTCATTCATTTTATGCTAAAGTCATCTAAACAGAGAGGTTTTTCAAGAGGAGTGGGATGAATGATTTTCAAGAAAAAGGTGGAGCTGTCCGAAGTAAGTGGAGTTCAAATGGTCAATGGCAATGTGGCATTTCAAGGCGTAAACCTAAATGTGTACTGTTTTGTGTCGGACGGCGTATTAATAGATACTGGTGCAAAGTCACTCGAAAAAGAATTTCAACTATTTTTTGACCAACACGAAATCAATCAGGTCATGATTACCCACCATCATGAAGATCACACAGGTGGGGCGGCTTATCTACAACAGTTAGGAAAACCAATTTATATGCATGAACGATATATAGAAGACTGTCAGTCAAAAGCGAACTATCCTTTATATAGGAAGTTGTTCTGGGGGAAACGAGGACCATTCAATGCTGAGCCGATAAAGAGCACTTTCTCAAGCAGAGGGGCAAAATGGGAGACTATTCACACCCCTGGTCATTCGCAGGATCATATGTCCTTTCTGAATAAAGAAACGGGCCAACTATTCACCGGAGACTTATATTGTCAGGAACGGACAAAAGTAGTTCTTCGAGACGAAAGCATTCCTACCCTAATCAACTCCCTGCAACGAGCCCTTACTTACGATTTCAATGAAGTATATTGCAATCATGCAGGGTACTTACAGAACGGCAGAGACAATCTTAATCGCAAACTCGAATACCTACTGGAGCTTCAAAGCAAAATCATTGTGCTCCACGACAAAGGCCTGCCACCTAAACAAATCAATAAAATCCTCTTCCCCAAAAAATATCCCATTGTACGCTTCTCAATGGGGGAATGGGATTCGTTACACATGGTGACCTCGGTTATTAAAGAAGGATAGGCTAATTAGAGAATTCATTCTTAACAAACGCAGTATTTTAGTTTAAGAAGGTATATACGAAATGAGTGAAAAATAAGCTTTAACCATTAAGCATCAGTTTGGCGGTATTGTTCTATTTATTCTCCAATTTGTTCGTCTCACTTCTAACCCAATTTGCTACATCGGGTCTGTCCGTAAAAAATCCGTTTACGCCTAGATTAATTAGAAAACGCATCGTTTCTGCATCATTGACCGTGTAAGGATGAACAATCAAGTTTTTGCTGTGCATCAAATCGATGAATTTCTTAGACACGGCAACTGAATTTACACCAACTCCCGATGCATACTGTGTGAGTTCTTTCAGTTGTTTCTTGGGAATATGCGCTTCTTCCTCGAATGTATAAAGTTTGATTAAGGGAATGGAAGGCTCCATAGCGAATATGTTTTTTAAGGTTTTTGCGTCAAATGACTGAATGATTACTTTTGGAATGATGTCGCCCCTATTTAGGAGGTTATGTTCACTTAATTGTTTCAACAGCTCCTCTTCGATTCCTGGATACGTTTTGGGTGATTTTATTTCAATGTAATAATTGACGGTATCACCGAAATGAAGGAGAATCTCCTCCAAATCAACAATTCGCAAATCATCATAATGCGGTAGGGTGTACTCAAGATGGTTTTTCTCGAACGCTTTTTCAGGAGAATGGAGTTGGATTTCATCAAACGTGACATCTGTTACCGCTTGCTGGGCGTTATGAAAAGTGACAACCCGATCATGCATCGCAACTAATTTTCCGTCTTTCGTCATTTGAAGATCAATTTCAATGTAGTCCGCACCCATCTGTATGGCCATTTCGTATGAAGAAAGTGTGTGCTCTGCAGCGTAGGCAGATGCACCGCGATGGGCAATGATTAGAAAATCATTCTTGGGAAGAGTCGTACGCTCAGTTGGCGGTTCACTAGGTGGTTGCGTACATCCATATGTGAAAAGCATGACAATAAGGAGCAACATTTTTTTCATGGATTCCAACCTCCGCACAAAATATAAAAGAGTCCTAAAGGATATGGCGGTGATTAGGAAAACATTCGATAATGGTCTTATTTACTTGAATTTTTTAGAGAAAACGGGCGGCTGAAGTACAATCTTCAGCCGCCCGTTTTAATATGAATATGCCAATCATTTTACTGGAAATTCATCAGAAATTCAGCGTAATCTTAATACACTTTGTCACCGTTAAAAATAGAATTCTTGACGATTACATAATCCACGTTGCGGATGGCTTCTAATTTGTTTCCTCCCGAATAGGATATAGCGGATTGAAGATCTTGTTCCATTTCTTTCAACGTATCTACCAAAGAACCTTTATGCTCAACAATCATTTTCTTGCCTTCAACATTCTTCTTTTCGCCTTTTTGGAATTCCGAAGCGGAACCAAAATATTCTTTAAATAGCTTGCCATCTTTTTCAACTGTTTTTCCTGGAGATTCATCATGACCGGCAAATAATGAACCAATCATGACCATGGAAGCACCAAATCTGACTGATTTCGCAATATCGCCATGTGTACGAATGCCTCCGTCAGCAATAATCGGCTTGCTTGCAGCCTTGGCACACCAACGAAGTGCAGCCAATTGCCAACCACCCGTGCCAAACCCAGTTTTAATCTTGGTGATACAGACTTTTCCTGGTCCAATGCCCACTTTCGTCGCATCCGCGCCGGCATTCTCCAATTCTCTAACTGCTTCCGGGGTTCCAACATTTCCAGCAATAACAAAACTCTGAGGAAGGTATTTCTTTATATGCTGAATCATCTCAATCACAGCATTAGAATGCCCATGAGCAATATCAATCGTGATGTATTCCGGTGTAAGTTGCTCATCAGCCAATTGTTGGATGAAATGATATTCTTCTTCTTTGACTCCAACACTAATTGATGCGATTAATTCACGGGAATGCATATCTTTGATAAAGTCTACTCGCTTCTCAGGTTGAAAACGATGCATTACATAGAAGTAACCATTTTCAGCTAAGTGAATCGCGATCTTTTCGTCAATAATCGTCTGCATATTTGCAGGTACCACAGGCAACTTGAAAGTATGTTCGCCCAAAGCGACCGTTGTATCACATTCTGACCGGCTATTAACTACACATTTTGCCGGAATCAATTGAATATCTTCATAATCAAACACATTTTCCATAATAAGCACCCCTAAACACGAATATTAAAGTTAAGTTAATTGTAATTGTTCGTCCATAGGGTAACTTATAACAAATTAACTTGTATGTCAAAGTTTTTATCAAGATAATGAAAGAAGTAGTGCAATTTCCGCATGCGTATCTAAGCTTCTAGCAATTTTCACAATATTCGTCTTTGCTATTTCTTCGATTGCTGAACGTTTTCTTGAACAGTTCCAACAGACTCAAACTTTCTTTTGTCTGCTCTCCCTGTAGGAAATAAGACTGCATTTCAATTTGACGATCTATCTCCATTCTTTTCGCTTCCATCATTTGTTGCAATTCATAATGATTAATCATGTACTCACCTTCTCTTTTTAATTTTTGCGTATGATCAATTCATTACATGTCATTCTAATGAAAACATGGTTTCAATTTTGACCACATTCAATATGTATATGCCATAAATAATCAAATGATACAAAAAATAAAAAAAAAATTGGTAAAAATTGAACAGATGAAAGCCGTTACTTTTTGTGTTCCCAGACGTCTGTTATATAATGCACCGTAAAAAAGGAGTGAGAAGATGAAGAAATTGTTAGTTGTAATCCTGATTTTAGGACTAGCAGGCTATGGACTTTATTATTTCGGAACCAATGTCGCTTCAGAAAAAGTGGTTGATTCCGTTTCAACGGAACTCGAGGCTAGTGGCCAAATGAATGAAGTGAAATCTTATATAGAAAATGACCCTGAACTGATGGAAATGATGAAGGAAGCCGAGTCGGCAGATGAAAGTACATTGCCTTTTACTACTAAAGGAGAAGCCACACGCGTCCTGGTCAAAAAGGTTGGTGTCACCAAGCTTCAAGATTTACAAGCAAAAGTGAAAAATGGATCTGCATCTAAAGAAGAAGTAATGCAGGCCCTCAATGAGGACTTAACGGAAGAAGAAATGTTGGCGTTGCAAGTCATTGCTTATAAAGAGATCTATAAGAAGTAATTGATCATGGTCAGTCCAATGTGGATTGGCCATTTTTTTGTGTATAGGACCAACTCATGCAACCAGAGTCACGATGGACTACACATTAATTAAGAATAGAGAAGGCGTGGCGCACGATAACTTAGCGAAACTTTATATTAGTTATTGTAAAAAAGAGGGATTTCTGTAACTCTTAACGAAAACAAAATGTACACTAGTGCAATTGTTTACATGCATGAAGGAATTTATAACAAGTCATTGATAATGGACGTTCAACTAGTGGGATTCATTTTGCCATCGAGATGGAAGGGATGTAACAAAGGGGAGAGCCAAATGCGAGTATCTCATGACATAATCGACTGGATATGAACGTAAATTTCAAAGAGAAAAAGCATTATGCTAATGGGGGTTACAGGATTGGGGAAAGTTGTTGAAATTATAGGACTCACAAAAACATTTAAAGACAATAAAGCGGTGGACGATGTTTCATTTTCGGTCGAGAAAGGAGAGGTCGTTGCGATTCTAGGTCCGAATGGGGCTGGCAAGAGCACGACCATCCTCATGATGCTTGGCCTATTGCATCCGACAAGTGGCGAATCCAAGCTGTTCCAATCAAATGCGAAAGAAGTAAAGGTTCGGGAAAGAATAGGCGTGATGCTGCAGGAAGTCAGTTTGATGGATGGACTAAAGGTGAAGGAAATCATCCGTCTGTTTAGAAGTTACTACCCTGAACCACTGTCGCTCGATCAGCTAATCGGCTTAACGGGATTGAACGAAGAAGAATTGAACAAACGAACTGAAAAGCTATCGGGTGGCCAAAAACGTAGAGTCGGCTTTGCTTTAGCACTTGCGGGTAATCCGGATCTTTTGTTTTTTGATGAGCCGACGGTCGGAATGGATATAGCAGCCCGTAAAGTTTTTTGGGATACCGTGAGAACACTGGCCGACCAAGGAAAGACGATTCTATTTTCCACGCATTACTTGCAAGAAGCGGACGATATAGCTGACCGAATCATTTTATTCCATAAAGGAAAAATAGTTGCGGACGGAAGCCCTGAAAAAATCAAAGGCAATCTTTTGACTCAGTCTATTTCATTCATTGCCTCAAAAGTGGAATCTGAAATGCTTTTCCTTCAAGAGCCATATGTGTCAAAAGTCCTTGAAAAAAATGGACGGATTCATGTGTTCACCAGTAACACGGATGCGGTCTTACATAAAATTTTTGAATCTAAATTTGAAGTAAGTGATATTGCGGTTGAAAAAGGACGTCTTGAGGAAGCATTTGAACAATTGACAATTGAACCGCAGGAGGTCATCTAAATGAATATGTTCCTAAATCAATGCAAAATTGAAGGTTTACGGATTTTCCGTAACCCATATTATCTTTTCTGGTCACTTTTTATGCCAATTGTGTTTTATGTGATCTTTACAAAAATCATGAATACGGATGTTCCTGACAGAGAACTATGGAATGCACACTTCCTGATGTCCATTACGACGTTCAGTGTAATGGGAAGTGCAATCATGACGTTGGGCATACGGATGGTACAGGAACAATCACAGGGCTGGACAACATTCATGAAAGTGACGCCGCTCTCTGGAATGGTCTATTTCCTGTCAAAAATGCTGGGGCAAACGATGATTCATATGTTGTCAATTGTTGTGCTTTTCGTTGCAGGGGTTTTGATTAATGGGGTATCTTTGCCTGCGACGGACTGGATAATGAGTGGATTGTGGATTTTAGTAGGTTCTATTCCTTTCCTTGGTATTGGTGTCCTGGTTGGGACGATGAAGAAGGTAGAAACAGCTAGTGGGGTCAGTAACATGGTTTATATGCTTCTGGCAATAACAGGTGGTATGTGGATGCCAATGGAAGTGTTGCCGAAAACAATCCAAACATTGGGGTCTTGGTTGCCCGCATACAATTACGGCAACGGGGCATGGGAAATCATTCGTGGAAATGTACCTGAAGTGAAAAACATAGCCATTTTGGCATTTTATCTAGTGTTGTTTATGTGTCTGTCCCTGTATATTCGTAAAAAACAGCAAGCGGTGTAAGAAATCTGCGATAAAGATTAAGTTACCGTGATTCATTTTTTCTTTCAGCTACAATAAGAGACTTTCAATTAATAATTAATTGAAAGTCTTTTTTCTTTTTCATAAGCCTTCATTTTTATTTACTATTCAGAATACAATAATGTATGATGTACAGTATGAAGGTGTGTGACATACAGTATAGAGAAAGAGGTGAAATAATGAATCAACTTTTGGGTTCTTTGACGACTGAATTGCGCAGGGGGACGTTAACTTTGGCGGTATTGAGTCAATTGAGAACTCCACAGTACGGCTATTCACTCGTCCAAAGATTGGAAAAGAACGGCATCAAAATTGATCAAAGTACACTTTATCCATTATTGAGGCGTTTAGAAAAACAAGAGCTCGTGACCAGTACATGGGAGACAACAGAGAGCAGGCCGCGCCGATATTACGTATTGAGCGCGTTCGGTGTAGAAGTTTTTGAACAGCTAAAAGAAGAATGGGAAAAAACATCACAAGAACTGTACGGATTATTGAAAGGAGACGAACAAGATGAAGTGGATTGATTTGTACATCCATGAAGTTACAAGAAGGTTACCTGAAAACACAAGGGAAGACATTGCTTTAGAATTGCGTTCTACCATAGAAGACATGCTACCCGATGAACCGACCGAAGCTCAAGTGAAGGCAGTGCTCGCCGAGCTGGGTAATCCGGCAGTGATGGCACGCAATTATTTGGATCGGCCAGTGCATCTGATCGGCCCGAAGTATTTCGATATATATATCAATCTTTTGAAACTTATCCTACCAATCGCATTGACAATCACACTGATTGCTTCGGTGGCGGATGCACTTGTTTCGGCTAAAGGGGATGAAGAAATCATAACCGTCATTCTCAATGTTTTCGGAATAGCCATTTGGAAATTGTTGAGCACTGCCATGCAAACAGCGTTTTGGTTAACTTTGGTCTTTGCTGTCATTGAATGGACGGAAAAATCGAGAGACCAGGTACCATTAACTATGAGAATGAAGAAATGGACTCCGGAAGATTTAAAGAACGTAAATCCAATTCCAAAGAAAAAAGCCATTCAAAAATGTATGATTTTAGGCAGTCTAATATGGACAGCTACCTGGGCAGCTATTTACTTCAACGCTGCTAAACTGGTAGGAATCTATGAGAATGGAGGGAACGGAATCGAATTTCAATTCCCCATTTTTAATCAGGAAATACTGAATTCTTATTGGCTGCTAGTAGTCCTTGTAATTGTATTGGAGGTAGCTCTGGCATTGTATAAAGGTTTTGTCGGACAATGGACGATGAAGGTTGCAAGTCTGAATACCATTACACACCTCATTACTTTGGTGGTTTTAGCTACAATCATTGGAAACGATTCGATTTTGAGTGGGCAGTTCGTTGTCTATTTGCAACAACTGAAGATTGATTCCAACCTTTATGATTGGGCATATCAAAGCATCATCATCGTGTGTGTAGTGTTTGCTGCCATTGATATTTTTGAGGGATACCGAAAAGCAAAAATTTCACTACCGGGTACATTTAAACAATAAAGCTTGGCTTTTAGTAGGTTGAACATAACTTAATTGGCCATAACATGCGGAACGAAAAGCGTCCATTTGGGTGTTACAAAAAAATGAGAAACTATAAAATATGCAGGCGTTAAAATTCATTTCTTATATCCAATATCAAGCAACTTAAAAGAGACTTTCAATTTATGGAGTCTCTTTTAATTATGGCTGAATTTCACTTGATAAAGCTGTTCCTTGTTTTTATCAATACTTGCAGAGTTAGGCTGAATGCCTCGCTGGGCGTGGCCAGATAAAGTAGCTCAAGGTGATGAGTAAATCAATGCCGAGTACAATCGCCCATACGCGAAGAATTTGTTGAAAAGCTTCCGTTCTGTCGGCATTGCCCACCCATATTGTCAAACCGAGTAATAACCCAGCACCGATTAAAAAGGCGAAGAGATGCCTAATCCAATTGAGGAAATCTTGTTTAGCAAAAGCCATCCCCGATTTTTTTGCTGGCTTTTTCTTGCTTTTTAGGATATAAAAACAAAACTGATCATCAGCCCAGCAAATCATCGATTTACCGTAAGCCACGGAAACCCCGATGTAGATAGCAGCAATTCCATGTGCCATTGTGGCAGTCGAACCTCTGTACAAGTCGAATCCCGTTAATACAAGCAAAGCCAAATCCACCAATGGTGTCATTGCTAAAAGTATAAACCCAAGTTTTTCTCTTTTTCCTATATAGCGAACAACAAGCCCACTGACGATAAATAACCAAAATAAAATTTCACAGATGACAATGGCCCAAGCAATTCCATTCATGTGCACACCTCCATGTTTTATTTAGTACGTTCGTATTAATTAAAATATACCATCAAGTTTTATTTAATACAAGTGTTCTAAAAAGATTGTCTGACTGTACATTAGTCGCTATAATAAACCTATGCCAAAACAAGTGAATCACGAAGAACGAAGACAAATTATTGCAGAAGCCACGTGGGAAATGATTATGAAGAAAGGGATTGAAGGAACAACTGTCCGGGCGATTGCCGATGAAGCAAATCTATCATTAGGATCTTTGCGCCATTATTTTTCTTCTCAAGAAGAGCTGTTGAGCTATTCGATGGAGTTGGTGAAAGAAAGAGTGACGGAACGGATTGAGAAAAAGTTTGCACAGGACATACCAATGGATGAGTTGCTTGTTCATTTCTCTTTGGAAATTATTCCTTTGGATGACCAGTCCCGTCTCGAAATGACAGTTTGGTTCCACTTCATGGCCAATGTCCAATTCCGTCATAAATTCGAGGGAGATGATGGGATTTTGCAGGCGCTACAGCAACTCCTTTCTGTACTGGAAGCCCACGGAAGATTGAAACCAGGAATTGAACTTCAGGAAGAAATCGAAACACTGTATGCATTGGTGGATGGACTCGCCATCCATTGCTTGTTTGCACCTGTGCGCCTGACGAGAGAACGTATCGTTCCTATTATTGTTAAGCACGTTAATCTCCTACTTCTTAATCCATTAAATAGTTCTATATTTTTATGAATTGAACTGAAAAAGAAGCACCTCCAATCGACTGTCAATCCGATTAGGGGTGCTTTTCTATTAATAACAGGGATGGTATCAAGAAGAAAAAATTCTTGGATACGTATATCCATCCAAAATGCAAAAGAATTTTCAAAAAAATGAAACCGACATTCGTTTTGCTTTGTCTAACAGGTAAGAAAGAAAGGAGGGGAAGGATTTGGATAAGCAAGAAAGAGACAGATTACTGACCGCAGCAATGAATGAATATGGACATTATTTAATCCGCCTCACCTATGCCTTTGTAAAAGATCAGACAAAAGCAGAAGATATTGTCCAAGAAGTATTTATCCGCTATTACATACACCTTACAGACTTTGAGGGACGCTCCAGTGTCAAAACATATTTATATAGCATAACAGTCAACGAATGTCATAACTACTTTAAAAGCTGGACTTACCGAAAGACAGAACTGACCAATCTAGCGGGGGCTTTGCTTGTAAATAAACAAACTCCGGAAGACACGTTGTTAAAGAAAGAAAGCATCCATTATGTAGCACAATTGATTGAAAAACTTCCCCTTAAAAATAAAGAAGTATTGTGGCTTCATTACTATGCCGAACTTTCGGTCAAAGAAATCGCAGAAGTGTTGAAGTGTTCCCCAAACACAGTAAAAACTAGATTGGCCCGAGGCCGGGAAAAAGCGAGATTAACGATGAGCGAGGAGGAGATTGAACATGCAAGAGAACATTAAACGTCAATTGGACGCTACTATACCAGAACAACTTACGTTATCCGAAGAGCACAAACGTAAAATTTTGATGGAAGCGAACCAACGAATGTCTCGACCGAACATTTTCAATCAGCGGCTTTTGAAACCCCTCGTTGGCGTGGCAATTATTGGCTTGTCCTGTTTTCTTGCATTCCCGTATATACAAGAATGGTCTGAGGAAAAAGCGTTGCATTCATCTGAACATGATTTGTTAACAGAAGTCACCTTTCCCGAAGTGGATTATGATTCTTTGATTAATGCCCAATACGTGGATGTCACAAATGAAATGATATACACCGATCAGGAAGCCATTTATTCCTATTCAATTGCGGAAAAGACAAAAAAGGTATTAGTGGAACCAAAGGAAGACGCCCGTATTTTTGAACTGGCCGTCAATGCTAAATGGCTCGTTTGGGAAGAGATTAGCTCAAGGAAACTATTTATTTTAAATCGTAATAGTGAGGAAATGACGGAAATTCCAAACATGGCAATCAGTGATTTACAAATTGAGGATGATACGTTGACGTATATGTTCTTGGGTAATGAAAACCACAATTTTAGAGGTTATGTTGCAATGGATTTGCAGACTAGACAAACGAAAGAGATCCAGGAACTGGTAAACGGATCAAATAGTAAAGCGGCTATTAATGATGGCTTGATTGTAATTCCTGAAAGACAGCAATTCGGTGAAGATGGCATGGTGACATTCTATGTACACGATGTGCATGGTTCATCCGAAGTAAAGGAATATACGGTGCCTTATGAAATGGCAGTAAACGTTACTCTGACCAATGAAAAAATATTTGCGCAGCTCCAAAACGAAGGCGAAGGGGCAGTCCTGGGCTATATCGATTTGAAAGATGGTGGCAAATTTAAAGAAATAGATGCACCCACATTTGATGCTTACGCAGTGTACGGTGAATATGTTGCTTTAAGTGTTCCAGTAAAGGATACAAATACAGTGAAATTGTTTAAATTAAAAGATGATGGCGTTGTAGCACTTTCGACTTTCAATCAACTACAAGAACGACTCGTCAAACCACGATTCACGAAAGATGGCACACTTGTTGTAAATGGGGAAGGTGCGAAACGGTCGATGTACCTTCACAAAGTGAATGAATCTAAATAGGTAATCTAGTGTAGTGAGCCCACTCATAGTGTGCTCACTATTTTTTGCATTTTAAAAGAAATCCTATCATAAGCAGAGAATGACTTTAGACGACCAACCAAATGATAGTCAAGAAGTAGAATATGGAACTAATTTACGTGGAAGTACCTCTTGATAAAAGGAAAAATAAAAAGTGAAATTGAATAATCAAGGAGCTTGTTTCATCCCCCTATCAGTTTGTTGTCAAAAGTGTTTTGATAAATATGGATGTATGTAAAGACATCGGTTTTTCTTTTTCATAAAGAATGTAGATCTTCACAGATTTGTCATTTGAAATTGTAGGATAAAGCATAGTAATGTTGGTACTTTTAATACCTTTTGTTTGCTTTATATACAGGGCGGGGACCGTCACGTAGACTCCTGTGGGAATAGCTTGAGCTGAAGACCCCGGAGGAACGAAGTGACGAGCAGTCAGAAGCCAAGCCCACGGAAAGCGAAGTGACGGTACCTGCCCGATTTTGTCTACAGCCCCTTTATGAAAAAGGTTAGATGGAGTAATAGCCGATTTCGTTGGAATTTTTCATGATTTCGTTGGACAAATCACGAGTTTAGTTGGAGTAGTAAAATTATGGAGACGCGCAAGGGGGCGTCACTAACAGAAAAGGCTTTTGGCTAGCCAAAAGCAGTAATAGGGGTTTATTCAAGAGAAAGAAAGTATCTGGTGGCTGAAATTACATCTTCAGCCACCTTTTTATTTGCTCGAAGACGGACAATTCTTTCTTTAACCGAATTGGATTCCGACGTCGATTTGAACATGGATTTCCGATACAATGAAAAGATGAGTTTTTAATGGGCAGGGGGTGAATGTACTGGTGAGTGTGATAGTAAGTGAAATAACACGGTGTAACTTAGCCGTGAGCAGCCGGTTTAAGAAAAATAAACCGAAAATGGCTGAAGAGATGATGAACTTGTTGAATGTATCTCCAGTTGTGGATGTTCATATGGAACGCCTTTCAGATGGACAGACGAATCAAAAACGCGTGTCTTTATATATAGAGTCAGAAGCCATTGAAGGTACGCCAGTCATGGAGTGCGAATGGATTGGTAACGGACTTGAGGTCGTTCATTTCTATATAACTAAAAAGCGTATTCAATTAGGAAATAACCGCCATTTGCAGATGAGGATGGCATTTGACCGTAAAGGTTTGGTGTCTACGGAAATGACGCTCGCTCTTTATAGAATTATTCAGTCTCTACCTATTGCTTCCGACCGATCGGAGTACGTAAAAAAGCGGATTTCAAGCTGGGAATCTTATTTACGGGTAATGGAGCGTAATGCAGATGTCGAAAGACTTGAAATTGGAATCCGTAATGCCCGATTAAGTCTGGATTTCCGTAAAGTCACGTTTGAGCTTCATAAGCTGCCGAATGGGTTTGATAAGTATTACAAAAAGTCGGCTGTTAAATTAGTCGAGACGAACCAAAGCCTTGGAAATGTTGTGCAGGTGCAAATGGGCAAACGAACCATTGATGTAGAACTTGCCAAGGATCTTCAGGAAAAAGCACGAACGGGAAAATGGCGAGTGCCGGCAAACGGAAAGCTTGCATTCGATAATGTAGCGGAAATGGCACAAATTAATCGTTTGAAAGATGGGTTCAAGCGTCTGGAAAATGGCTGGGCAGTTAATCCGAACCTGGAAAAGCTGTTATTCGAGAAACGTCCGACTGTGCGAAAAGGGAAGGTTCCGGAAGACTTAACCTTCAAGCAAAATCTGAATGAATTTCAACGACAGGCAGTAGAAGGCGCGATTGCCGCACAGGATCTGTATGTCATACAAGGGCCACCCGGAACAGGAAAGACCACGGTTATTTCTGAAATTTGCTATCAGCATGCGAAAATGGGTTTGAAAACGCTAGTAGCCTCACAATCGAATTTGGCGGTTGATAATGCACTGGGTAAATTACTGACGGATCAAGACATTCGAATTTTACGAATCGGTCGAAGTGAAAGCATAGAGGAAGAAGGGCAGCGTTTTGTTGAAGAACAAGTTGCCCTTTACTGGAAGCAACAGACGCTTTTGTCGATCCAGACGCATGTAAACCAGTTTGAAAAAGAGGGACAGGTTCTTCTTACTTCTATTAAAGAAACTGAAGCAACAGTCGACCGTCTGAAGAGTGAAATAGGGAATCTTGAAACGAAGAAAACGGAAAAGAATCAAGCCAAGGAAAATTTGAACAGACTTCAGCACGAACTGAAGTCAAGTCAGTCATACGTTCAAGAGTTGAAGCGAAAAAAAGATCAATTTGATTTTCAATTGATTATGAGTCAGGACATTTTTGAGGATGCAAAAAGCCGATATGAACGGTTGAATGACCAAGTATCTCTTTTTTCTGGCACTGGTGAATTTACTAAACTTCACATTAAACTCAATGATGAAATTCAAGTACTTCAAATACAGTTAGCATATTTACAAGCGGCAACATCTCTTCAACAGAAAAGAAATGAGCATCAGGAAAATGTGGACCAATTGAAGAAGGCCACTTCTCAGCAAGCGACTTTGGAACATATAGCGAAGCAAATCCCAAATGTTAAGAAAATCCCTGAATTACAAAAGTTGATGGGGCAGGAATTATGGGCTCGTTCTTCTGAAATCAACTCGATTCTTCATCATATGGACCAGTTGCGTATGAACTATCAAGCTTCGATTCAAACAGGGAATCATTCCGAAGTGGATGACACGTTGAATAAAGCCATTATTTATGCTGAACAGCAACTAAACGCGCATCAATACAATATGAAGATGCTCGCAAAAAAGATATCGATGATGCCTCATGTTGTTGGAGTGAAGCTTGAAGATCGGTATGTAAAAAAAGTGGTAGACGCATTTCGGGATTATGCCAAACAAATGAACGCATTCCGGGAGCCGTTAAATCAAACGGATCGACAAAAATTGTCGGCTATTTATGAACATATGATGGTCCTGAAAGCATCCAGAAAAGTTGGATTAACACGTAATGGTGCACAAGGAAATGAGCAAATAAAGAATGAAATTTTGACTTCATTTGAACAGCTGAAAGAAGTAGTTGGACAAACTCTTGTAACTCGTCTGCAGGAGTTAGCTGCAGAGACCACTTTATTGACTCCAAAGCTTTCTGCACTGATTGAAGAAATTGATTCTATTGAAAAAAATCTTTCCGGTATGCGTGAAACGGTACCCAATCAAGAAGTACTTGTTCCAATGGTCGAAATCGAAAAGGCTCTTGCGGAAAAAGAGGCAGAGCTTGAGCAGATGGGAACAGAAGAGAGTTATGTAGAAGGTTTGGTACAAGCAACCTCCGTGCAACAAGGGGTTATGCAAAAACGTGAAAACGAAATGAACCTAATCCAAGATACAATGGCAGATTTTGCACAGAAATTGGCTGATGAACAGTTCAAGCAAACGACTATTAATAAAGAAGTGACCGACCTTGAAGTAATTATCAGTATAGATGTAGATGCTTTATTGAACGAAGTGAATACGAACTACGAGAATACGTCAGCACAATTAATCGAATTAAAACGAAAAGAAACTTTCCTGAATGTTTCCAACGACATTCGTCTCGAGTGGCAGGATATGCTGGGACAATCAACTGCTTATGATATGGATGAAATCAAGAAATTGTATATCCAGTATGCGAATGTGATTGGTGTGACGTGTTCGATTTCAGCAAGTAAGGATTTTGTGAACCAGTATCCCGATTTTGATGTGGTCATTATTGATGAAGTATCAAAAGCAACACCACCTGAATTACTACTGCCAATGTTAAAAGGGAAGAAAATCATTTTGGTTGGCGACCATCATCAACTGCCTCCGTTGGTCGGTCAGGACACGATGGACGAAGTGCTCGAAGATATGACCGATGCACAAGAGAAAGCTGATTTGACATCGATTTTGAAAGAATCCATTTTTGAACGGTTGTTCAATGATTTGCCTGAAGACAGCAAGGCAACGCTTCGCATTCAATACCGAATGCATGAGCACATAATGGAAACAATCAACCCATTCTACCGTGAAAACAATTACGGGTTGGAATGCGGACTGGCTGATTCGAACAAAGATCGTGATCACTTGCTGAATGGCAAGCTGTTCAAACGTGGGCAGCATATCATTTGGTACGATATGCCGAATGAACAAGGATTTCTTGAGGAGCGGGAGCAGCATAGCCGTAGCTATTACAATGCAGCTGAGCTGAAACAAATCCGTGAATTATTACTGGATTTGGATCAGGCGACAGCTCACGCGAAAAAGGACGGCCGTCTGAATGCCAACGTGAAGAAGAAAGTAGGCGTCATAAGTTTTTACGGGGAACAAGTGAAAAAAGTGGATCGTCTTCTCAGCCAAGAACTCGACCTGCCTCACCTTCATTGCCGAACAGGAACGGTTGATAAATTCCAAGGAATGGAGATGGATGTTATCATTCTGAGCTTCGTGCGTAATCATCACCAGAAGGATGGGAACATTGGGTTCCTGAAGGATTACCGACGATTAAACGTGGCACTTTCTCGAGCACGTGAACTTCTTATGATTGTCGGCAGTGCGGACATGTTCACGAAAAAAGCCCACGGCGAATCCCAAAAGATTATGTTCCAACACGTATTGAATGTCGTAGAGAAATACGAGGGACTGAAACAATTGGAAACTAACGCAGGCAGGAAGTGATTTTATGAGCAAACAACTTGATACAGAAATGTCGAAAGTATCGACCGTGTTGCTGGAACAACGCCATCTTCGCTTGCTTGGAAGTGAGAGTTGGGGGTTTCCGCTTCAACTTGCGAACATTCAGATGACAACGGGTATCCGAAGTCAAATGGATGTCCTGATGAAAATGATCTTGAAGATTTTGGGGAAACTGGACGTCAAACACACTGAAGAAATCAGCGAATTGCTGGCGGTGGAAAACATTTTTGTGGATCATATGCTGAAGCTGATGATACAAAATCAGATGGTTAAGTTAAATGAAGGTTTCTATCGGCTGACCGACATTGGGATGGAACAACTGAAAGTAGGTACGTTCGTGCATGATTCCTTGGAGGAAGAGGTCGAAGTTGCATTCAGTCCCTATCATAACGATGCTCTCATTAGGGATACCAACCAAACGTCAGTAGAGGCAGAAGATCAACTTCCTGATTATCGTTTTGGTGAAGACAACAATCAATTAAATGTGAACGAACTGGAAGACTCACAAATTATACAAATCATCGAGGACTCAGGCTTCGAATTTATAGTGGAGAACGGTCAGAAACAGATTGAAGAGATTTGCTCAATTGAACTGCAAGACACATTACGAGTAGCTTGCTTCGAATTCCACATGCATGACACAACTGAAGATACTGTTTTTATTCGCGTCTGGAATACGTGGACGGGCCAATTCGATGTGCAATTTGAAACAGAACTTAACCAGAAGGAAGCAAGCCGTCTAAGAAAACACTACTTTGATCAGCCGACATCATAACCTTTAATATAAGCTCTGTTAAACTATATTGTTGATCTCAGTCCCAACGTACTTTCATGTTTCGAAGCTAGCGCAGCGATGCCGAAACAGAAACAGGAGCACCGGTTTTCCAAGCGCCGAGGAGTCTTTGCGCTCGCCCTAGGAAAGCGTAGCTGTTTTGCGGAATATTAACATCAACATTTGAATGTAGCTTTAATATAAATGAGGTGAGCTAAATGACAGTTAATCATAAGCTTGAAGGTATGGAATGTACGGGCTGCGCGTTGGCAAATAAAGATTTATCTGTTCACGTGGTTTATGAAGATGAGTTCGTTTGTTGCATTTTAGACCACGATCCATTTAACGAAGGACATACTTTAATCTTACCTAAGCAGCATTTTCGCTATGTTGATGAATTTGATTCAGAAACTGCAATTGCTGTAATGAAAGCATCTCAACTACTGTCAAAAGCCTTAAAAAATATATTTAATCCCAATGGAATAACGGTTTGTCAAAACGGTGGCACAATCGATGAATTATCGCATTACCACATGCACATTGTGCCAAGATATGAAAATCAATCATTCGCAAGTTTCTATACAGAAGAACCTTGGGACAATGAAGACCTTAAAGAAAAACTGCCTAGAACACGCAATGAATTAGCAAAGGTGATTAGTGAGTTATACTAACCACAAGCATACTAATTATTATCAGACCGCTGAATTTTAATCTTCAGCGGTCTTTAAATATTTGTCGTGGTTCGACATGAAGCGACAAAAAGATGAGTGGATAGCCTTTACAATATGAAAAGACAGATCAAATTGAAGAAGTAATTAAGTTACTCGGTTCAATCCAGTCAGTATTAATCGTCATCGTATTACTTTTTAATGTTCAATTTAAAAAATACATACAAGTGAGGTATCATAATGAAATTTGAAATCAAACGTGACCGATTATTAGATGGGTTAAATGATGTAATGAAGGCAGTAAGTTCTAGGACAACGATTCCCATTTTAACCGGGATTAAATTAGAACTTACAGAAGCAGGTTTACATATTACAGGTAGTGATTCCGATATCACGATTCAAACTTTTATAAAAGCCGAAGAAAATGGCGAACAGGTTATCAATATTTTTGAAAATGGAACTATTGTGTTACAAGCTAGAATGTTTAATGAGATTGTACGAAAACTGCCAACAAATGCTGTTGAAATTGAAGTCAATGAGCAAAATCGGACGCATATTCGTTCAGGTAGGTCAGAATTTCATTTAATCGGATTGGATGCTTCTGAATATCCCTTACTTCCAGAAATTCAAGATAATCGACAGTTTACCATTCCAGCAGATTTACTAAAATCCACTATTCGTGAAACAGTGTTTGCAGTCTCTGCATCAGAAAGCCGTCCAGTATTGACCGGTGTTCACTGGCAATTAAAAAGCGGAGTTCTTCAGTGTGTAGCGACGGATAGTCACCGTTTGGCACGGCGGAAAATGAACTTAAAGCAATTGCCCGAGGAAGAGTTCAGTGTAGTAATCCCTGGTAAAAGCTTAAGTGAATTAAATAAAGTCATTGCTGATTCTTCCCAGCCAGTACATATTATGATGACACAACAGCAAGTGTTGTTTAAAACAGAAGGTGTATTATTCTATTCGCGTTTGCTAGAAGGGAGTTATCCAGACACATCCCGATTGATTCCAAACGAATATAATACGACAATCTCGCTTGATGGAAAGGCTTTACTTCAAGCAATTGATCGTGCTTCGTTACTCGCACGTGAAGAACGTAATAATATTGTGCGATTAACTTCATTGGGTGGAAACGTCATTGAAATATCCTCCAGTTCACCAGAAGTGGGACAAGTAGAAGAAGAAATTCAGGCAACATCTATTGAAGGAGAAGAGCTGAAAATTTGCTTCAGTGCAAAATATATGATGGATGCGTTAAAAGCTTTTGGTGGCCACGATATAAAAGTTCAATTTACAGGAACCATGCGTCCATTTATCTTGAATTCTGTTCACGATGACGCAGTTCTGCAATTAATAGTACCTGTTCGAACGTATTAAATGACAAAAATTAAGAAACGAGTTGTGACCTAGTCGCAGCTCGTTTCTTCTATTTACTTACAGCTCATAATCAAATTTTTTCTTCTACCCGTGGGAATTTAGAAAATAAAAGTACCTTATATAAGTAGAAGGAGTGATGAATATGAAAGAAAATAGAGTATATCGGTGGAACATACACCGTAATTGAGCGTGGAAAGGCACGATACCAGCTCGTTCGAATTATCGGGGAGTATGAAATGAAGAAGAGGCTGAAAATGGTCAGAAACACTCTGCGAGTGGACGAAAACCTATCGCCAGTGGTCAAAGAAACACCATGAGTGGACGGAAATATATCCCGAATGGACGAAAACACACCATCTTAGGATGATCCCAGTACAAAAATTCACCAACTTCAGCAAAAGACCTCCGATCAACTTAGAAAGGAGGAGTTTTAGGAAATGGCTATGCTTTGTCGGTATCGCCAAAAACTAGCCAATTATTTTTGCTCATAGTATTGAGCATCTTGTCCTTCCAAGAGGTCGAGCATTTGAAAATAGCCGGGAATGTTATCGACTTCATAATTTCGGATGCATTCCAGCAATTTGATTTTCAGTTCTTGGGATAAGTCTTCCCTGTGTTGCCATTTTGTCTGATGTAAAGAGCGATCAATTTTAGGAGCAAACAAATCAATGACGATGGCCAGTGAATCGTTATCCGTTCTTGACTGCTTTACTAAAGTAAATAAACTTTCACTCATTCCTGCCCCTTCCTTCTCAGTTCGGTTTCTATTATTTCTCTAATCTTTCTTAATGCTTTTGTGTGGCTTTTGGAAACGGCTTGCTGGGATTTATTCAGGCTGCATGCGATTTCGGAATCGTTCAACCCATAAATGTAAGCCAAACTCAGTACTTGCTGCTGATTTTCTGTGAGTGATTGAATCGCATGAAAAATCTCATAGCTTGTCAAATGGTCCCCAATAGTGGATGAAGCAATGAAAATATCCGTATTTTCCATGTTTTCCGAAGAACTCAGTAAATCAAGGAATGTTAATTCACCATCTTCTTTTAAAGGTCTGTCCAAAACTAACTGGTACCGTTCGGAGATCAGTTTAATTTTCTTATCGTAATTGATTGCATTAAAATAAATGGTTTGTGATAAATAAGTGGTAAATCTGATGTTGAAGTAAAATTCCCTGAACGTATCATCTAATTTCTTCTTTAATTCGGCAGTGGGTTGATTCCTGACTTCTATCAACAATGCAATATGTTCTGGATTTTCCAAAAATGATTTGATGATAGGATTTTGACGGTGTTTCTCCAGTTTATCCCAGTAAGTCTCAACACTTTGATTATGATGATCGAATAACTCTTTCATCTTTATACCCCCCGCAAAGAACGCTAGTTCGGTTAAGCGGTTAAAAAAATTTAAAGAAACTTCAATTTCGTTGTTATAAATAATCTTTGATGTCTTCATTCAACTGAAAAATGACATCTTCCAATTTTTCAATTTTCTTCTCAAATCGATAGAAAAGATAAATAGTGATGGCAATCGGAAATCCAAAATTACCTATTACTGTCGTCCATAATGGAACATCTACTGTACTCATGAAATATCCCCGCCTTCTTTATTAGTATTTATTTGATAAAGAAGATAGATGCGACCATTTCACAACTCCTTGAAAAAGTTTATTGAAAAAATATGATATTTATGCATAGAACTAAGAAAGCAACGAAACAATCGCAAATACAGATGCCTTTTAATCAAAGGCACCTGCTATTTATTATATTGAAACAAGTGATTCTAATTTTTGTTGATCGAAAACTGTTTTAATATAATCTGGAAGTGTCAAATAAATTAAGCCATTTCCTTCAATATTGGGAGAGTTTCCAAGCGGTACCGTCCGTTTGATTAGTTGGGCATACAATTCGGGAACGGTCAGCTCTCTTTTAAACGATGAATTCGCCATTATCTTAATTAATGCCAAGGCACCCGTTACGTGTGGGGTCGCCATTGAAGTGCCGCTTAAAGTGGCATACGTTCCGTTTAAATATGTGGAAGTCACTTTTTCACCGGGTGCGACCAAATCAACTTCGTTATTGGAATTGGTAAATTCAGAGGACTCGCGCTCCATATTAACAGCCCCAACACTAATTACCTCGTTATAACAGGCAGGATATCCAAGTTCATCCGTTGAATCTTGGCCGTCGCCTGCATTACCCGCAGCACACACTACCAAAATCTTTTGATTGACCGCTTCGATAATAGCTTCGTGAAGTTCTTTCACATCTGATGGCCCACCTAAAGACATCGAGATAATATCCACTTTTTGTTCAATTGCATAATGGATGGCATTGATGATCCAATCATATTGACCAGAACCATTTTTTCCAAGAACCTTCAATATCAAGAGGCTTGCTTCCGGGGCAACACCAACGACACCTTGGTTATTGAGAGTTGCCGCAATCGTTCCGCACACATGGGTTCCATGACCATTATTATCCTCGAATTTCTCAGGGTCTTTTTTGTAATCATTCGTAAAATTGCGCCCCCCTATGATACGTTCCTTTAAATCAGGATGGTTCGTATCACAGCCTGTATCCAAAATTGCGACGGTAATGCCTTTTCCTTTTGTTTCTTTCCACATTTCAGGGGCTTGAATGATTTCGACCCCTTTTGGAATTTCGTTCACCATGTCCAGTTGCTCTACTACGCTGTACGGTATTAATTGTACTAATTTTTCCATGTTCCCCCTCCTCAAAGTATTAGTAAGCGAAATCTGGATGTATAATAATAGTATCAATTTTCTGAAAAGTAAAATAGATTAAAAGGTAGCATTAATTGGAAGAAAATAATAGGTAATTTATAACAATATTTTACTATAAATTACTATTTGGCTGTTATTTTTAAAGTTCATAGCAATAAAAAGTGATATTTGAGCAGTTTTGACTACCTCAATCTTAATTGAAATTAGGAAGTAGGTAGATTTTATCAAGTTCAATCATAGTGTGTTACCATTAATATACAAATGTCACTGGTCGTTAGAAACGCTACTAAATTCAATATATTTCAAGAAGGAGGGTAAAAAATGAAAAAGGGATGGGCAGTATTCGCTGCATTTTTTTTGATCGTCATCATCCTTTCAGGTTGTCGGGATAAGGTGACACCGGAGGAACGATTGGCGGAATATTTGGGGCATTGGAACAATGGAGAATTCGCTGATATGTATAACAACTATCTGAATAAAGAAACGAAAGATAAATATGGAAAGAAAGGTTTTGTGGGAAGGCAGGAAAAGCTGCAAAAAGATTTAGGTATCGAAAATGTGGAGGTAACGTATACGAAGCCAGCTAAAGATACGGAGTGGGACAGCGAGAAACCGGCAAGTTTTCCAATACAAGTAAAAATGGAAACAGTTGCTGGACCGGTTGAATTCGAGAAAACAATGACTTTGGTCCACGAAACACACGATGAGATAGAGGATTGGTATGTGGAGTGGGATTCATCATTCATTTTTCCTGAGCTAGGAGAAAAAGATACGATAAGGATTTCAACAACGACTTTTGCACGTGGTGAAATTCTTGACCGCAACGGACTCCCGATTGCTGTGAATGGAACTGGTTATGAAATCGGAATTGTGCCAGGGAAGTTCACAGATGACGAGAAAAAAGCGGAGTTAATCGAGCTCCTCGGTACTACAGCAAAATACATTGACAGTCAGTTGAACCAGAGTTGGGTCAAGCCTGATTATTTTGTGCCGATTGCAAAAGTTTCGAACAATGACATTCCATTACTGGAAAAGCTTGCTGAAATTCCAGGCGTCACACGGAAGGAAACACCGATGCGTGAATATCCGTATGGAGAAGCACTTTCCCATTTATCTGGCTTTATCGGTGTGATTACAGCGGAACAGTTGGAAAAGCGCAAAGATGAAGGGTATACAGAAAGCGACCTCATTGGCAGACAAGGGTTGGAACGATTACTCGAAGATCGACTGCGGGGAGAAAACGGGATTCGTATCTATATCGATAAAGCAGAAGAAGGTGCCGAAGCGGTAACAGTTGCAGAAAGGCCGGCAGTAGACGGGGAAACGGTTTCATTGACGATTGATGCCCAGTTACAAAAACAAACGTATCAAGCCATGCGTGGCGAAGCGGGTACGAGTGCGGCCGTAAATCCCAAAACTGGTGAGACACTAACTCTTGTCAGTTCCCCAGGGTTCAATCCGACTGAGTTTATGCTGGGAATCAGTGGCGAGCGCTACAAAGCACTTGAGACGAACCCGTTGAAACCGTTGTTCAATCGTTTTACAGCCGCTTACGCTCCTGGATCGACATTAAAACCGATCACGGCAGCAATCGGGTTGGAGGCGGGTACACTTAATCCAACTGAAGGGCTGACGATTAACGGAAAGACATGGCAAAAAGATGCATCTTGGGGCGATTACAAGGTCACGCGTGTCCACGCTGAAGCACCCAATCCGATTGATTTGAATAAAGCTCTCGTCTATTCGGACAATATTTACTTTGCGCAGCAAGCACTTGATATGGGGAGTAAGACATTTGTGGAAGGACTGAAGCGTTTCGGTTTCGATGAAGAAATCCCGTTCACTTATGGGATGAAGCCTTCCCAAATTTCAAATGAGGGGACAATTGGGTCACAAGGTCAGCTTGCGGATACGTCATTCGGCCAAGGCCAAATGTTGACCAATATCCTTCATCTTGCATCGATGTATGAAGTCTTTCTGACAGAAGGTCTGATGTATAAACCTACCTTGTTTTTGGAGGAAGAAGACGCTCAAGTTTGGAAGGAAGGACTTGTGAGTGCAAAAAATGCGTCGATTATTAGAACCAGCCTACGGAACGTTGTAGTGGATGGATTTGCACAAGCTGCCAATTTGCCTTCGGTTCCACTTGCAGGAAAAACGGGAACGGCAGAACTCAAAGCGGCTTCGGAAGATAAGGGTAGGGAAAACGGATTTTTTGTTACTTACAACTCAGAGAATCCAGATTTCATTTTGGCGATGATGATTGAAGGGGTGGAAGATAACGGAGGCAGTGCTTATGTAGCTGAGCTTGTATCGAGAGTCTTTGCAACTACGGGAGAAAATCAATAGAAAAGCATGGGAAAAGGGGACTGAATGAATATTATTCAGTCCCCTTTTTCAGCATCTATTTATGAATGAACACTTTCTTTAAGCAGTTCTTTCACAAGTTCCTTATTACGTGCTTTAAAGACATCATTGTGTGATGAGACCATGGCTATTTGATCCGCTTCAGGTTCAATATATTTCTTTGCTTTATTTACTGCATTCGCAGCATCGTGGAAAGTTCCTGCAATCAGGTTAAGTTTTCCTTCATGCTTCAAAATATCGCCAGCTGCAAAAATACCTGGAATCGAGGATTCACTGTTCACGCTTCCTGCGATAAAGTAGCCATCTGCTAGTTCTATTTTCACAGAACTATTTTCAAGCAACGCGATATCTTGTTCGAATCCATGGTTAATAACGATTTCATCCACTGACAAGTATTGTTTTTCACCAGTCATGGCATCTGTTAATTCGACCGTTTCAATGCGAGAATTATCCGTAGAAGCAATCAATTTTGATATGGACGTTTGGAATATGCAAATTGCATTACTTTCCAAAAGCTTGGTGACCTGTGCTTCATGTCCCGTGAAATCGACTTTTCTGCAGACCACGATGACTTGTTTGGCAATCGGTGCGAGTTCATTGGCCCAGTCAATGGCTGAATTCCCTCCACCTGAAATGATTACCTTTTTATCTTTAAAGTGCATCAAGGACTTAATGGTATAATTCAAGTTACTTACTTCAAATTGGTCAGCACCTTCAATTTGAAGCTTTTGTGGAGTAAGGATACCGCTTCCAGTTGCGACGATGATTGTTCTGGAGAAATGCTGTTCATTCTTATCGGTAATCAGTTCGAATAATTGAGCTGCCCTCTGATGGATGGCCCCGATTTTTGTGTTAAGCACGACGGTTGGCTGAAACGTCAATCCTTGCTCAACCAGTTTATCGATTAGCATGGCTCCTGGCAGTGGAGGGTGTCCTCCGACATCCCAAATCATCTTTTCAGGATACACATGAATTTTGCCGCCAAGTTGAGGTTGGAATTCAATAATTTTCGTTTTTAGTCCGCGAAGTCCACTGTAAAAACTGGCATATAAACCTGCAGGTCCTCCACCAATGATGGTTACATCATACACTTCTAAATGCTTCATTTTTTCAATCCTTCCTCAACAGGTAAAATCGTGTGATTTCGAGTTTTATATATAGTATAGTGCTATTGACAGGCTTAGCTTACCCTATTATAGTTAGTTTGTAAATGATATTGATAATCGTTATCAGTAAATATAAATAATTTGGTGAAAGGAGGTTGAAAATGGTTCGGCTAAAAGCAAAAGAATTGCAAATCCGATATGGTGATCGAACAATTGTTGATAACTTATCTGTTTCCATACCAGATGAAAAAATCACCGTCATAATCGGTCCGAATGGCTGTGGGAAATCCACCTTATTAAAAGCAATGACTCGTATCATTCCTCATCAAAAAGGCTCCGTTGTTCTTGACGGCGAAAGCATTGTCAAAGAACCCACAAAACGCCTGGCGCAGAAAATTGCAGTACTGCCTCAGACTCCAGAAAGTGCAGGTGCACTGACTGTTGGAGAATTGGTTTCATATGGACGATTTCCGCATCAGAATCGATTCGGACGCTTGACCCAAAAGGATTTGGAGATGATTGACTGGGCACTTGAAGTTACAGGAACTAAATTCTTCAAGTCACATCCCGTTGATTCACTCTCGGGTGGACAGCGTCAACGTGTGTGGATTGCCCTGGCCCTTGCTCAGGAAACCGATATGATTTTTCTGGATGAACCAACAACCTATCTGGATATGGCGCATCAACTGGAGATTCTTGAATTGTTGCAGCAGTTGAATGTTACGGAAAAACGCACCATTGTGATGGTGTTGCATGATTTGAATCATGCTGCCCGTTTTGCGGATTACATTATCGGGATGAAGTTTGGGAAAATCGTGAAGTCTGGTCCCAGTGAAGAAATTATCACGAAACCTGTATTACGCGAACTGTTTCAAATCGATGCTGAAATTGGAGAAGATCCACGTACAGGAAAACCGATTTGCATTACCTATAACTTAGTAAGAGGAGAATGACATAAAATGAAAAAATACTCATACCTATTCTTAGCGTTACTTGCGATGTTTGTATTAGCAGCATGCGGAGGCAATAAAGAAGAAGGAAAATCAACGTCCAAAGAAGGTGACTCTTCAGAACCATCAACAATCACGTATGAATCCGAAAACGGACCTGTTGAAGTGCCTGCTGACCCACAGCGCGTAGTAGTATTATCATCATTTGCAGGTAATGTCATGGCATTAGATGTTCCTTTAGTTGGTGTTGACTCTTGGTCGAAAATGAATCCACGCTTTGAAGAAAAACTTGAAGGCGTTGAGGAAGTAACGGATGAAAACCTCGAGAAAATCATTGAAATGGAACCGGATTTAATTATCGGTCTTTCTAATATCAAAAATGTGGACAAACTGAATGAAATTGCACCAACTGTTACCTTTACGTATGGAGCGGTTGACTATTTAACGCAGCACGTAGAAATAGGGAAACTACTTAATAAAGAAGAAGAAGCACAAGCTTGGGTAGACGATTTCAAAAAACGTACGCAAGAAGCAGGCGATGAAATCAAAGCGAAAATTGGTGAAGATGCGACTGTCACTGTAATTGAAAGCTTTGACAAAGAATTGTATGTTTTCGGAGACAACTGGGGCCGCGGTACAGAAATCCTTTATCAGGAAATGGGTCTGGGAATGCCTGAGAAAGTAAAAGAAATGGCATTGAAAGATGGTTACTATGCATTATCTGCTGAAGTTTTACCTGAGTATGTTGGAGACTATTTAATCTTCAGCAAAAATAAAGATGCAGACAACTCATTTGAAGGTACAGAAACATTCAAGAATATCCCTGCAGTGAAAAACAACCAGATGTATACAGTGGATGCAATGGAGTTTTACTTCAACGATCCTTTGACACTGGATTATCAATTGGAATTCTTCAAAGAATCTTTCTTGGGGAACTAAATCATGTTCAATTTTCGGCTTCAACGCATTCCTTATTCAATTAAACTGGGGATGAGTGTGATTCTGATGATCGTACTTTTCGGCATGGCGTTAGTTTTCGGGGCGGCCGATACAAGCGTGAAAGATGTTTTATCTGCCTTACTATCAAGTGCTCCGAATGACCAAGCCATAATGTTGCGGGAGATACGTTTTCCGCGAGAAGTAGCCGCTGCCCTAATAGGCGCGGCTCTTGCCGTTTCAGGTGCTATTATTCAGGGGATGACTCGTAACCCACTTGCCGATCCAGGCTTACTCGGATTGACTGCCGGTGCCAATGCGGCGCTGGCTATAACGTTGGCATTTTGGCCAACTGTTAATTATTTTGGTGTGATGCTCGCATGTTTCGCGGGAGCGGCAGTCGGAGCGATTCTCGTATTCGGGTTCAGCTCGTTTCATCCAGAAGGCTTTACAACTTTACGGATCGTGCTTGCAGGAGCAACCATTTCGGCTTTTCTCTATGCCATTGCTGAAGGTGTCGGTTTATATTTTAAAATATCGCAACAGGTTTCCATGTGGACTGCAGGTGGCATGGTCGGGACGACTTGGAATCAAGTGTTGTTAATTGCGCCAATTGTTTTGGTCGGGATTATCATTTCTTTGATGTGTTCACGCCAATTAACCATTCTTTCACTGAGTGAAGAAATGGCACTTGGGCTCGGGCAACGTGTCCGATTGATCAAGTCGATTTTGTTTGTACTCGTCATCATTTTAACAGGCGCATCTGTGGCACTTGTTGGCAATTTGGCATTCTTTGGGCTGATGGTGCCTCATATTGTGCGGGCAATAGTCGGTACGGATTATCGCTTTGTGCTTCCGATGTCAGCCATACTTGGAGCGGCTTTCATGTTGCTCGCGGATACCGTCGCTCGTACAATTAACGCTCCGTATGAAACTCCCGTGGCGGCTGTTGTTGCCATTATGGGCTTGCCATTCTTCTTGTACATTGTACGTAAAGGAGGGCAAAGTTTCTCATGATCGAAAAATCCATTATTCGAAAACAACGGTTATTGCTGATTGTCTTTTCAATATTGATTGTGACCACTGCGGTCATCAGTCTTGGTCTCGGCTATTCGTCCGTTTCCTACGACCGAATCATTCCGACAATTCTTGGCCAAGGGGAATTTAAAGAAGAATTCGTTCTTTTCTCGGTCCGTCTGCCTCGGATAGTCATTACGCTTTTGGCGGGAATGGCGCTAGCCTTATCAGGTGCGTTGTTGCAGGGGATTACCCGCAATGAATTGGCGGATCCCGGTATTATCGGCATCAATTCTGGAGCAGGGGTTGCCGTTGCTATTTTCTTTTTGTACTTCCCAGTAGAGGCGGGTACATTCATTTATGCATTGCCTTTCGTTGCATTCATCGGTGCTTTGCTGACTGCCGGAATTATTTATGTGTTTTCTTACAGCCGCATGAATGGTATGCAACCAGTGCGTCTAGTATTGGTAGGGGTCGGTATGTCCATGGCATTGTCAGGTGCCATGATTGTATTGATTTCTTCTGCCGACCGAGTTAAAGTCGATTTTATTGCCCGTTGGCTTGCCGGAGGTATTTGGGGAACGGACTGGCCGTTTGTTTTAGCAATTTTGCCATGGTTGGTCGTACTAATACCGTTTGCTATTATGAAAGCGAACCGGTTGAACATCCTTGGGCTGGGTGAACCAGTAGCAATTGGCGTAGGTCTGTCCGTTCAGAAAGAGCGTATTGTCCTAACACTGGCCGCCGTAGCACTTGCAGCATCTGCTGTTTCTGTAACAGGAGGGATTTCATTCATCGGGTTGATGGCACCACATATTGCACGTACGCTTATTGGCCCCAGACACCAGCTGTTTCTACCGCTATGCGTACTCATTGGTGGCTGGCTCCTGCTCATTGCGGATACAATCGGCCGCAATATTGTTGAACCGAATGGACTTCCGGCAGGCGTCATGGTGGCACTGATCGGTGCACCATACTTTATTTACCTACTAACTAAAAAGTGATTTCCAAGTGAATTAAGAGTAACCTTAAATTCATAATGAACAAGTCGAGCTGGGGTGAATCCCTAGCTCTTTTTTTATTTAGACTCTGGTAAACGATATGGTTGTTTATCGTACATTTGCGCTTGCCGCACGTTCTGCATGAGCCAACAAGTTGGAACAGGAGCCGATTTCCTTTATATAAAGAATCATCCATAAAGTTTAACTGAGCCTTTATCGATGGACGAAAGTACATGAGATAAAAGCGTTTACATTTTCATTTAAGTCCATTACTATACTTGTATACAAGTATGTCGGTTGTGAAAGTAGGAAGGTACGAATGAGTGAAAAACAAAAATTTATCTATCCTGAAAAGTGGAATGCAAACGCTTCCATGGGTGTACGGTTAGCGTGTGAGCTAAGAATCAGAATAATTGCAGGTCTTATTGAGCCTGCCACCGTACTTTCGGAAAACAAATTAGCTACAGAATTTAATGTGAGTCGTTCGCCTATTCGTGAGGCGCTTAAAATATTGGCATCGGAAAATATCATTCGTCTGGAACGGATGGGTGCTGTTGTCGTTGGATTGACAGAAAAGGACATAAAAGAGCTATATGACGTTCGACTGATGATTGAGACATTTGTTTATGAACGGATTTTGAAAATAGATACGACTGACTTGGTGAAGGAACTAAGCAAAATACGTGAAATGATGGAAGTTGCCATTAAGTATAAAGATGCGGATGAGTTCTCTTACCAGGACGTGTTATTCCATGAAACGATTGTTCGTTCCATCAACCATTCCTATATCCTGTTGATTTGGAACAATACAAAACCGGTCATGGAAAGTTTGATTCTTTTATCAATGCGCATGCGAATGGAAGAAAAATTCGAAGACTATTCACGTGTCTTAAACAATCACGATATTTATATAAAAGCGATTCAAACTAAAGATCGGGATGTCATGGTTCAAGCTTTGCATCAAAACTTCGAGGATGTTCAAGAGAAAGTGGAAGACCTTTGGATGTCTCAACAAATGCTCACAAAAGAAAGGGAGCAAAATATATGACTAACTATATGCTAGGCGTGGACATAGGGACAACGAGTACGAAAGCGGTTTTATTTACTGAATCAGGTGAAATCGTTCAACAAGAGAATATCGGTTATCCATTGTATACACCGGATATTTCAACTGCGGAACAAAATCCTGAAGAAATATTTCAAGCAGTCGTAAAATCAATTTCCAATGTCATGAGCCTTTCCCGGATTGCCCCGGATAAATTGTTGTTCATTTCGTTCAGCAGTGCGATGCACAGTGTCATTGCGATTGATGAAAATGATCAGCCACTTACGCAGTGCATCACATGGGCGGACAACCGTAGCGAGGCTTGGGCACGTAAAATAAAGCAAGAATTAAATGGCCATGAGGTTTACAAACGGACAGGAACACCTATTCACCCAATGTCACCATTGAGCAAGATTGCTTGGATTGTGAATGATCGTCCTGAGCTTGCGGCCAAAGTGAAAAAATATATAGGCATCAAAGAATATGTTTTCAACAAGTTCTTTAATCGCTATGTTGTCGATCATTCATTGGCTTCGGCTATGGGGATGATGAATCTCAAAAATCTGGCTTGGGATGAAGAGGCATTGCAAATCGCTGGCGTTACATCAGACCAGTTATCTGAACTTGTGCCGACAACCGAGATTTTCAGTGACTGTAATCCGAAGCTGGCAAAAAAACTTGGCATCAGTCCTCAAACAGCATTTGTCATCGGAGCAAGCGATGGAGTGCTTTCAAACATAGGTGTGAATGCGATTGGTAAAGGGGAAGTGGCCGTTACAATCGGTACTAGTGGAGCCATCCGTACGGTCATTGACCATCCACAAACAGATGAAAAGGGACGCATCTTCTGCTACGCATTGACTGAAAAACATTGGGTCATTGGCGGGCCTGTAAATAATGGAGGTATGGTGCTTCGATGGATCAGAGATGAATTTGCCTCTGCAGAAGTGGAGACAGCGAAAAGACTTGGCATTGATCCATATGAAGTGTTAACCAAGATAGCAGAACGTGTAAGACCAGGAGCAGATGGTTTACTGTTCCATCCATACTTGGCGGGTGAACGTGCACCGTTATGGAATCCTGACGTTAGAGGTTCGTTTTTCGGACTGACGATGTCCCATAAAAAAGAACATATGATTCGGGCTGCCCTGGAAGGTGTAATTTATAATCTTTACACCGTATTTTTGGCATTGCTTGAAGTGATGGATGAACCTGTCGTTCGAATTCAGGCAACTGGTGGTTTCGCAAGATCAGATGTTTGGCGCCAAATGATGGCAGACATATTCGATCTTGAAGTTGTTGTTCCGGAAAGTTATGAAAGTTCTTGTCTTGGGGCATGTATTTTAGGACTTTATGCTACAGGGAAAATTGACTCATTCGATGTGGTTTCCGATATGATTGGCAGTACATTCAAGCACACTCCTATAGAATCCGATGTACAGGAATATAGAGAGCTACTGCCCATATTTATTAATTTATCCAGAGTTTTGGAAAAAGAATATTCAAGTATCGCTAAGTATCAAAGAAGGTTAATAAAAAATAATAACTAAGAAAATGGAGGTATTGTCATGCCGTTATTTATTGTTGCAATAGGGATTGTCTCGTTACTTATTTTGATTATGGGCTTTAAATTGAACACATTCGTTTCATTGATCATTGTTGCATTTGGAGTTGCATTAGCTTTAGGTATGCCGCTTGATAGCATTGTTGCATCCATTGAAGGTGGACTGGGCGGTACGCTTGGTCATTTGGCGTTGATATTTGGACTTGGTGCCATGTTGGGAAGATTGATTGCTGATGCAGGCGGTGCACAACGCATCGCGATGACCCTGATTGATAAATTCGGGGAGAAAAGAATCCAATGGGCAGTGGTAGTGGCTTCATTCATTATCGGTGTCGCTTTGTTCTTCGAAGTAGGATTAGTGTTATTAATTCCAATCGTATTTTCAATTTCTAAGCAATTGAAAGTGTCCATTTTACATTTGGGAATTCCGATGGTAGCTGCGTTATCCGTAACACACGGCTTCTTGCCGCCGCATCCGGGCCCGACAGTTATTGCTGGTGAATACGGAGCGAATATCGGTGAAGTATTGCTATACGGCTTCATCATTGCGATCCCGACTGTAATTATAGCGGGACCTATATTTACGAAAATTGCAAGACGAATCGTACCGAACTCATTCAATAAAACAGGTGATATCGCTTCACTTGGTGAACAAAAAACATTTAAGCTTGAAGAAACTCCTGGTTTCGGAATCAGTGTATTCACAGCTATGTTCCCGGTCATCCTAATGGCCATTGCAACAGTCATCACAATGGTGCAAAAAACAAATGGTATTGAAGATAACGCTGTATTTGCAACTGTTCGTTTTGTTGGGAATGCTTCAACAGCGATGCTTCTATCATTATTGCTAGCAGTATATACAATGGGATTGGCACGCAAAATCCCTATGAAATCCATCATGGATTCATGCTCTAGTGCCATTGCAAGTATCGGAATGATGCTACTGATTATCGGTGGTGGTGGTGCGTTTAAACAAGTGTTGATTGATGGTGGAGTCGGTGATTATGTAGCTGAATTGTTCAGTGACAGCACACTTTCTCCAATCATTCTTGCATGGGTGATTGCTGCCATTTTGCGTATTTCTTTAGGATCGGCAACTGTTGCTTCATTAACTACTGCAGGCTTGGTTATTCCGATGTTAGGTGCAACAGACGTCAACTTAGCGTTGGTAGTTCTAGCAACTGGTGCAGGTAGTTTAATAGCATCACATGTAAATGATGCTGGCTTCTGGATGTTTAAAGAATTCTTCGGTTTAACGTTAAAAGAAACGTTTGCAACATGGACATTGCTTGAGACCATTATTTCGGTATCGGGATTACTATTCATTCTATTGTTAAGTTTATTCGTATAAGAAGGGATTGGATTAGATATGAACAACACGATTGGTGTTTTAGGTCTAGGTGTAATGGGCAAGAGTATCGCGTTGAACATGGCTAGTAAAGGTGAAAAGGTAGCAGTCTATAACTATACAAGAGATTTAACAGACTTACTCTTGCAAGAAACAGAACAAGTGAATGGCTTTTATAGTGTAGAAGAATTTGTTCAGTCTCTGCAGTCTCCAAGAAAAGTGTTTCTTATGGTAACTGCAGGTGATATCGTCGATTCTGTCATTCAATCATTAGTACCTTATCTGGAACCGGGAGACATTATTATGGACGGCGGGAACTCTCATTTCGAAGACACGTCACGCCGATATGATGAATTGAAGTCCAAGGGAATCGACTATTTAGGCATAGGTGTTTCTGGTGGTGAAGAAGGAGCACTAAAAGGTCCTTCTATCATGCCTGGTGGAGATAAAGTAGTGTATGAAAAAGTGGCACCTATTCTGACTAAAATTGCCGCGCAAGTAGATGGAACGCCTTGTTGTGCGTATATGGGGCCAAAAGGCGCTGGCCATTTTGTGAAAATGGTCCATAACGGTATTGAATATGCGGATATGCAGCTCATTGCGGAAGCGTATTCTTTCTTGAGAGAAAGACTTCATATCCCTCTAGACGAAATTGCGGATATCTTTGAAACGTGGAACCATGGTGAATTAAAAAGCTACTTGGTTGAAATCACGTCGGATATTTTAAGAAAAGTGGATGAAAAAACAGGTTTGCCACTTGTGGATGTGATTCTAGATAAAACGGGACAAAAAGGGACAGGAAAATGGACGAGCGTGCAAGCTATCGACCATGGTATTCCGGTTACCATCATTGCGGAATCGCTATTTGCCCGCTACATTTCCCACCAGAAAGCGGAAAGAGTTCATGCTTCAACTATATTGGCTGGTCCTAAACTGGCGAACGAAGATTTAGATCGTGAATTGTGGATTGAATACGTAAGACAAGCATTATATATGGGGAAAATTTGTGCTTATGCACAAGGGTTCGCCCAATATAAAATGACTTCAGTACTGAATGACTGGAACTTGCCGTTAAAAGATATCGCACTTATTTTCCGTGGTGGTTGCATTATTCGCGCTGAATTTTTGAACACAATCAGTGAAGCGTATGAAGAACAGTCAACGACAGATAATTTATTGATTGCTCCATACTTTGTTGAAAAAACGAAAGAATATCAAACAGGTATGAGAAAAGTTTTGGCTGAAAGCACGATGTCCGGCATGGCTTTCCCAGCACTGAGTGCAGCGCTCGCCTACTATGACGGCTATCGAACGGGACAATCCAGCGCCAATTTATTACAAGCACAACGTGATTATTTCGGGGCACATACGTATGAACGTACGGATATGGAAGGCTCTTTTCACACGAATTGGAAATAAATAAGTTTAATAAGCAAGAGACGGCTGAAATTTTTTGTTCAGTCGTCTTTTTCTATATTTTGAATCAACTCGCTAATTCTCCGATTGACAGTAGACCCAAGAGAATCATCAGCAATCCAGCGATTTTATTGACGATTGCCAGATGGGGTTGTCCAATAAATAAGAAAATCGTTGAAACGGCTCCCTTTCCACGGGCGTTGCCTCAGCCGCCTCGCTTCGCTGCGGGGTCTTCTGCTAACGCTATTCCCGCAGGAGTGTCGCCTTTTCATCCCCCGGCGAGTCATTCTCATATATCTTTCCGATTCAAACCACCTGTGATATGATGACAGAATAATAAGTGTGATTTTAATCAAGGGGTGTTTAATATGTATCCAGAGATACATAAGATCGATTTAGTGCAAACGGTTATAAAAAACTGGAAAGGCTTTTTCATCCCATATGAGATGGCATTATATGAGTTGAAGAGTGATTTCAATATTATTGATCTTGAATGGAAATCGAAACACGGATACTCTCCCATTGAGCATATGAAAACACGCATGAAAACTATTATGTCATTGGTTGAGAAGATTGAAAATAAAGAAATACCGCTGACTCAAGAATCTATTAAACAAGAAATACGAGATATTGTTGGAGTACGAATTGTCACTAGCTTTATTGAAGATGTATATTTGCTGAAGGAACATATCGAGCAGCGTGAAGATATTCGCATGATTAGAGTAAAAGACTATATTAAAGAACCTAAAAAGAGTGGTTACAAAAGCCTTCATCTTGTTGTAGAAACGCAAGTCATCTTATCTAATGAAGTGATATGGGTTCCCGCAGAAATCCAAATCCGAACATCTGCTATGGATTTTTGGGCATCAACAGAACATAAACTCAACYATAAATATCAAGGTGAATCGATACCGGAAGAAGCACAAAAACAATTAATTGAGCTATCCAATGCTTCCTCGTTACTGGACAAAGAAATGTCTAAATTAAGAATTCAACTACTATCTAGTGAAACAGATTCAAATGGATAAATAATGAAAACAGAGACAATCTACTTGATAGGTTTTCTCTGTTTTTTGTTATTTCTATAATAGTTCTTAAGAATCTAGGTCGTATTGAAATGATATTTTATACTAAACCAACAGTATTTAATGGTTTTGTAAAATATTCCCCCAATTTAGATTCCTTTCATTCATCATTTTGACAAAATAAATAACCTAATACTGCAAAACTACATTTAACGACTAAAAAACTGATGAAAACAAGCGTATTTTGAATCATTTGTTTATTCAATATTCCCCCAATTTACACAACTCCAAATATTCTTGATAATTATAAGTGCATATGTAATTGTAATGAATCAACGAAAATAGAAGATTTCTAAATAAATACTTAAAACCTATTAGAATCATTGTTTCGTAAGTCATTGCACTACATATGTAGTAAAAAGACAGAGACTGGGAGGAAAGAAAATGGGGAAAAAAGTGAACAACAAAAGTAAGGTCTTAACAAGCTTAGCTGTATTTGCTCTATCATCTAGTTTTATTTTAGGTTCTATTGTACAAGTACCAACTACTGCGAAAGCTGTTAGTTATTCGAATGCTGAAAATTTACTTGCTAATTTAACACCAGAACAAAGAGCAGCACTTAACCAGATGACTACAAATGAATCAACAGGTCTTCAAATTTCTTCTGATATTGATTTAACGACAACGGAACAAACCCATGTAATTGTCGAGTTTGCAAACAAACCAGCAAAAGTTGCTAAGATTGAAGCAGCATCAGAAGGTCAACAACTATCAGATTCTGAAGCATCAAATTTAGTTGATCAAGATCATGAAATATTTCAAAAAGATTTAGGACAAGTATTAGTTGATGAAAATAGTAAAAAAGTAAATTATAAGATTAATCGCTCATATAAAAATGCATTAAATGGTGTTTCAATGAGTTTACCTGCAAATCAAATTCAGAATCTATTAAAATCAAAAGTAGTCAAATCAGTTTGGAGTAACGAAACGTTTACGATTGATCCGCCTGTTCAAGGAAAAGATAATGATCCATTAAAAGCAGATGAATTCAATATCGCAAATTATACACCTTATGATGGATTAAATCGTTTACATGCAGAAGGCTATACCGGTAAAGGGATTAAAATCGGTATTCTAGATACTGGAATTGATTATAACCATCCAGACTTAAAGGATGCCTATAAAGGCGGATTTGATTTTGTCGATGATGATAATGATCCAATGGAAACAACCTATGCTGATTGGAAAAAATCAGGTAAACCAGAAATAAATGGATCGACCTATTATACTAATCATGGTACACATGTTGCTGGGATTATTGGAAGCCGTGGAGTAGCGAAGGATACTGAGTATACAACAGTTGGAGCAGCACCAGAAGCAGATATTTATGCTTACAGAGTGCTTGGACCATATGGCAGCGGACAAGGTGATGACATAATTGCAGCTGTCGATCGAGCTGTGAAGGATGATATGGATGTTATTAATATGTCATTAGGCAATTCTTTAAATGATCCCCTTTACGCGACTTCCATTGCTGTAAACAATGCAGTATTAAGTGGAGTAACAACAGTTGTTGCAGCGGGGAATAGTGGCGATAAAAATTATACGCTAGGTTCACCAGGTGCTGCAGCCTTAGCGTTAACTGTTGGTGCATCATCTGCTGCAATTGATATTTATCAATATGCAGGTGCACATAATGGTGAGAATTACAATTTAAGACAATTAGCAAAAAACTATACAGATGATTTATCTACGTTAAAAGGAAAAACTCTTCAACTTGTTGATGTGGGGCTCGGAGATCCAGTGGGCTATTCAGGAAAAGACGTAAAAGGGAAATTTGTACTCATGAGCCGAGGAGTTTATACATTGGACTCTAAAATTGCGTATGCCAAGGAGCAAGGTGCTGCTGGCGTTATCATGTATAATGATGAAGCAAACAAGGCCGAAGGTGCAATTCAGTCTTTTTTGGGTGAATCAGTTAATGCGATTCCTTCATTCTCTGTTTCAAATGAAGAAGGATTAACGATCTTGGAAGCATTAAAAACTGGTAAAACTGATTTCACATTTGGCGATTTTACTAAGATACAAACAGCATCCGATGAGTTAGCAACATTTAGTTCTAGAGGTCCTTCACGAATGAATTATGACATTAAACCGGAAGTAACTGGACCAGGTGTTTCGATTCTTTCAACCGTCCCATTTTACGTAAACGATAAAACAGTAGATGGAACAAAACCGGAAGATTATAAATATGCATATAAGCGTTTATCAGGAACTTCAATGGCAACCCCTTATGTGGCAGGAGTTTCAGCATTATTATTACAATCGAATAAGGATTTTGAGCCTGCAGACATTAAATCAATTTTAATGAATACGGCTGATCCACTTTCAAAAGCTTATAGTGTATTTGAAATCGGTAGTGGTCGTGTTGATGCATATGAAGCAATTCATTCGAATGTTGAATTTGAAGTAGTAGATAAAACACCTACAAGTATCAATGGAAAACAAGAGTTAATCAAAGAATTAACGGGTGGAATCAGTTTTGGTTCATATGGATTTGATGACAAAGATATTAATGATTCACGTAATATTACAGTGAAAAATCGAAGTGAAAAAGCAAAAACATTTGATGTAAATGTTAAATTCCAAACAGGATTAAGAGGTTCCAAAGATGCAGCTCAAAATGGAGTGACCTTAACAGGTCCAACTTCAGTTAAATTAAATGGAACTAGTCAAAAATCCATTAAATTTGACTTAAACATTCCGAAAACTGCCGAAAAAGGAACATATGAGGGATATATCGTCTTTACAAATAATGAGGATTCAACTGAGCAATATCAAATTCCTTTTGGTGGCCGTGTAGTGTACGAGGGAATCGATACATTAGAGCTACTTAATCCATTGTATACAAACAAAATGTCAAACCCAATTGCTAATTTCTATCCGTTTATGGCTGGTTCATTTTCATTAAAATCACATATGAAAACATTAGATGTTGTCATTCAAGATCCAAAAACAGGTGAAGATTTAGGGTTAATTGGATCAATCAATACAGGCTTACTGAATGAAAATCAAGTATATAATGTTTCAGCAATAGCAGGTGATTCTTACTTCCCATTTACAGGTGATACAAAAAATCCGATCAGTAGTGATAAAAAATTAATTAGACCTGGTCATTATAAATTGAAACTAGTTGGAACAAGTGAAAGTGGAAAAACATTCTCTATGGCAAAAGATTTTATGCTGGAGTATGGAACACCAAATTTTACAGCTAGCTTTGATTCGTTAGATCAAAAAGTAATTGAATATAGTGATAGCGATCTAGATTCAAAGGGACAAATGTTATATGACTTTAAGCTCAACATAAATGATCCTGAAATCGATGAGGCGAAAAAGTACGGTATTCCAGTTGAACAATCAAGAAATTCATTTGTTTATCGGTATGCATCACCATTTCCTTCAAAACCTGTTTTTGTAGATAAAAATGGTGACTATTCAGATCAAATTTTAGTTGATAGTAAATATGCAACATTACCGGTAGTGTTCTATGCTTTAGATGCTGCAATGAATGCTTCTTCCTATCAACACGTTGTGTTTACAAAAAATACAACACCTTACTATTATTTGAAAGCAAATAAACAAAGTATAACTACTGGAGAGACAATAAATTATACAGTTCGTTCAAATAATGTTAAAAACCTAAAAACGACAAAATTAACAATGCAAGTAGAAAAGAATCAAGGTGCAATTGAAAATGTAATTGTTAACGATGCGGTTAAACAATATGGCGACGCACAAGTTTCAGTAACAACTGCACCAACAACTTGGGAAAATAGATTACAATATACGTTTACATTTACGTATTTAGGTGATAAAACGTTACCTGAGGAACTACAGTTATTTAATTTTGACGTAAAAACTCTAGATAAAAGCTATACGACGGAACCTTCAATTGGATGGGATTACAATGCAACGACTATTGACCAATCAAATGTAGAAATGAAAAATGTTTTCACTTATATAGATAATTATACTGTAAATGCAAAAGTGTCAAAGTTAAATGGTACAGTTCAAATAGAAGGTGCGAAAGATCCAACTACAGGCGGAAATAATTTTGCAATTGATCACAGGACATTAGGAACGAAAGTAACATTAACATCATTTGATGGAAAAACTGTCCTTGAAGCACCAGTTACATCAAAACAAGGTGATTATACATTTGATGGTATTAAGGCAGATACAAAGCCGTATACGATTAAAGTAGATGTTCCTGGACACTTTACAATGTATAAAACAGTTGACTTCCTATTTGATAACATTCGTGGAGAATTAATAGGTAGAAATTACAAAGACTCATTAAAAGTTGCACGAGCTGGGGATGCAAATAAAGATGATGTAATTGATATAATGGATGCATTATATCTACAAACAAATTGGGGAACAAATACATCAGGTGCAGATTTGAACTTCGATGGAGTTGTTGATAAAAAGGATATGGATCTTCTTATTAAAAACTATGGATTACAAAATAGTACAGTTCCGGATGCACCTAAAGCGAAAACTTCGTATAAAGGTTCTACACTAGATACTGTGTTAAGTCAGTTAGGATTAAAATAATCCTAAGCTAGTTTCTATAATCAAACGAAGAACCATTTTATGGCTTACTACAGTAAATAGACAGTAATAAAATAGGATTTTAGGAAACCTTAGCCCTTTATTTTATTGGGTTAAGGTTTTTTAATTACTTTTGAAATCAATCTCTCTGCTTTCAAAAAGTATCAGTTCCATAAGGGTACACATTGACAGGATACAAAAAATCGCTGAACTGCTTTGATTTAAAAACGAAAACAAAGAATAAGATGTTTGATTTTCTTTTTACGGCCATTTTTAAAACTAATCAGCTTTTCCAATCGGAAGAGGAAAGCTCTTATTCAACAAACAAGTGCTTTATTTGAAGATTCATAAGCTGTTTAAGCAGCTCTTTTTTTTATTTGAAAAGGCTACTGAGTGGACTTAATGATATAAAAGGATGAAAAAGGCATATCACTTATCATAAGTGACATGCCTTTTTTTCATGATTGATTAGTGATTCCGCCATTTTTAAAGCTTTATTAGTTTGCTTTAATTTAATGTAGTAGTTAAATAATTCTTTTTTTGAGCGTCGGATTAAATAGACAATACCAAATTGTTTAAACAAAGGTAATGCATGATCACGTAAGAATTGATGGTATTCTTGTTCCTTATCTTGAATTAAATAACAAAGTAGGTTAAATAAATTTATATATATTTTTTCATTTTTCTTAATAGCAGTTTCAAGTCCCTCTTTTGCCATCTGCAATAATTGATCACGTGGAAGTATGCTCCCATTTAATAAACTTCGAATATAACCCTCTAAAGAAAGTAAATAAGGGTTAGATTCATTATCTTTCATATGCATTGAATCTTTATAGTACTTACTTGCTAATTCAAAATTATTTCTTCTAAAGTATTCATAAGCTAAGTTGTGTAATACCCTTGCTTTCCGAACGGGTGAATTACAAAGTTCGCAGCTTTTGATTAACTTTTCGAACCTTTGAATGGATTCTTTAAAATCTCCATCATCTTTTACTTGAATCAGCATTAGCATTTCTGCATCAATTACTCTGAGATAGTTATTAATTTCTTTAAAAAATTGACGCGATTTATCTGCGTAAAAATAAGCCATGACTGGTGATTCGATGGAATGATATGCGGCTGCTAAATGGTATGTATACTCTTTGTTATTATAATCTGTTTCATTAATTGATTTTAACGCTTGTATTGCTTTAAGATGTTCATATTTGGCTAAATAGTAAATACCTAATACGTGCTTTAATAGATTAGCTTCGTAGGATGATAATTTATCTTCATTTTTTTGTATTTCATAGATGATGATTAATGCATCCTCAGTTAAATTATGCAAAAGTAAATATCTAACCCGAATTAATTTATAAAGATTTTTATAATCTGAAATTTGAATTAAGTCTTCTTGCTCAAGTTCTTGATTGATAAGATCCATTTCATCAAACAACTGCATGATAATAACATCGTGCCAATCATTTAAGAGCTTTTTTATATTATTCAGTTTTGTTATTTCGGATTCAATATTTATACCTAGACGTTCTGATAAAAGAGTAATAATTTCAGGTGCATATTCAGTGTGTAAACGCTCAATTTTACTAAGATGTGTACCAGAACAAATACCTTTTCCTAATTGCTCTTGAGTTAATTTGTTTTTTTCGCGATAATATTTAATGATTTTCCCCTCAATCATAAGGAAATTCTCCTTTTAAAAAAATATTATTTGACGTGTTACAATTTTTCACTTTATATACTCTGCTTTGAAATATGAGCAACTTCCCTTACATAAATGCTTAAGTATAATATAAATTAATAGAGTTTTCAAATTTTTTAAACTCTTATATTACACTATCCTTCTTTCGGTAGGAATACAATGTACTAAGGAACTACTAGGGAATATCCAACCATTTTACTACCAGTAAATGTTATTTTGCTATTATATTATAAGGAGAGTGTTGATGGATGAAATCTCGAAAGAAGGAAAAATTTCTAAATTATTAGCATCAAGTTTTCTTACATCTTTTACATTGCGGCAACAAAAATCTTATGCAATTTCAAATTCTACTGAATCGATTATAAATGTACTATCAGAAGTGCAAAGACAATTCTATAAAACGATTAACACCACAAGAAGGCTTTGTTATTGTTTATTAAGAAAAACACCCATACCAATCGGAGATTAACCTGATTGGTGTGGGTGTTTGTGTGACCACATTTACTTTTGTTTTTGAATAATCGGTTTTAAGCGATAGCCAAACAAACCGGCAAGAACCGCTAGCAGGAGATCTTTTGGCAATGGTACGGCCATCCAAGCCCAAGCCATTTGGTATGAAAAGCCTTCTGGTGCTGCAAACCAAAGCTTATATGCAGCGTACATCCAATTCGTTCCTAATAGGTAGTTGACTGCAGTTCCGACCAATGCAGCCATTACAAAACCAACTTTCGTTGGGAACTTTTCAACAATGAGACCTGCGAAATATGCGACAAAAATGAAGGAAACAATAAAGCCAAACGTTGGACTTAGAATTGTGTCAAATCCACCGGAAAAGTTTGCGAATACAGGTAAACCTGCCAAACCAATCAATGCATATACAAGCATGGCAATGGCGCCAGTGCGTTTTCCTAATAAGAGACCAGCAAGTATGGCGAAGAACGTTTGAAGAGTGATTGGGACACCACCGATTATTAGAAATGAAGATATGTTGGCTCCAATCATCATTAATGCGGCAAACATCGCTGTTTGTACCAATTGTAAAGTACGTGAATGATTGACTGTTCTTGTTGCTGTGCTACTAGTCATGTTTGTGAACCCTCCCAAAACTCAATATAGCATCAGTATAGAAAAACAGAGTTTATTAGTCAACCTATTTTTAGAATAGGTTAACACATAAATTGGAGAGTTAAGCGTTACTTTCTTTCAATAGGTCTGGTGACTGGTATATACCAGTCTGTTTTTTCGCATACTGTTAAGTGGAAGGACGTGAAAATGGTGGGTTTTAGTAAGGAGACAAAGGTACATATATTTCTATTTATATTGGTTATAGCGGTTTTCGTGTGGTCTGTTATCAAACCGGCCGTTTTTATGACATGGGTGGCAGAGGTGGGGCCGGCAGTGGTCGCATTAATTGTAGTAGTGGCGACATATAATAAGTTTCGCCTGACAACCCTTTCTTATTTCATCATTGCACTCTTGTCCATCCTTACATTTATAGGTGGTCACTATACCTATGCCGAGGTTCCTCTCTTTAATTGGCTAAAAGAAGAGTTTCATTTAGCTCGCAATCATTACGATCGATTTGGACATTTTCTAAAAGGGCTATCAGTTATTATTATTAGGGAAATTTTAGTGAGGAAAACCCCGTTAATTATAGGGAGCTGGCTGACAGGCATATCCATCAGTATGGTACTTGCCCTTGCAGCTTTATATGAAATCGTTGAATGGCTGAGCACAAAATTGCCAAATGCCAAAAAAGTAGCCAAAGACTTTTTAGGCATGCAAGGAGATCAGTGGGATGCGCAATGGGATATGTCGTGTGCCTTTATGGGTGCCATTTTATCCATCCTTATATTGAATGGTTTACACAACAGACTAATGACTAAACTGGATGATTTGAAGGAAAGGTAGCCAAATAATCGTGAATATTAACCTATTCACAAGAATTGTTATCGTTCGTTTAATTAAATTGACTTCGCAATCATGTCCAAGAATTTTTGGGGTTCTTCAGTGAAAGGGAAATGATTGCTTTCTCTAAATGTAAATAGGTTTGCATTTGGGATGGCATGTGCGATTTGTTCAGAAAACAAATAAGGACACTGAGCATCATACGAACCACAGTAAACTGTTGTCGGTACAGTGATCGTCTTTAAGTGAGGCACAAGGTCATAGTTAGGAAGTTCAGAGTAGGAATAATAATTGAGTCGCGCAGGAACTACACTTCCACTATTTGGGGTATTGAAATACTCCTCGTATTTCTCCGGGTGGTAAATGGACATTTCAGTCCACTCCCGTCCTGCAGCCCTCTTTATTTCATTAGCACTTGTAGGTGAGTTTAGTATATTGAGTATTTCAAGCAGACGTTTGTTATTCGGATTGTCTTTACAATAAATACTTCCTGGATGATTCATATATTCTTTAGATGCTGAAGCTCCTCCAATGACGATTTTCGTTAAGGATTGTGGTGTTTGTATGGCATAAATGAGTCCAAGCATGCCTCCCGTGGAATGGCCGGCAAATGCCCATTTTTCGAAATGAAGCGCCTCTCGAAGGGATTCCAAATCGCTGATGGACTCTTTCATGCTTAAATCTTCATCACGTATGTATTTGGCTGATTTGCCTGCGCCGCGCAAGTTAACGAGATAAACAGTGTAATAATCAGTAAATGCATTTGCAAATGTATTTCCGTTCGCATTATAGGCGCTATACAAATGAGTCACGCAGATGGGTGAGCCATTTCCTTTTATGAAAATCTCGAAAGTTCCCCTAGCTGTTTCAACGAGTTGTTGGTTCCACATGCCTTGTAGCCTCCATTAAATTCTCCGTGTATTTATTTAACTAGGTTTTGAGCTATCATGATTCGTTTGGCTTTAATAAAAGCAATTGAATCCAACAATTCTTCTTTGCCTATCGGATGATTGTCGATCAAGAAAGTGTATTTATCGATGATGTCATCGAAAGGATACTGAAAATTAACCGTATTGTTCCTCTGTTCCCGACCCAATAAATAATCTACCGAGACATCAAAAAAATCAGCAATTTTAATTAAATGACTATTGCTTGGCTCTTTTTTATTTAATTCGTAACTCCAGATAATGCTCTTTGCAACATCCAGATTTTCAGCTAACTGTTCAGATGTGATACATTTTTTCGTTCTTAATTCTTTTAGTTTGTTCCCCATTTTAAACAATAAGTTCATTCCCTTTTCATGTAAAATATTTGAACTATATTTAAAAAAATACAATAGTTAGAATATTATAACATTAGAAAGTCGGAATGTATTGCTAAAAGAGTTAAATTCTTTTTCAAAAAAAATAAACGAATTGAAAGAGAATCATAAATATTCTTATATTAATATTGCTAAGCAAGGGAAGTTTAGATAATCTAAGTTAGAATATTCGAATATTATAGCAGCAAAATACTTAGAAGGATCGGTGAATAAATGGAGATTATCACGAAAGATTTACTTATCAATTTTCTATTCATTATTCTTCCATTATTATTACTGCAAATGTTCTATTTGTTAAAGTTCGTTTATCGAATTGAAAAAATGAAAGAAAATCTCTTTACGGTTCTCTCCCTGTTCTCCATTTTTCTTTGCATGTTATTTCCTTTTCCAGTAGGGGATGGGCTTATCTGGGATTTGAGGAGAATACCATTTGTTATAGGTGTTTTATATGGCGGACCGAAAAATGGGTTCTTATTGCTCATATTCGTGATTGTGGCGCGTTATTTTATGTTGGGAATAAATGATGGGTTTTATATAACCATTATTACGTTCACTCTTTTGGCGGTTACCGTCAGTTTTGTCTCCCGCTATTATCTGAAAATGACGCTGGAGCAAAAGGTATTAACGAGCAGTTCATTAGTGTTATTGTCGACGATCTTCACATTTATTGTGGTATCCCTATTTTTCAATGTAAGCGTGAGTGTGAATATGTGGCTTCAGTTTTTTTTCATCACTTTTTTGGGAACAGTGATTGTCACTCTACTAATTGAAGTAATCCGAATAAACTCGGAACTGTTGGAAAAGCTCATGAAAGCTGAGAAATTGGAGGTGGTCAGCCACCTTGCAGCGAGCATTTCTCATGAAGTGAGAAACCCGTTGACAACTTGCAAAGGATTTTTGCAATTATCCTATGATGAAGAACAATCACCAGAAATCAAACAATACCTCGGTACTGCTTTACAGGAACTCGACCGAGCATCTGATATTATTAATGATTACTTGACCTTTGCTAAACCTGTTCCAGATATGGTAGAAAAAGTCTTCGTAAATGAAGCGGTTCAAAATGTATTGAACATTCTTACACCTTTGGCAAATATGCAGGATGTCCAAATTTTTTACCACCCAGATCAAAGTGGGCGTGCCAATATTTCAGGTGATCGAAAAAAACTGGAACAATCCTTGATTAATATTGTGAAAAATGGAATTGAATCCATGCAGAATGGCGGGGAATTGGAAATTTATACAGTTGCAGAATATCCTATAGTCCGCATCGAGATAAAGGATGAAGGAAAAGGAATGACGCAACAGCAAATCAATCGTCTTGGCGAACCTTATTTCACGATGAAAGACAACGGTACAGGACTAGGAATGATGGTATCGTTCAGTCTGATTAAAGGAATGGGTGGGGAAATTCATGTGGAGAGTGAGCTCGGGAATTTCACAATATTTACGATTGAATTCCCGATGGTGACGTAGAGAAACTGTAACATAAAGAAAGAGTGGTAGCTGGGGAATTAAAGATCCAGTCATCACATTTATACTTAGACGTGTGCATTTGACAGTTTGTCTGATACCCAATTATTTGAATGATGAGCAGTCCCAACATCATGCATTGTTGATGAATGGAAAAATCCTTATCAAACAAATGCTTGAATATGGAATCGAATATAGTTAAGATGGCTGGAAATTTATTTTCGGCCATCTTTTTGTGTCTGATTGATAATTTTCTCATATATTCCCAACATGATTTCTGTTAAATTGTAAAATAATGCTAACGAATCAATATATCGTGTGTTATTATAATGGGTATAATTTACAAATTTTCGAGGGTGTTTAATGAGGAAGGGGGAAGCTTTATGATGAAGATTTTTGGGTGGGTGCTTGCCGTCTTAGTATTTATTGGGGTTGGTTTATATTCAACAACCGTATTTGCCTATCACTCTTCGAAAGAGTTGTTTAACTTCCCTGTACCCAAACATGCCGAACTTATTGAAGAAAATACAAATTGTAAGACGTACGAGTGGTCTCATGCATCCGAAGAGAATGGAATACCGGTAGCATACGAACTTGTGCTAAAAGTAAATGGGTGGGAAAAAGGAGAAAGCGAAGGCTCCTCGGTATATTACATAAAAGGTAACCATCAAATTGATGTGATTTCTAACACGGATTTATTAACACTCCGGAAGATAAAATAATTAACGACAAAATTCCACTTAAGAAAATAGGGTGATTTAATTTGAAGAATAACTCGTCTATGGTAAAAGGTTACAAAGAAATGAACATCAAAATCACTCAAAGAATTTAGTCGTTTTTTCCTTACCTTTTTGGAGGCAAGGGCTCTTTCAATGAGTAAGAAATTTTATTAATGAACAGTAAGCGAGGTCAAATGTCTTCCGTATTTGATTTTCGAAGGTTTTGCATTCGTTGGTGTAACAGGCCGTCTGACTGTTTGTTTTCTCCTGTAATAAACTCGGTCATATAATGCGTTAAATATTTTCCGTAATTGTTCTCGGTATTCAATAATAATTCATCTACATAATATGCTCCTTTAGGTATTTGATCCAAGAGCAACACACTTAGGGAGGCGTAGACTCCACAGGCTACTTGGAAATAAGTTGCATTTGTTTTGTACTTAGAAAAGATGGCTTCATTGTTCAATACATTATACATGTACCGTTCTTTGTCCGGATAAACAAGCAACACACCTACTAAATCTTCGCCAGTTAATGCTGCGTCTCGAGGGTCGAGAACCTTCATCTCATAATTCCACAATATATCCACTTCTTCTATATTTTCACGAATCAAGTTCGTGGTATGGTCATTTACCTTGTACAAGAATCCAAATTCCATATCATATAGCTTACCAAGTGAACAAACTTCTTCATGGGGCATTAAACAGCCCCAAAATCGTTTTTTTCCCAACGTTACCTTGAATTCAAGATCATAGACTTTCTCATATAAGAAGAGGGGGTTATGGTGCTTTATGAACATGGGATGGCTAAGAATTGCCTCGTCAAGGAAACATTCGGGTGACCATGTGGTGTAAATCACATTCTTTTTGGCTAGTTTAGGATTTTTATAAAACGAGTTGTCATGTTCTACGATGTAACAGCCGATTGGCTGATTTTCTGATGAATCTTTCTTTAGAAGTTCCAAAGCCATCCACTGAACGACACCTGGATTCATACCAGAACTAATAATAGCTGTGTGGTTGAGGAGTTTATTTTTATGTTTTTCCAAATGCCTAAATCGTTCAATCAAGCCAAACCCTTCATATAATTCTTCGTTCTCATCTATCATGGTATTCTCCAATGCGGTATTCACATAGCTTACACCGAGCTGATCACAACAGTGCAACATATCAACAGTATCCGCCCAAGAAAGGTCAATGACAACAGATGTCTGGGTGTTTCTTAAATGAGCCATAAATTGCTCGGTGTCTCTCAAATTGAATTCATGATATACAAATTTATCCTGTAAGTGTGGATAAGAGAGAGCAAAGTGAGATGCTTCTTTCTGTTCATGATCAATTAAATGAATACAGCAATTATTCACTACTTCATTTAATGGATCCTGCATATCCTGCACGGAGTTATCTAGAATTGATAGTATCCCGTTCGCTACACCGCCTGCACTACCCAATATCGTTATTACGTGTTTAGTGTTATTCATATCAAAGCCTCTTTTAGTTTTTATACATAATCTATGTGATAGAAAATAATAGGTTTAGGTGTATGGTGTATGTCATCTAAGTATTGTTGTTAGTTGAATTCACAATAAAGAATAGATTCGCTTTAGCGATTATTCCCACGGTTATTTATAAAAAGAAACATCTGCAAACTATTGAAGCAAGGGATTTGTTTCACTTTAAAACCACTGTGAAAGCAGTAAACGTCAAAGCGTCAAATTGTAAATGAATAAAATTAAATAACTAATAAAAAAGGATGAAAAGGACTGCACGAAAGTGTTTGTTATGTAATAGAATAATAAAAATCATCTGTACTATAACAATAGGAGGCGGATATGTGATTGAGCGTAACCGTTTAAAAATTGCGAATGAATTTTATCGGTTTGTTGAGGAGGAAGCATTGCCAGGGAGTGAAGTTTCAAGCGACAGGTTTTGGGAAGGATTCAGTCAGCTTATCCATGACATGGCTCCAAACAATCGGGTACTGTTGACTGTTCGAGAACAGTTGCAGGCAAAAATTAATGATTGGCACACCAAACACAATTGGTTTGAGAATCGGGAGCAATATGAAGCTTTATTAAAAGAGATAAGTTATTTGGAAACAAGGGGAGAGCCTTTTCAGATTACAACAACTCAAGTTGATGACGAGATTGCAAAACTTGCGGGACCTCAGCTTGTCGTACCGGTCAATAATGCCCGGTATGCAATAAATGCGGCCAATGCGAGGTGGGGAAGTCTTTATGATGCGCTATACGGATCGGATGTCATCGATGAACAAAATGGTACACAACGAGGGACTACGTATAATCCACTACGTGGACAGCATGTAGTTTTGTATGCCCGTAAGTTTTTGGACAAAATTATACCGCTTGAAAAAGGATCTCACACGCAATCGACTGGATATCGCATCGAAAAGAATCAACTGATCGTTGATTTGGGAAGCGAATATTCAGCTTTGCAGGAGCCATCCAAATTTATTGGATTCACGGGAGATAAAGCGTTGACGTCATCCATTTTCCTGCGAAACAATGGTCTCCATTTGGAAATTCAAATCGATCGGCAGCATCCAATCGGAAAGGCTGACCCTGCAGGAGTAAAGGATTTATTCATCGAATCGGCTTTATCGACCATTATGGATTTTGAAGATTCGGTGGCGGCAGTTGATGCGGAAGACAAAGTGCTCGTGTATCGAAATTGGCTTGGTCTCATGAAAGGAACTTTGAAGGCGACTTTCAAAAAGGGGCAACGAGAAGTAGTAAGGGAGTTGAACGCCGACCGTTCATACCTGACGCCAACTGGAGAAGAACGAATGTTACGCGGTCGTTCCCTAATGATTGTACGAAATGTTGGTCACTTAATGACTTCCAATATGGTACTTGATAAACGTAATCAGGAAGTGCCGGAAGGAATAATCGATACGGTGATATCCAGTTTACTTGCAAAACATGACCTTTTAAAAACAGCAAGTTTCCGTAATTCCGAGCAAGGTTCAGTTTATATCGTGAAGCCGAAAATGCACGGCTCGGCTGAAGTTGCATTTGCAAATGAACTGTTTAATAAGGTGGAAGATTTGTTGGGAATGGAACGCTATACGTTAAAGATCGGCGTGATGGATGAAGAGCGAAGAACTTCACTTAATCTTGAAAATTGTATACGTGAAGTAAAAGACCGGATTGTTTTTATTAATACAGGCTTTTTGGATCGAACGGGTGATGAAATCCATACATCGATGCTCGCAGGTCCACTCATTCGAAAAAATGACATGAAATATTCATCATGGCTTCAGGCATATGAAAAATCCAATGTTGATAATGGGTTGGTTTGTGGTTTTCCGGGACGCGCTCAAATAGGGAAAGGCATGTGGGCGATGCCTGATCGTATGAAGGAAATGATGGAGATGAAAATTGGTCATTTGGAAGCGGGGGGAAATACGGCATGGGTACCTTCTCCGACAGCCGCTACTTTGCATGCACTTCATTACCACCAAGTCTGTGTAACGAAGGTTCAAGACAGGCTGAAACATGAGATTCAAGAAAGAACGACCGATATATTATCCCTTCCTTTAGCTAAGGAAGAATGGTCATCACATACAATTCAACAAGAACTGGATAACAATGCACAAGGACTGCTTGGCTATGTGGTGCGTTGGGTGGAGCAGGGAGTGGGCTGTTCGAAAGTGCCTGACATTCATAATGTAGGATTGATGGAAGACCGTGCAACACTGCGCATATCAAGTCAGCATTTGGCAAATTGGCTACAACACGGAATTTGTACAAAAGAGCAAGTTTTGGAGACTTTAAATAGAATGGCCAAAATAGTAGATGAGCAAAACGGTGAGGATCCGATGTATCATCCAATGTCTGCTGATTTAGATGGATCTATTGCTTTTCAAGCAGCTTGTGAACTTATTTTTGATGGGAAAGAGCAGCCGAGTGGCTATACGGAGCCGATATTGCATCGCAGAAGACTGCAATATAAAGTGCAAAATTCTAGTGAAAATAGCTAACTTTTGAGTAAAGAAAAATGAAAAGGAGGAAACCCCATGTTTGAAAATCAACCGGATATCAATACAAACGAGATTACACCAACTGTTATGTATCAATCTAAAATGGATAGAAAACCTTTGAATATTTGCCTCGCTTGCGGACAGGAATTTGATAGTTTCAAAGAGTCGATTCAATGTTGCGCAGATTTGGACTAATTTTTCCAGTCAACTGTTTTAAAACCCTTTGATAATAAAATGAATGAAAGAGGAGATTGTGACATGATAAACCGGAAACAACAAGCTGACCAATTAAAGGGAAGTTGGAGTTCCAGCCGCTGGCAAGGAGTGGAACGACCATATAGCGCGGAAGATGTCGTAAAGTTAAGAGGGTCCATCGTCATTGAACAGACACTTGCAACTTTAGGTGCTAAGCGTCTCTGGGAGCTTGTCAATACGGAGGACTACGTCAATGCACTAGGCGCGCTGACAGGAAACCAGGCGATGCAGCAGGTGAAGGCGGGGTTGAAGGCAATCTACTTAAGTGGTTGGCAAGTGGCTGCAGATGCCAATCTCTCTGGGCACATGTATCCCGATCAAAGTTTATATCCGAGCAACAGCGTACCTCATGTAGTGAAAAGAATTAATCAGGCGTTACAACGTGCTGATCAAATTCAGCAAGCAGAAGGAAAGGGCGATACATATTGGTACGCCCCCATTGTAGCGGATATGGAAGCGGGTTTTGGCGGGACACTGAATGTATTTGAGTTGACCAAATCAATGATCGAAGCTGGGGCTGGTGGTGTGCATTTGGAAGACCAATTATCCTCGGAAAAGAAATGTGGTCACTTGGGTGGGAAAGTATTACTTCCGACACAAACAGCCGTCCGCAATCTCATTGCTGCCCGTTTGGCTGCTGACGTGATGGGTGTTCCAACGGTTATCATTGCGCGGACGGATGCGAATGCGGCCAATTTGATTACGAGTGATGTGGATCCATATGATTATCCTTTCATTACGGGTGAGCGGACGCCGGAAGGTTTTTACCATACAAAAGACGGAATTGACCAGGCAATCGCTAGGGGACTTGCGTATGCTCCATATGCCGACTTAATCTGGTGCGAAACGTCCGAGCCAAACTTGGATGAAGCAAGGAAGTTTGCAGAAGCAATTCACGATAAATTTCCCGGGAAACTTCTGGCATACAACTGCTCGCCATCGTTTAACTGGAAAAAGAAATTGGATAAAAAAACGATTGCCAACTTCCAGCAAGAGCTAGGTAAGATGGGGTACAAATTTCAATTCGTCACACTTGCTGGCTTCCATGTTCTGAATTACGGGATGTTTGAGCTTGCAAAAGGGTACAAGGAGCGGGGAATGGCTGCTTATTCTGAGTTGCAGGAAGCTGAGTTTGCGGCTGAAGAAAGTGGTTACACGGCTACCCGTCACCAACGCGAGGTGGGAACAGGTTACTTTGATGAGGTATCGCTTGTTATTTCAGGAGGCACATCGTCGACGACTGCGTTAACCGGTTCTACTGAAGCGGAGCAGTTCCAACAAGATTAATAATATAACAAGAAAAAAACCAGTAGAGCATATGCCTACTGGTTTTACATGCATTTTTAGATTTTGACCATTCAGCTTAGGTTTTCGACCAGTCGGAGCGGGTTATTGTCCAGTCACAAGTAATTTCCGACCATTCAGCGTTTTACTCAATACCATTAATTATAAAATTTTATCTAGAAAATCTTTTGCTCTCGCCGTTTTTGGCTGAGTGAAAAATTCAACTGGTTTGCCTTCTTCTAGTAAAACACCATGATCAAGGAACAGAATGCGGTCAGCAACTTCGCGGGCAAAGCCCATTTCATGTGTGACCACGACCATCGTCATCCCAGACTTGGCAAGATCTTTCATAACATCCAATACTTCTTTCACCATTTCTGGATCAAGAGCTGATGTAGGTTCATCGAACAACATGAGCTCAGGCTCCATGGCAAGCGCACGGGCGATAGCGACACGTTGTTTCTGACCCCCTGAAAGACTACCTGGATAAGCCTTTTCTTTCTCGGATAAGCCTACTTTTTTCAGCAGTTGTCGTGCCTTTTCCTCAGCATCTGGCTTTTTAACGCCTTTAGCTTTCATTGGTGCATACGTTAAATTCTCAAGAACGGTAAGGTGAGGAAACAAGTGAAAGTGTTGAAAAACCATTCCAATTTGTTGTCTCAACTTATGAATCGGCGTTTTTGAATCGGTTAGGTCTTGGTTTTCAATCAGTATCTTACCTGACGTTGGTGTTTCCAACATATTCATGCAACGTAGAAACGTTGATTTTCCAGAGCCTGAAGGTCCGATAATAGAAACAACTTCTCCTTTGGCAATCTCAGTGGAAATATCATGCAGAACTTCGTTGTTGCCGAATTTTTTAGATAGTTTCTCAATTTTGATCACTGACCTTCAACCTCCTTTCAATCATTCGACCGATTGTCGATAGACCAACGACCATAATCCAATAGATAAAGCCGACGAACAGCAGCGGTTCGAAATTACGGTAGATATCCGCACCAACTACTTGTGCACGACGCATTAAATCCAATACGGAAATCGTTGAAACAAGCGCGGACTCTTTCGTCAGAGTGATGACTTCATTCATGAGTGCCGGTAGAATGTTTTTCATTGCTTGCGGTAAAATAATGTCTTTCATCATTTGTCTGTATGGAACACCCAATGCCATAGCGGCTTCTGTCTGTCCTCGATCCACTGCCTGAATACCGGCACGGATGATTTCAGAAATGTAGGCAGCAGAATTCAATCCAAAAGCCAAAACGGCTGATAAAAATGGAGAGATATCATAGCCTGTCAGTTGAGGAACGGCAAAATAAAATGTCATCAACTGTAGAATTAGTGGCGTTCCTCTGAAAATCGAAGTATACGCACGAGCAAACCAATTTAATGGCTTAATGTGACTAATCTTGAACAATGCCAATATCGTTCCGAGGATAAATCCAACGATTAATGCGACGATGACAAATTTTAACGTTACCCAAATTCCTTCTAACATAAAAGGAATATAAGGCGTGATTTGCGTAAAGTCCAAATTCATGCCTTACACCTCATTTCTATTTTTCTCTTTTTGTTTGATTCAGTAAGTTTATATTGACTTTTTATTCTTCAGACAACCACTTGTCTTTTAATTCCTGTAGTTTTCCGTTTTCTTCCGCTTCTTTTAGAACCGCATTCACTTTTTCAGTCAGTTCGCTTCCTTTAGGGAAAGCCACTGCCATTCCTGGAGAGCTTGACGTAGTGTCTTCAAAACCAGCCAGATTCTGTTCAGCAATAAATCCTTCAGCGACCGCTTTATCCACGTAAGCAACATCAATTCGGTTTGACAACAATTCCTGAATTAATATGTTAGCATTATCGACCGCTTTGATTTCAAAGTCGACTGTATCTTTTTTGATTTTGTTAGCGCCATCTTCTTGGATAGTACCAAGTTGGACACCAAGTTTCTTGCCATCCAGATCTTCAATTGTTTTAATATCTGAATCCTTTAATGTAATGAACATTTCGCCAGATTCGTTATATTCAGTAGAAAAATCAACATTTTTTTTACGGGCCTCAGTTGCAGACATACCGGATAGTACCATATCGATTCGATCGCTTTGCAAAGCGCCAATTAAACCATCAAACTTCATGTCATTAATTTTAAGCTCATAACCTAGTTCGTCTGCAATGTAGTTGGCCAAATCAATATCAAATCCTTCGAATTCACCCGCAGTATTTCGTGATTCAAAAGGAGGGAAGTCGGCAGATGTAGCCATTTCCAATACTTTTTTATCACCAGAACCTGCAGTATCATTTCCTGTTTCATTCGAAGCGGTGGTCCCGCACGCGCTCATAAGCATTGCTCCAAGTGTAAGTGTTCCAATTAAACTCCATTTTTTCATCATGTATAATCACTCCCGTTAATATATAGTTTTGTGTTAAATGGAGTTTATCACGATATTTATAAGTTGGGAAGCATTTTTATTCAAAAAATATAAATTTAATTTTTCAGAACTTTATAGGTAAAAAGTTGTGGTAAAGGCATTAAGAGGAGTTGTGAGTGCTAATATTTTATATATTTCTCTTTTTAGTGTATAAAAAAATGCATATTTATACGAAGGATTGTAGGTGTAAGTAAGTAGTTTTCACAAAAGGAAGAACAGGTGGTGGAGAATGATACTTCAATTTTACAAGTTAATTTTCAATATTTACGGTCGAGCATACATATAGTAGAAAGCAGGTTACATAGAAAACGTATACCCGGGAGAAGGTGATCAAGATCAATCACATTGAGAAGGCACTTCTATTCATGATAGTATTACGACTTATTGGGGGAAGTGTAGAAGTAACAGCGGCTTTATTAATGCTCAAATTCAATGACTTGGAGAAAGCGTTTTATATTAATACTCTACTCGCTTTAGTGGGGCCTACTATTTTAATCCTTACCACAGGAATTGGATTAGTTGGACTGGCCGATAAAATCCCGTTAACCAAAATGATTTGTCTCTTCAGTGGAATTCTTTTGATTTTATTCAGTTTGAAATCTCAATAAGAATGAGTTTCATAAAGATTTTCCACTATGGTAGAAGAAAATCGAGAAATCATGGTCCAGGTAGATAGAATGGCTGTCCAGGTAGACACATTGAGGTTACAGGTAGACAGAATGGACTTCTGTCAAGAAAGTGTACACTTTTTCATTAAAATTCTCGCCAAACAAAGTGCCTACCGCACTACGTTTGGTGAAGAGTTCTAAAAGAGAAAGTGAAAGACCATCACTTTCTCTTTTAGAGCTCTATGGTTAATTTAGGAGATTTTTGGCGCACTTAATAAACGGTACTTTTTCTCGTAGTAACTAGGAGATAAGTATCCTATGG
>NZ_JBFUHX010000014.1:0-86467 GCF_056402175.1 Paenisporosarcina sp. P4_B8 | reverse complement strand
ATGGTCCTTCTGAATTGAAATCTTTAATTAATAGGAGTTCATAGAATGTACCTTCTTATTTAAGCGTAACTATGTATAGCTATCCCCACTAATATATATATTAAAGCTGTATTGTTAATAAAATACGTCTTAGATATTATAGATTTGTAAATGATCTATTAAATAAACATTAAGGACTTTAAATCTAGTATTCACAGTAGGTTGACATACCCCCCAAATTAGGAACTGTCGACTTCATTAATCAATAAGAAAAAGCTCCCATCATTACGGCAGCCGAATGTTCTGATATGAAATGGAAAATTTATTGTAGGGTTGAACCAAACTGTTCAATCATTATGGTTGCAAAGAAAATCAAGGGACATACACTATAACGGTAATTCCAGCCAAAATTCTCTTTGTTCTGTCCTGTTTAACAACTGTCAAGAAATCAGTTCATACTGGTCCAATTATTAAATTTTTCAAGAGAAACGGGGTTTCCAAGAATTCTATTTTTAATTAGCCAACATATAGAGTGCTATCACAGAAGTGGTTACACCTATTTTTTTTATCAGTTTGGCGTTTGTAAGACATACAAGCCGAATAATATCCAAGTTTTTCACCTCAACTAACCTACCGCGTAAGTCAAAAATTTCGTTTAGTTAACTCCAAGGTGTGTGTGATGAATTTAATTGAGAAACTCTCTTTGCTTCGGCGCTTTGAGTGGACTTACTTAAGAAGTCTATAAATCGGATAAAAGAATTTTTTTCCAAGGTCTTCGTTGAATTTCCACGTTAATGACTCTCCTTTAAACCGCAATTTTCATTTTTGGTTCCAGCGACTCCACTGATGGCTAAAAACGAAAGGATTGCGATAGGTAGGGGTTTCTTCTTCAAACGTGTTTGACTCATGTAGGACCTCCTTGGATTTGAGCTTGCACCTTTAGTGTAGTAGATGAATATGAAGAGGATGTGAATGAGGTGTTGAGACATTATTTAGAAAATGAACATTTTTATGCGAGGTTATAAGAAATTAAATGGTAACTTCTTTAGGTAATTCCGCAGGTGGGGTTATTGCATTGGGGCTGGCAAGCGGTAAAACGCCTCAACAGATTATGACAGTAAGTATCGTGAACCCCGATCAGATATGATCTCTTCACGAGCTGCCTGTCAGCTACGAGGCGACTAGGCTCTTACCTCGACCGGACTTTACCAGCTAGTTGTGCCTGACTTGGTTAGACACGCAATAATAAAAAAGAGCTAGCAAAAATACCGCTAACTCTCGTATTGATCAATACATGGCCTAATTACAATCTTTGAATCAACCAATAAAATGCCAGCACAAAAATAAGGCAAGACGTTGAGATCATCATTTTACGATACCATGGGAACCTTCGCAGCCATAGCAAGACGGGAAGTAATAGGCATAGGAACATGAGCTGGCCAGCTTCCACACCTAAATTAAACGAAAGGAGTGAGCCAATCAGATTGCCCTTTGGAAGTCCCGTTTCGGCCAAAGCCCCGGCGAAGCCCATGCCGTGAATCAGGCCAAATAAGGCAGTCAAAAGCCACCGCCATTTCGCCTTTTGAACAAACATATTTTCCACTGCCACATAACAGATCGTCAGGGCAATCAAGGCTTCGACCCAATGCGAACTGACCTGAATACGGTCGGTGGCCACCAAGAATAGTGTTATGCTGTGGCCGATTGTAAAAGCAGTAACAATTTTCAACGCATCCTTGAAGCGAGATGCGATTAATACTAAGGATAACAAAAACAGCAAATGATCGTACCCGGTCAAAATGTGTTCGATTCCAAGTACAAAGTATTTCCATAGGACGGATCCAGTTTCAGGCTGGGGTTGATCCTGGGGATGGTCCTGGGGATGGTTGATCAGAATATCTCTATTAGTGCTATCAATCATATCCTGCTGAAAATATTCCCCTGCATGGACCATGAGTACACTCGTATGAGCAGGCGCATCGTCAAACACCAGATCGTAATGAAGATTAAATTGTTCAATTTCTTCATCGGCGATAAACGTCAGTTGAATTTCCATGCCTCTTACGGCACCCTTTTGCGCCATGTTCATCGAAACCAATTCCATCGTTAAGGGCTTCGAATCCGAATCTATGCGAAGACCTTTCTGTAGATAGGATTCGATTTTTTGCGAGGCCAGTTCATCGTTCACCAGATTATCCAAGTCAGTACCGAATTGTGGAAACAAGTCTGTCTGTTCAATAAAAAGATCATAGAGAATCTCGTTCCCTTCAATGTTTAAATCCGAGTAATTCATATTTATGGAATGCGCAAGCGAAGTTGTGGCAGTTCCAAAAAATAATAAGATGATAAACACTGACAGGAATGAACGTCGAATCATAATGGGACCTCATTTCATAGAAAGTGGAGAGAAAAGATTTACTTTTCTCTCCTTATTATCTGGTGCTATTGCAAAATCTTATTGGCGATCCAAACTAAATCTGCAAAATTAATCTTGTCGTTATGATTGATATCTGCATCTTTAACCATGTGCCAATCCTCACTTGTAATGGTCTTTCCTTAATTCACCGTGTCCAGCGTTCAATAAATTCTTTTAAGTTAGAAGCTAATTCTTTACAGTTTCTGTTTCAAAGACATTAATCTCCGCAGCAGATGCAAAGCCGTTAACACCCGCCGTTGCTTCGAGCTTGACATATAATGCATCTGTCGGATCAAAAGTTACTACTTTCTCCGCACTGTCGTTTGCCCAAGTTCCGCTTGCAACTTTAGTAAAGGTCACTCCATCCTTACTTACATACATGTTATAGCCTGTAATATTTCCGTTGCCGCCTCCTGGCCTTGGCAAATACGTGACTTTACCGATTGGGAAAGTTGCTCCAAGTTTTAAGGTAATCGATTGAGGGAGAACGTCGGATTTATTCCACTTGGTATGCCATATCGTTTGTGGGTTTCCGTCGATCGCATTGGATGCGATATCTTTACCCGTTTCCTCGCTTGTCGCCGTTGCCGTCATTTGAGACTGAGGGATCTTATTAACACTTACTCTAATGCTTGTTGTCAAAGGCACGTTATTGGGATTTGCCACCCCTTTTGGCAAAGCTACAGTTCCATTAACAGTGAAGGTCTGTGCAGTCTTTACAGTGGGATCATAGTTTGAAGCATCTACATTCCATGTCACATTGGCATCCAAACTGTATGCATCGGTAACCATGGATACTGTCTTTGGCAATCCAAGGGCGTCCGCTGTCTTCGCCGTTCCGATTGCCTTTGTTATGTCAGCAGGCGCTTTGATGCTCATGAGATTCAAAGGTACCCCATCGGGAACAATCCACGAAAATTCCATTTCCGACAAACCGATATTTCCCTGACCGGATAACTGGAATTTGACCCATGTCACCTTCCTGGTAGGGAAATGTACAGAATAACCGCTCCCGTCATTCGGGATTCCTGAAACCGTCTCAGTGCTTCCGTCGCTGAAGGTAAGTGTTCCGCCTTTCGTCCAGTCGCCTGTGTTTGCCCGATCATAGAAGGTAATACTGTTGATCGTTTGATTCGTCGGCCAATTCACCTGGATCCATCGACCCTGATCTCCACTGGCCCCCGTCCATTCGCCAACACCCGGTTCCCCCCCTTTGATGCCATCGAGCACTTTGTTGGGCAGATAACGGTCATTGGCATATGATGAAGCGGTAGCAGTAGCTGTAGCGGTCGACACTGATAACTTATTAACAAATACTCTAATGCTTGTTGTCAGAGGCACGTTATTGAGATTTGTTACTATAGTTGGCAAAGTTACAGTTCCATTTACATTGAAGGTCTGTGGAGTCGCTACATTGGGATCATAGTTTGAAGCATCTACATCCCATGTCACCTCGGCATCCACTCTGATTGCATCATCGGTAACCAAGGATACTGACTTTGGCAATCCAAGGGCGTCCGCTGTCTTCGCCGCTCCGAATGCCACATCTATTGCGTCAGCAGGCGCAGTGATGCTGTTTAAATTAATATTCTGAGCCAAAATGTCAATGTCCTGCGACGAACGGTTATACATGGAATCGTCGGCGAATACCCTGATTTTATATGGCGTATTCGGCGACAAACCTGTAACCTTATATTTCTTGTATACCTCGTATGGTTTCTCCATCGGCATCGAAAGGCTGTTAAACGATTTGTCCACTTTCCCGGTGAGCTTGTTGATAAGTTGAATATTATATTCCATAACACGCACATTGTCAGTTGCTTGCTTTAATGTAAAACCAACTCCGTTGTTATTGAAGTCCAAGTAATCTACCTTAATAGAACCCTCATCAAGCTGCGGAGCTATGAGTTCTCTTGTATCCTTCCTGCTATAGGTAAAGGCATCTTTGCCTTCGCCAACGATTTTTACAGAAGGTGTCCCTACATATTCATCTGTAGATAAATTATACTGTTTGATGATCATTTTTGAACCGTAAACCTCTAAGAAATTCACGATCCTAGGTGTTGTAAGATAATTGATATACGAGCCTTCTATATATCCGCCGTATGGACCGTCATCAATATAACTGGAATATGAACTCGCACCACTGTCGATATACGTAGCCGCACCTTGATAGTGAGAACGTTCGTCGGTCGGGTCGTATTGCGTATGACCTGACATATATACGACCTGCGAAAAATTATTGTCGGCAATATATTTACCTACACTATTACTTGCCGGGCTGCTCCATCTTTCACTCCACACGGTTCCGCTTATAGGGAAGTGAGAAGATACAAATATGGGTTTGGTTGGATCGTAATCCGCTTCATTTTTAATTTGGTTGAGGAGATTGGTGGCTTTTCCCACCGTACTGCTGCTGTTAATATTTCCGTCAAAACCCACAAAATTATATCCTTTTACATTCACCCTATAAGCACTGTTATAGAAATGGTTTTCATATGAATTCGTTGAGGGGTTCCACGCGCCCGCCGAACCGATAGGTATAAAATTTTGGGAACCGGCCCCATCATGGTTGCCTCTTACCATGTACCATTTCGTATTTTTCAACTTACCCTCATTTGTAAGTTGAGTGTGTATTTTTTGCATACCTTTCATAGCCACATCATTATCTTGGCCGGTAATGTCGCCAGGAATAAACATTACGTCGGCCTGTGGGAATAAGCTCAGTTCTTTTGTGTACATTTTTACTCTAGCATCAATTACTCCGGGATCATCACCGACTTCAGGGTCGCTGTCTATAATCACATTTAAACCAGCGGGAGTTAATGTTTTATTGCTTTTTTCATAGATGAAGATGGCGCTGCTTAGTTCACGTTTGTAATAATTGATGGTTTCCTGTGTATATAATTTTACATTTTGCGTTGTTGCAACCGTAGTTGCCGTATTCAAAACCTTTTTCAAATAATCAAAATCGGTTTGGCTGAAGCCTTTGCCGAGACCGTCTGCTATTAGTGTATTTGCTTCTGATATTGTGTCGTTAAGTGCTTTCATATCTACTTTATTTACACCGTAACTCTTATAATTAGCTTGAACTACATCACTGCTAAATGCACCTTTCCAAACATTCAGATCAGCTATATCGAATGAATTATCGCCATGTTTGCCCAATCCGTCGCTACCTATATTTAATGGGTTCGATGTATCTAAAGATCCGATCCCCAGCGAAGTTTCAGTCATTTTGTAACCATCAATATACAACGATCCGAGCATTTTATCTCTGTCTACAACAAATGTCACGTAACGCCAATCGGAAGCGTTAAACGTGTCTCGCCCAAATTTTACTGATGTGGTCGGGAATCCTAAATTCATATTGACCGAATTGGCTGATGTATAAATCGCCCAGCCTTCGTTAGAGCTCTTAGTAAAATCCTTGTTTGATAATATTACCTGATTATTGTTAGTGTCACCCTTATACCAGAAGGATGTGGTAAAACTGTCATTACCAAAATTCAAGCTATGCGTTGTACCGACATAATTGCCGTCTCCGTTTTCTAAGTGCAGAGCTTTCGTCCCAGGTAATACACCGTCTACATAACTATAATTTCCTTTCGCTTCCAAGTTCTCTTGATTTGCATCGTCCTTTAAATTATTATCGAATTTCATCGATGCAATAAGGGAATTGGCATTTAATACTGCGTTCGTGGGCAATGAAGTTTTTCTATCACCATTTGATGGTAAACCAACTACAACGCGCAATTTTTTACCAATATCATTTAACGTTACGGTGTAGCTTTTGGATGTACCACCCGATTTCACATTAATATATTGATCGCTTATACGTGATTCCTGTACTTGCCATTGAAATGTTAGATTTTTGCCCATTGAACCTTGATTCATGATTACACTGGCGGTGATCGTTTGACCGTAAACCGGCTGCATATTGTCGATTTTGACAATTTTGGCGTCTGATGCGCCTACGGTGGTCGATAACATAACGAATATCATCGTTAATACGAGGGTAATGGATAAAATTCTTTTCATTACAGAAAACCTCCATATTTTAAGTATTTTAAGAGTCTGTTCAAAAAGCTTGTAAAATTGAGTAAAAAACAAAACCGTAGTGAAACTTTGATGCGGAACTCATTGATTATATCGATCATGTCGACGACTCCATTGTGCTGGAGAAGGTCGCCCCTCTTTACAAGGATGGTGGGCATCCTTACATCGATCGGGATGAGATGAGATTTTTCGTCACGGAAATCCCCCTTTCGTTTCCAATATTGGAACCTTGATTTTCTCCTTCTACTGTTCTCATTAAACTGAAACGATGCTTTAATCCTGGTACGCCGATATTTTGAAACCTCCCAGAATAGGGGGAATACGTGACAATAGACGCCACCTCAAAACAGCATAAAATATAAACACACCCACACAAATTACCTATGTATAAAAAAATAATACACAATCATTATTGATTTTCTGTGAATATCGTGTAAATTATTGTTGTGTTTATTGAAAATTACACAAATGTAGGTTTGGAATAAAGTTTGATTAAAAGTAACTTGGAAAACCTTATTTAACAGCAAACAAAAAGAAACCATTTTGAAAAAAGACTAATCATACAACAAACTAGTCCGAGACTGAATACCAGCAATTATTGAAGCAGGCAAAAAGAAATATACAATGACCGAATTAGATACATCTCAACATGAAGTGGAAATCAAACGAGAAAGAGTTACAGGTACTTCAAAATTATGAAGAATGTTTTCTCGAGGCTGAACGTACGGGTATGACGAAGAACTATAAAATGGGGTGGCTCAGATGTCTGCTGGCACGAGGTGAAGATGATTGGTTCTTACCCATTCAAGCGATTGATGCAGCAAAATGTTTCCATCATTACCTGACGGATAAATCGTACCGGAAGAATATCGATTTCAGCGATAAACAAGGCAAGGAAATGGAAGTGTACAATGAACGCAAAGTGGTATCACTCATTCAAAGAATGCCTATGACGATGTGGGGTGGATCAAGTAAAAACTTAATCACCTTTGAAGACAAATTGTTTAAAATAAACTTCGATATCGCTCCTGAAGATCGCTCGATTGTCTATGAATGGACTCGACAGATTTGAGAGTATCGCTTGCATACCCATTTCGAGAAAAAAGCCGTATCAATAGTCGAATCCAACTAAAAAACCACTTCATCATTCATCTGATGAAGTGGTTTTTAGTGTTGTATTTGCATGAAGGTTTTAGGATTTAATGAACAACAAGCAAACCGTTACAGGTTTACATATTTCAAAGAGCTAAATAAACAAAAGTGTTACACATCAAAACTTTGGATTGAAAATGATGGAAATGTAGATATAGTGATATAAACTATCAAAGTAGCCAAAATTGCATCTTGCTACTTCCTTTTTATTGAGTAAGTTTTCCTTCTTTCGTTACCAAGACCGATACTCGCGAATAAAGGTTCTTGGGGAGCGACAGATGCACTCGTAAATTTCCAGTACGAAAAAGAGGGACGATTAAGTGACATGGTCACTTCAATCGTCCCTCTTTCATACACTCGGTACTGGTGCAGCCAGGCGCTACCATAGCTAGGCAGAAACTCTTACCTTTTCTTAGAAGTTTGCTCAACTGCTCATTCGACTAAACGTTTTTAACTTTTGCAAATAGAAATTCTCGGCTTCTTCACGACTCCCAATTATATAGGCTTCCTGTGTAATGCGTCGTGCCGATAAAATGCCCTTTGCTTTTACTCCTGGCATGTGTTGGGCGTCTATCATGACATCCAGTAAGGTGAAATCTGCAGGCTTGATTAAGTGTCGTGCTACGCTTACTTCTTTCCGTAAGCCCACGTGGCCGTATCTCATAATGACTTTCCAGTAGGACCATTCCATCGTTCTCCACTCCCTTTCCCATCGGTAATGTGAAACGCTTTAGCTTCGTTTAATACTGATTGAATATTCAGTCTTATCTTTAAAGGATATTCTAATACCCCTTCCAGAAGAACCTTATTAGGGGAAATCACTGCTTTTGGGTTTTCAGAGGAGCTCGTTTCTTTGTCAGAAAGTGAAGAGCAGCTGAAATTGCATCTTCAGCTGCTTCTTCTTTGTAAATTGAGTGACCATTCTTTCGTAATCCAAAAGTGCTGTATTCAGTTAGTAAGGACTTTACGAATGCGCATAGCCGCATACTTTTTCTATATACGATTGAATTTCTTTTTTACTCTTCAATGTAATTACTTTCTTGGCCGGACCTATTGCTTGGAAGCTTTGAAGACGCTCGTCCATATTTCGCTTTCGGGGATAATAAGTTGTGAGGATAAACTTAATGAATGCCCATTCGAGTTTGTCCTTACACCCCTCCCCCAAATCCTGCCGGGTTTTCCCCAGGTTCATCAGCGAACGCTTCACGACCCGGTAGAGACACACGTGAAGTGGAAGTTCCAAATAGATAATGGTATCGGCATGTGCTGCTCTAATGTCGAATGTATTGCTGTAATTCCCTTCCATGATCCATTGATCTTGAGTAACGATTTCCTGTTGGGCTTTTGAAAATTCCTCCAAAGACGCTTCCACCCAGTTAGGCTTCCAAAATAGCGTATCTAAATGATAAACGGGGAGGTTCCAGGCTTCCCCTAATCTCCGGGCAAATGTTGACTTCCCTGCTCCTGCTGAAATTCCAATTACCATTATTTTTTTCATTCATTGTATCCCCTTTTTATCCTGACTGGCGATATCGATATGCTTTAATCCCATTCATCCTTTAAATTCTTTTACTCCTCTTTTGATTTAACCAAAACAATCGCCATAAGCCAATAATTCCCTGAAAAAAGAGCCTGCGAAATGTTCCTTCGCTCAGCTCGTTCCTTATTAGGGTAATGGTTTCGCTTCTACGTTAACCGGACTGACTAAATAGATATTCAATGCTTGTTGTAACGTCCCGAATGTTTTGGTGTCTTTATCGAATTTGATGCCAAGAGACAGCATTTTTCTTACGACATCTGATCTTAATCTTGTGATTACTGTACGACAACCCATCATTGATAAACCATCGATTGTTTTCATTAAATGATTGATCACTTCCGACTCCATGTCCGTCATTTAAAGAACCAATATTTAATGATTGATATTTGTTTTGAAAAAGGTTAATATGAAATCAACTTCACATGAAGTTAACTTCACTTCAGGAGAATAAGTTGGTTAGGAGAGGTATAATTGAAAAATCTATTCATACAGCGTTTTGTAGTCTCAACCTTGATGATTATATTGGGAATCATTCAAATAATTTTCGATACATCAGTAAGATTTAATTTTGGCTATATCATAGTATTCTTAGGTGGAATAATTTTGTTGTACTCAACAATTTCTTACATTAAATCCCGTAAGAATATATCACTAGAAAAGGAATTAGCTAAGGAATATGACGAAAGAGATGCTTTAATTGATGGAAAAGTTGCTCGCTTTTCCTTGTATATTCTGATATCCGAAATTTTTATTCTTATGTTTTTAACTAATTTTGTGGTAATCCCAACAAATACTGCATTATTTGTTGTCTTAATATCTTTAATAATTATTGAAAAGGGGTCTAGAAAGTATTACAATCATTTTCTTTAATCAGGAGGATTTATGGAAAATAGAGTAAAAGAATTGCGATTAGAATATGGAATAACGCAACAAGAATTATCTGATAGAGTAAGTGTATCTTCTAGAACAATCATTTCATTAGAAAAACAAAAGTATAATCCATCTGTGCTACTTGCGTATAAAATAGCTTCAGTTTTTAATTTATCAATTGAAGAAACTTTTATTTTCGATGAGGATGACAAATAATACATTTCATTAAGATACACATATTAAACAAACAACGGAGGAATGAAAGTGATTTTTATATTATTTATTTTTGGGATAGTTTTAACGGTTTGGGGTCTTTATCGTATGAAAACAGACGATGGTTTATTTGGAAAAAATCGAAAAAATAAAAACTTATTCAATTTTATACTAATGGGACAAGCTTCGGGTATAGGACAATTTTTAAGTGGAATTTTGTGTATTGTTATAGGTATTATCGCATTTTTTGTGAAGTAGTAATAAATGAGAATTTCTATTTTCCACTGAAATATTGTGAAAAATTACACTTAAACTAACGGGTGCTTTACTTCAAGAAGAAGTAAAGCATTTTTTCTTATTGAACTAAAATGGGGCAGGTTCGTCCAATAAGTATATATATTACGGATTGAAATATGAGGAAGTGAAATTCTGTGAATATTAATTGGTTAGTTGAAGATCTGGTTTTTGAAACAATGCTTGAAGCTGATGTATGGGCAGATTCATTGATGAATGAAATTTATGGTAGAAACTTTAATGGTTATATTACAACGGATTATAAAATTGAGTTTCACAATCAAGAGTAAAACACTGGCTTATCCAACTAACGGGTGCTTTAGTTGAATATCCTCTGGCTGCTTTAAGCAGCATATTTTCTTGATGAACTAATGGGGGTTGTTGATAAACACATTACAGAAGTGGTATTAACTACCGAGGGAGGTACAGAATGATTAAAATCCAAAATAAGTCTGATACTCTAATCATTGTGGTACACGAAATTTATGGTATCAACCAACATATGAAGAGTTTTTGTGAAATTATATCCGAAGATTGTTTTGATGTCATTTGCCCAAATTTATTAAAACGAGAAACACCTTTTGATTATTCTCAGGAGGAAGTTGCTTATCGTAATTTTATGGAGAACATAGGTTTCGCTGACGCTTCAAATAAAATAAGAGATATATTATCAGAAGCTAAAAACAACTATAAAAAAATATTTATCATTGGATTTAGCATAGGGGCAACTGTTTCCTGGTTGTGTAGTGAAGAAGAGTGTGTCGATGGAATAGTTGGATACTATGGTTCGCGTATTAGGAATTATGAGGAAATATCTCCTCGATGTCCTACTATGCTTTTCTTTCCGCAAGAAGAACCATCATTTAATGTAGATGAGTTAATATCAATTTTAGATAAAAAGAATATCGAGGTACATAAATATTCCGGACAACACGGATTTAGTGATCCTTACTCTCCAAAATATAATTTAGAATCCACAGAAAAAGCATTTATTGAAATGGTGAATTTTTTAAAAGCAAATAAATCTAACTGAAGTCTTATTCTGGTGCTTTACTTCAATAAGAAGGTTTGAGTAAAAATTTTAGAAGAAGATAAAATAAATTGAGTAATCAACTAGTTACTATAAAATACGGGGGTGCGGATATTGGAGAATATAGAAGAATTGCAGAGAACGTTAATGACGGATGGTAATAAGAAAATAGATAAGATTCAAGCACAAACGGTACATATTATATTTGGTGAATCATCAGCTGGGAGCTTACGTGCTGCGTTTCGAAATACACCTTATGAAAAGACAGAGGAAATCATTGTATTACCAGATATTTTATCTGTTGGTCCTGTGAAAAATATACATACAAAAGAAGGAATGCAGGCACGTTTTCATTGGTTTAAAGAGCGTTACCGGGATGAGGGCAATGAGCGTGATGTTACTATGCTAAGAATGATTGATTCAGTGGATAGAATCAAAGCCATTCCACAAGTTCAGGATATTGTTATTTGGACTTGTAATAATGCACACGAACAAACAGGCTTACGGATAGTCCTTGCACTGCTAAAAGGAAAGTTGAACACAATCTTTGTAATAAATACTTATACGGCTTTTCATAAATTGTATGATTTGCATCCATATGAAGAAGATTACCCGAAAGCAACTGGCGAACTTCCGAGTGAGAGATTATCCTGTTTTTATGAGCAATATAAGCAACATCCCCTAAAAGACATTAGACGAACAAGTTTATGCGAAGAAGGCAAGAACCTTCTTAATAATGACCAATCTTTACTTCGCACATGTGCAGACCACCAATTATGGCATTATAATGTGCTAACCAGAGATGATGACTTAATCATTACTTGCGCAAAAAGACTAAATGAAGAACTTGAATACCCTGGTTTTATAAAGGCTGCACGTGTTATTGGCGAAGCTTTAGGGCATATGGAGCAATATACAGGGGACGAATGGCTCGAATACCGCTTGCGTTGTTTAATCGAACTAGAAATATTTGAATACGAAGGAAATTTGAAAGCAATGCGGTATTACGGAGTAAAGTTAAAAGAGGAATTTTCAGCATAATGTTTATAAAGAAACCTAAACAACAGGAAGATTACTGGAAATGTGGTTATGTCCTTCCTATCTTCAACTCCCATGAAAATTAAAGTTACCGACAGTCAAAAAAAGACAACGAAAGTAGACGTAGCTCTTTTATTTCTTAAAAAGTGCAGCGCCTAAACTTGGATCGGATTATTTGTTGCATTAAGATGCATTTGGTTCAGAGAGCTAAAAGGGAAGGTGTAGAAATGACAGATTGTTGTGCTTCAAAAGAACAAATTAATGAAAGTAATGATACTGAGCTTTGTCCATCTTGTAATACCAAAGGGAAAAAGTTGAAAATTATTACGTTGAAATCAATGCTTAAACCATCAGTTTTAGATTCTTTGAATCCGAGTTTGACTCATTACTTTTGTTCAACAAAAGATTGTGATGTTGTCTATTTTGATACAGAGAAAAAATTGTACCTTAAGTCAGATGTAAAGGTATCTGTGCATCAAAAAGACGATTCTTCCACAGTACCAGTTTGCTATTGCTTTAGATGGACAAAAGAGAAAATTAAGAAGTATGAAGAACAAGAACTTTCTCCTAAACCTTTAGAACACATTCGAGTAAATGTAAAAGCAGGCAGATGCGGGTGTGAGGTAAATAATCCTCAAGGAAGTTGCTGTATGGGGAATGTTACGAAATATATAAAAAGTCTTTAACTAAAGCAATATATATTTTTACTAACCGGTGCTTTAGTTGAAGTTCATCGGGTTGCTTAAGCAGCTCTTTTCTTATTGAACTAACGGGGCAGGTTAGTTGAACAAGGAAATGTTGAAAAAGGACCTGAAATTCTTGGGGAAAAGGAAGTAAGCGTAATACGATTCGATAATTTAGGTTTTTATTCAAAACCTTATAATTCTACATGGGTGGTTTGCCCTCACCATAATGCTTACTGTCATCATAAAAGGAAGTGTGAGGCAAACTGGATTATTATATAAGTTGTTTGTTTTCTTCGGTTTGTATAAAAGCATCAGTTAACAATTGAATATCTTCACGTATCTGAGCCTTCAGTTTAGGACAGTCACACTTGAAATAATCATCAACTAATCTTGTTAGTTCGTAACTAAATAGATTCATAGGCACAATCTCCTTTTTATTATCTACTTTTAAATAGTCCCTAAATCCTATTATGAGACATTCTCATATTAATTAAAAGGAATATTATATAGTCAAACTATTAGATAAGTTATGGAAACATCTATTGAGAAAAAGGATGGATTATTTTTATGACCATGTACAAAATTCGAACTGATGAATTATAACATTGTGAATTAATTCGTTTTTCTTATTCAACTAACGGGGCAGGTTAGTTGAATAAGCGTAGTATGGTTGAACTGCGAACTAATTAAATACTGTTATACGTCAAATAAAATAAATGCTACCGCCAAACCATACGCCATTGTGTGAATAGATGCCCAAAGAGCATCGTAATGAACCCCTTTAACTTGGTTTTTTGAAGGTTTGGCAATCCGAATTGTATCTATATAAGAAACAATCAATAACGAAACAACTAAGAATTTCAACAAATTCAAACCCCTCTTTCTTATTCGCATTTTATGTCAATGATCCGATTCTTGTTCAGCACAACTCATACACCAAACGCCTTCTTCCGAATCTAAATGATATCCCGTACTTTCTAAGTCGATTTCAACGTTGCACATTACACAATTGTCTTTATGACTTTCATTACGATGTCTCCTCCTGATTCGCTGTATATGTCAACACTTCAATAAGTCTTGTTCAACTAACGGGTGCTTTAGTAAAAAAAACAGTCAAAAAAATGCGCTTAGAGATACATTTCCAAGCGCATTTTTCTATACAAAATCAACCAATAACTTTAACTTCACCTTAAAAAATTATCCCCGTTTGCCCTGAACCAACCTTTCTCGTCCTTAAAGTCTGCATATAGCTCCCTTTATCAAACGTATGCACATTGTAAATCAACGTTTCGATATGTACTGGATTTAGTGAATAATAGGTAATTTTAACGATGCCATCTTTCTCGGTATAGCTAGGATTCCAGTTCACAGGTTTCTTTCCTTTGAATGTCCATCGGTCCTCTTCAAGTTCTTCATCTTCGTAAGGGATAATCCCTTTTTCCAAGGCAAGATGTTGATCCAACACTTCTTCCACTCCCCATTGTGTGCTGTGCCAGAAACGACCGAATTCGTCGATGTCACGGTATAGCATTGCCGCTTGTAAGTAAGAGAATGGCGAACCATCTCCTTGAATTAGACTCATCGGTTCGACTTGTTCCGTATCTTCGATGTTCCAGCCTTCCACTTTTCCGTATCCACCCATGCCTTCACAAAAGGATTCCCCTTTAAATGTCCAGCCCTCTTTTATTCGAAGTTGTGAGTAGTGCTTCACGAGCACATTTTCCAATTGATTGTGTTTTGTTAAGCCAAGTTCTGGATTTGGATCGTAAGATGAAGGTGCTACAATATTTGGTTTTGTGTCTTCTACTGTAAATTCGACTCGTTTGATCATCGTTTATTCCTTGCTTTCACTTCTGCCAATGTATACAGTTCCAATAAATCCTGTGTGGTAAGTCTAGAATATAGGGATGTTAGTTGGTCCAGGTATCGTTTTTTTTGTGATTTCCCTGGAAAAAAATCTTCTATTGAAAGGTCATCTTGAGTTGATGTCCCGTTCATGATGTCTTCCCATTCAACATCTGTTCTACTTGAACTGACGAAAGAGTTTAACTGAGAGTGGACTTGCTCTTCAGGTTCACTCACGAAATTAAAAGTTGTGGCTGATTCGCTTATTTTGTACATTTCTTGTGACCATTCCAATTGCTTTAAAGGACTATTTATTAGTAATAAATCAGTTGAAATGTTGAATCGTTCAGCTATCGCCACAATCCAGTTTGCAGAAGGCACACTCTCACCGCTTTCCCAACTCTTGATGCGGCTAGCGGAAGTACCGATGTCTTTCCCAAGTGCCAACATAGAAAGCCCGTGTTGAATGCGTATTTCTTTCAGTCGTTCACCAAAATCTTGTGAATTTAATTCCAAAATTCATCACCTCTTGAATGAATTATTAACTTTTAAGTTAAAAGTGTCAATAATTTTTATTTATAAGTAAAGCGAAACCATTTCTCCCCCATTTGCGTATAAGAAAAAAAGAAGTGATCAGGTTGATTGAGGAGGGTAAAGACATGGGGTTACAGAAATGCTTTAAATGCCATCATCGATTCAGCTGGGGCAAAATATTTAAATCAAATATCTTTATGTATAAACCAATTCAATGCAGCCAATGCGGCACTGAACACCGGATTACCTTCCTTTCAAGAATTGTAGCAGCTGTAGTGCTTGTTCTACCGATGTACTTTTTTGGTTTCTATTTAGGGTGGCAGTGGCATTTACCTTATGGCTACGCTTTTTTATTAGTAGTGTCACTAGGAATTATTTCTTTACTCCTTCTTCCGTTTGTACAGAAGTATCGGCGCAGCTAATAAAAGACAAAAAACCATCCCTATATGGCATTACTGTGCCAGGGATGGTTTTTTTAATTTTTAGCTGTAAATAAATGTTAGAATAAATCATATAAGGAAATTTCGATATATATATATAAGGATGGTGTTCGGGTGAAAAAACGTATTGCGATAGCATTTCTTATAATTTCTATTGTGGGATTCATTTTCAGCTTGCACGGTCTGCTTCATGAATGGAAAGCGAAGGAATTGTCCGTTGCATTTATAGAAGAGACTTATGGAGGCGACTGCCTGAACGATATCCGAGCTGGCATATATGGAGAAGAAGATGGCTACTATGCGGTTTATGTTCGTTCAAATGATAAAACCTTTTATCTGAAAATCAAATTGTCTATGTGGGGGCAAACAGAAGAGATTTTGGATGCTTCCGAATACAATCAGGTTTACTCTTGCGAGGAGGAACAGGATGTTTAAAGAAATGAAAATCCGGATTTTTGTTGTCTTAATGATTGTTTTTGCTCTCTCAGTGGAATGGATTTTATCGTTGTATGACATTCCTGAAAACTACAAACGCATTATTTCAGATTTCGTTTCTTTTGAATTGGTTGCGTTGCTGTTCTTTGGCTATTACTTTTATCGATATAAATCTCCACTCCGGACTGTTGTTTCAGACAGAAATGTGGATACTTCATTCTTATCAGTGCTAGCAATTGCGCTTATTTTCAATACATTTTCACTTACAACGTTTTGGGTCTATTTAGTGATAGAAGATTCTTTCTTTCAATTAGACCCATTTATCATTGAACCCTCTAATGAAACTGTCCTATTCTTGATTGTCTCCATGGTGGTGACGACGGTAACGGGACCAATCGCAGAAGAATTCGTTTTTCGGGGACTTTTGTTGAACCGCCTCATCAAGAAAACGAATATGTGGGCCGGTATCTTAATTTCGAGTTTGGCTTTTGCAGCAATCCATATGCAAGCCGAAAAGATGCTAGCTACTTTCATCTTTGGCATCCTTGCCTCACTGATTTATTTGAAGACAAAAAATTTGTTCATTCCGATCTTGATTCACATCGTACATAACGGCTTCACTTTATTTCAAGAATTCTTCTTTCCTTCATGGATAGAAACCCTTTTCTTAGTCAGCTCGGATGATTTATATGTGAACGTTGTCCTGAAAAGCACATTTCTCGTGGTTAGTTTATTATTATTGATTCTCATCATCGTGTATCTTGTAAGAAGCATATACTCCGATAGACGAAAAAGAGATGTATTATCGCAGCCAGTAGGATTTTCTCAATAATCCGAAACCATTTCCTTCCAGTTGCGTATAAGTATGTAGAATTTGATTGGGGTTGAGCGAATGTTTGAAGAGATGAAGACGCGTCATTTGTTTGGTTTGAGTATTTTGTTGATGGTGGTATTTGGGATTGGGGCTATTTTCCTTCCATACAATGATAATTTTGTGGAAGCAGGAATTACGCTGATTTTGTATATAGCAGCACCCATTCTGTTCTTCCGATATCATTTCCGAAAACAAGGTCGGTCTGTACGTGAAGTGGTATTCAAGGAAGGAACCATTGAATGGCTTCCTCGTTTAATTGGATTTGTTTTGATTTCCATCGCGTTTTCAATAAGTGTATTTTGGCTTCAATTGTTTGCCTTGTATCCCATTTTTCCTGGGTTTGTGGATTTTCTGTTGGAGCCAATTCCGATGCCGGAAAACCCGATTTATTTAGTGATTTCACTTGTCAGTATAGCCATTATTGGACCCATCGCTGAGGAGTTTATCTTCCGTGGCGTTTTGTTGCATCGCATGATGAAGAAAACGTCGATGTGGGGCGGAATCCTCATTTCCAGTATTCTGTTTGGTCTGTTGCATGCAGATGTTGTCGGGGCATTTATCTTTGGAGTGATCACTTCCTTGTTGTATTTGAAAACACGCAATTTATTGATTCCGATTTTAATGCACATTATCAATAATTCTATTGCCGTGATCTGGATGTATGTCGCACCGACCTGGCCAAAGTGGGGCATTATGAATAGCTCAGAACTATATGATAAAGCCCTTCCGAATGCGATTGTGCTCGTTATCAGTTCTATTTTGATGGGCTGGATTATTGTGCGTTTGGTTAAAAGTTTGCCGAAGAAAACAAATGAAGAAGAAGTGCATGAAGAAATAGCTCAATGATGAAAGATAATCGAGTAATTGTCCGAAACAAAAAAAGACTGAAAATGCTCCTTACACCGTTTCCCTTCAAGGGCACGAAACAAAAGTAGCCCGTATTGAAACAGAGTTGACTATTTCTCGAGTAAACGGTTTAGATGGCGGGACCACCCATCAAGTACACATTGAAATATCACAAGGAAATAGAATGAGACGGTTATAAAAGGACATTTTCTCTGGCATCCAAATGCTTGAAAAGGAAAATGACTCCACAGGCCGTTTTTTATGTGCTTAAAGATATTCCGAATCATGTTGTTTCAACATTATATCCTTATAAAGGAAGGTAATCATTAATGACTTTTTGGAAAGCTGTTGCCGCATTCATTTCAGCGTGGCTCATTAGCAACTTCACGTATTTACTATTGCCATTTTTCCAATACAAATTGTTCAGTGACGGTCAATTTGTTTGGGAATCCCTTTTCAAATTTGTTGTGGATATCGCTTTGTTTGTTGTTCTTTACGTCGGGATGTATTATTTGATTTCGTTCATCCAAAGTTGGCGGATGCGTGCACGGTATGAAGCAGCTCAAAAAGAGCGAGCGAAGGAGAAATAATAGGTAGTTCAATATAAATCTCTTCATTATTTTATGTATAGGCATTTACTCGATTGGCATTAGACCGGTCATATATGAATTTCCCTCAGAAACACTTCAGGAGTATATACCCTTAATTCGGCCATCGTGATGGCACATATCTTTTTGAAAATTGAAAAGTTGTGAACCATCACGTTTTGTTTATTTAAGGCATCATTTTATTTATTTTTATCCATTCAGCCACTCCATTTTCCCCTCTATATTATTATTATCATTCTTCTCCCCTTTTTTATTTCGACCTTATTCATATTTATTCTGTGATTGACAAGACATCTATATAGCCTTATAATTCGTAAGAATCTAATTGATAATGATTTTCATTATCGGATTAATCTTATAACTTTAACTCAAATAACAATATAAAGAGGAGACAAAATAATGCGATCTATACATTTTGCTCTAGTCTTCGTCCTTATCGGGCTGTTAATTTTACCAACCAAAAGTTTTGCTTCGAGCCCTGAAGAGGACCTGCGCCAAGCAAACGTTCAAATTGATGAAGTCGTAAAATCTGTTCAATTGGGCGACACTAAAACTGCCTCTGAACAATTTAAGAAATACACGGCTAATTGGATTTCTTTTGAATCAGGAATTAAAGAAAAATCTGAACAGGCTTACCATGATATAGAAGATAACATGGGACAAGTTCAGTTTGCTTTAGCTCAAGATCCGGTTAACTCGGAAAGTGTTCAAAAAACGCTTCAACAACTGAAAGAAACGAATACTAAATTTATTAATGGGCAATTCTCACAAACTTCAGTTGCGGATCAAGATGCTTCAAAAAATAATGATGATGTTGCCAAACTGATTATGTTATTAAATCAATCTTTAGACAAAATTGATAACCAAGATATTGAAGGTGCTAAATTAGATATAGAGGAATTCAGAAAATCTTGGTTGGACGTTGAAGGTGTAGTGCTCACTCAGTCTGCAACGGTCTACAAAAATGCAGAAAGTGATATGGTTACTTCATATTCCATGCTTTCAGCTAATCCGCCCGATGTAAAAGGGGCAAAAAAAACCATTGAAGAAATGAGAGATTATTTATCTCCACTTGTTTCAAAAACTAGCTACACGATGTTAGATGCGACGACCATTCTGTTACGCGAAGGGTTAGAAGCTCTATTAGTTGTCGTAGCGCTTATGGGCTTTTTAAAGAAATCCGGTCATTCGGACAAGAATAAATGGGTTTGGGTAGGTGTGGGTTCTGGCATTGGCATCAGTCTGGTTCTTGGCGTTTTGGTCAACTTCTTATTCTCAGCTGGCACATTTGGTCACAACAACTTCCTGATTGCTGGATGGACAGGTGTTTTTGCTGCTGTCATGCTCAGCTACATGAGCTATTGGCTTCATAGTAAATCGAGTATTTTAGAATGGAATCGCTATATCCAAAAGAAAAGCACGAAGGCACTCGATACTGGTAGTTTACTTTCAATTGCGATTTTAGCTTTTCTTGCTGTATTCCGTGAAGGAACTGAGACCGTCTTATTCTATATCGGAATGGCATCTTCTATTGACTTAGGTTCCTTATTAGGTGGCATAGCGATTGGCCTAACCATATTATTGATTACGTCGTACTTAATCTTAAAAGTAGGCTTAAAAATTCCGATGCGTCCATTTTTCATGGTGTCGAGTATATTAATGTTCTACTTGTGCTTTAAGTTTACGGGTATGGGCATTCATGGTTTACAATTAGCCGGGTTAATTCCAGCTACACAAGCTCCAATTCCAACCATTGACTTTTTTGCGATCTACTCAACTTGGGAGAGCTTTATCCCTCAAATGATTTTGTTAGTCGTTGCAGTTTTTGTAGCGTTTTTGGGTAAAATAAAACAAAAAACAATTCAATCAAGAATGAAAAAACAGGAGGAACTTAATAATGCAATCTAAAAAGTACGTATTCCCAATAATAATCGCAGCATCAATGGCCTTATCGGCTTGTGGAACAAATGATGAACAAACAAAAACTGATGATAACAGCCAAACTGAAGAGACGACTTCACAAACATCGATTGCGGATGGAGCAAAAGAAATGAAAGCTGAAGTTGCCGATTTGAAAGTGCAATTAGAAGCAAATGACACTAAGAAAGCCGAAGCAAATGGCGAAAACTTAGAAGAAATTTGGGAGAGTTTTGAAGATGCAGTAAAAGAAAAAGACGCGGATCTTTATGAACAAGTTGAAACACCCCTTCATATTATTGAAGCAGGAGTAAAAATTGACCCTCTTGATGTAGACACATTAAATAAAGCCGCTGACGATTTGGATAGTGTCCTTTCCAATGTTGAAAAAATAAAATAAAAACAGAACAGCTTGCAATTTACTTCAACGTAGATTGCAAGCTGTTTTTTGTACGTGAACTCTACATATTCGGTGATTAGAAAAAAATCCTCATGTTTGATTTAAAACATTTGAATGGGGGTGTCTCCTAATGAATAGCATCCCGAAAATTTTGTGTCTCGAAGTACTTGTTTTCTTTTTTTACAGGTTTATAATTCATAAGATAAGATATCATACCAATTCTTTGAATTATGACGGAGATTATTATGCGACCATATAATGAAAAAATCAGCATTTATTATGGCATGGCTTCGACCATTGCGATGAATTTTTCGAACAACTTCTTTCCCATTTTTGCAATTACCATTTTGAGCGCCACCAACTACCAAGTGGGATTGATTAGTTCCCTTCCCCCGCTTGTCGCGTTGCTCATGACTATTCCAGCCGCCATTCTACTGAACCGAGCACATGAGCATAAGAAGCTCGTGGCGATGTCAGTGTTATTTGCGCGACTGATGTTCTTGCTCATCGTCATACTTGTCTATTTACCTTCTGAATCGATGCAGGCCTGGGCTTTCCTTGCCATCATTGCGCTAATGAGTGTACCGAATACTGTGGCAAACATCGGCTCGCAAACCTTGATTAGCGGTATGATCGATGCATCCCGGCGAGGCGAGTTTTTCAGTGACCGCAATCGGCTGTTGACGATGGTTGGGCTCGTTTCGACACTGATTATCGGCATTGTGATGAAAGATGAATCCGACAATGTAACAGCGTATCAAATCCTATTTGCCTTGGCATTTGGATTTGGACTTTTGGAAGCCTTCTTGTTGATGAAGCACGACGAAGCGCCTGCCCATGGGGGTGGCCCTTTGGTAAAGAAAAAGTTAATGGATTGGTCCATTTTCAAGCATGCCAATTATGTGTGGTTTTTAGTAGCAGCACTATTCTTCAACTTTGCGTGGCAAATGGCATGGGGGATTTTTAACATTTACCATGTGCGTGTGGTTGGGGCGACCATTTTTTGGATCAGTATGTTTTCTGTTGGAAATATGTTGATGCAAATTTTGACATTCCCGCTCTGGAAAAAATGGGCTGAGCGCAAATCGAATGTGCGTGTCTTCGTGTGGGCCGCAGTTGGAATGGCTTCGACGCCATTTCTGACGGTACTATCGACGAACTTGTATTACTTAACAATCGTCCAGACAATGTCGGGCTTCTTCCTGTCAGGCGTCGTATTGCTGCTGTTCAATTTATTGTTGGAACAGTCTCCTGAAGAATCACGTACGTATTGCATCACAACCTACAATGTCATGCTTGCATTTGTGGCGTTCCTTGCACCGCAAATCGGTATTTGGATGTTGAACGGTTGGGGTGTCGAGACGGCAATGTATCTAAACTCTGGACTGAGATTGTTGAGTGCCGCGCTGTTTTATGCCGTGTATGTCCGCTATGGAAGAACGCCTAAAACGATCACCTGATGTGGACGCAAATAAAACCGCTAATTCATCATTGAATTAGCGGTTTTTTACATGTCTTTATATGAAAATTTTATAGCCATAAAATTAAGAATGCCTGAAATTATTTCAAATAGTAGTGACTCAGAATCTCCACGATAATTAGTTTAAACAATACATTCCCTTTTTCTTTTCCCCTATTAATGACGGGGTTTACAGGGTGAATTCTTTAGAACAAAGTAACCGAGATTGGGCCTTATGTTGGAAGCAAAAGTACCTCCAATCCAATCCAATCACTGATACAGCCAGTCCACAGAAATTTGGACATACTGGATACCATGTTGCAGGGAATTCAACAGGTAGGTCATGCAGCAGAAAGAGAAAAACAAAAATTGCAGAGAAAACGAGGATACACGATGGTCATAGAAAGGTTTGTACAGAGATTGTTCGAAAGATGAGGGCATGGAAAGAGCTAGGTAATAAAAAGAGATAATTCTTAATATCTAGTTTGTGCATGTGTAGTTATAGAGCCGAAAGAAGAACATGAAATACCTGACCAACTAATCCTTGAATCACCAAAATCAAGACCATATGAAAAGCTTGTATCGGTTTCTGTTTTTAATTGAGAATATCAAAAAGAAAATTGCGAAGTCGCAATTTTCTTTTTGATATAATTTATTTAGTGAATATTTATTTGTAAAATCCCCTAAATAATCACCTTAATTTCTTTAATATCCTGGGTGAATAATTTTACTACTTTCTCTCCATTCATCGAAACCGCAATTTACACAACTGTAGAGTGATTTAGTAATCTGAATGTAAGCTTGGCAATAAGCTCCACTATGGTAGTGTGATGCTCCCGTGTTCCCACCATTTGAAATCTGAGCGCTTTGGTAATACATTTGATGATTACCACCAGTTATTGGGCAAGGAATATACATTACCCCAATGTCACTAGCTTGAAGTTCTTCACCATGATTATGTTCAGTTCCCTCAGCATGATTATGTGCAACTTCCTCTTTATCATGGTTATGTAAAATTTCCACATCTTCATGTTGATGAGTTAGTTCCGAAGCTTGAGATGTCATACCAAATGAAAACAAACTGAACCCTAAAATAGCTGTTACTACAATTTTTTTAATTCCCATATTTTTTCACCTCCTTATATATATTATACTGTAATTTCATCGACCAAAGCGTGACTTTAGATTGGGACATTTAGTGTGAAAAAGAGTATATATCACTACTTTTTATTTCATTTTTCCTAATTACAAGGAGAAATGAATTAACTAATTACTTAAAGAAAAACAGAGAACTATCGTGTTGTTAAGAGATGAATTTATTAAGTTTTAGATAGATTAAAAAAGAATGAAACCCCCTCTCTGTAATGAACAGAATAGGGGGTCTAAAATTATCAATATAGTATCTCAATTAATTAATTTTTCTTCATTTAGAAAAACTTTGATAGCGCCTTCAGGTTTAAATGCAGTTAAAAAGTTTTCAATCATAGACTTGCTGTAGGGCTCCTCCGAAGTCTCAGTATCTTCATTAAAATTTTGGATAATTACTGTGAACATTCGCTTATCTATTTCAAATGGAGAGATTGCAATATTATATGTCATCTTCTCTTCTTTCGTGTCATTGTTCCCGATTAACTTCCATTTCCCAAATGTATCTATTTCCTCTTGATTTGGGTCTTCTAACTCTCCTTCGAAAATTTGAATATAGAAGTTAGTATTATCTTTCTGCAAAGTTAAATTAATTGCTGATAATTTCATATCACTATCTCTCATCTTTTTCACTTGATCTATAGGGTCCTTAGCTGCATAGAGAGTATCCTTATTGAATGGTTCATACGACAAATAAGCTTTTTTAATTTCGATTGATTCGTTACTAAACGGGAATCTAACTTGATTTATCTTATCTTGTGACATTTCTCGTTCCAAGTTATAGGCTAATTCCACCTTATTTGTTATTTGTGAAGAGAATAATTTATATTCTGCAAAATTTAAATCTTTCTTTTCTCTTTCCATCTCTTTTATCAAAGATGGTTCTAAGATTTCGTTCGTTTCAAACAAAATATTATGATTCTTGTGTACGAACTCATGGACAATTACAATTGCAGACTTTAGAGGCTTGCTATCTGTATACTTTAGGTTATCTCCTGTGGTATGAATTTTATCAAATCGTTCTTGTGAAATATTGATTGCTTGATAATTGGCATTTATAAAGGAAATATGATCACTAGTAAGGCTTGCTGTTTCCTCAATTTGAATAGTACTATCAATATTGTTTTCATTAGCTATTTTTTTCATAGCATCACTTAGAACTACACTTCCAATTTCTGTACCGACAAAATTTATTCTTCCGCCATCCTTAATACCAATACAATCCAGATTAATATTGATAATAGATTCGTACTGGGGAGATATCTGATTTACAAAGGCTTGACTGCCTACTAAACCATTTTCTTCTGCATTGAATGCAACAAAAAGAATATCTGAAGAGAATGGTTTTTCTTTTGACTCTTTTTTAAGAATAGACGCCAGATTCATTAATCCAGTAATCCCAGTTGCGTTATCCACACTCCCTAAGAAAGTAGTATTTCCTGCAGTTCCTACGTGATCAAAGTGTGCGGAAATTACTATGGCCTGTTTCTTGACACTACCATCCTCTCCATCAATTTTACCTGCTACATTTTGTGCTGTAATATTTTCAGATTGAGCAGAAAATATGATATGGACATTTTTAATTTCGTTCTCATTCGCTTCTATAAAATTGTATACTGAATCTGAAATTTGAAATGTTGAGAATTTCGAGTCTGAAGAAAGCAATTGTTTATGAAAATTTTTTGTTTTAACAAACTTAACGCTCACATCATCTGTCTCATTTTTTTGATTATCTGTAATGAAAATAGTTCCTTCGCTCTTAGTAAAGCTAATCGGTTGTTGTATGTTCACCGAATAATTAGTGTATTGATCCAACCAATCAGTCCCGTAGGAAAATTCTTTCTTCTTCCCATTATTAAAATTGACGACTAGACTTCTTTCAATGTCCTCAGGATTATAATGGTTCAATTTAAAAGGCATAAGATAACCTTTTGATTGAATAGGTTCTAATCCGATTTTTTCAAATTTTTCTGCTATCTCATTTCCAACAAGACTATTTGCTTCGGTACCAGTTTGTCTTCCCTGAAACTCATTTGATGACCAATAGGAAATTTCTTCGTTTAGGCTTTCATTTGACAGATCCTCCAGTGATTCATTCAACGGGGGTGCGTTACAACCGATCAACAAAAGAATTATCAAAAAGATTATTAACTGTAACGAATAAAATTTAGTATTGTTCACTAATTTCACCTCCAAATCATTTTTCAATAAGAAAACTCTACAATTTTTTAATTTTCAACTATTGGATTTGGCGGATCATCTTCTCCTGCCCTTTTTTCTTGATGAGGTATCGTTAATATTACAGTAAGAGCTAAAATAACAATTAAAATTTTCTTTTTCATTATAAATCCTCCCATGCTTTTATTGATTTTTGAAGAAACAAAGAATCATTGGATTTTTTAAAGTAGACTCCAGCATTTTTATAACTATTTTTTTCAAAATAAATATTTGCTAATAGCAATGCGTATTTATTGACATGACGAAAATCTTTTCTGTTCTCAAAGTATTTAATAGCTTTTTTTAACGTGAGAACACAGTTTTCATTTTCAGTATGTAATTGTAAATAAATGTTGAAATGATAGTAAAAGCTCTGATAATCATTACTTGATGAATTTTCAATTTCATAAATACCTTTTTCACACCATTCAATTACTTCTGAAATACTACCATTTTTTGAATACTCTTGAACTATTGAAAGAAGTGGGATGAAATAGCTACCAGAATCTCTTTTATTTTCTAGACTTTCCTTATAGTTTTTAATAGCCGCTTTCGAATCTCCTTGTAAAGAAAATAAGTTTCCTAAATTCTGGTTAATTCTTCCAATCGCTTCTTTCAAATTTAAATTCATTGCTAACTGTTTGGCTAAGTTAAGATTTTCCTCTGCTTTACGGTACTGTCGATTTCTTTTTTGAGCAATAGCAATAGTAATATATGAATCGACAGCCCTTTCAAAATAAAATTTATCCTTATAATACTTTAAACCTTGCTCCGCATAATTAATTGCATTTAAATTCTGATAATTAGAAAGATAAGACAATGATAAAACATGATAAAAATCAGCTAATTCCCATTCTTCAATTGGGAATTTGTATATTAAATCTAAATTCAATTCTAAAAATGACAAAGCTTTACTAAATTCATTCTCTAAATGATAATAAATCCCATAATTTAAATTGAAAATAAAAGTTTGATACATATCAAATTTTCTTTTCATACTCTCCAAGGTCTTTATTAATAAAGGTATTTTATTCGATGAATGATCTGTTATTGATAGTAATCGCCATTGAATAAGATGAAAAGTATAAAAATTACTTTCATCTTGAAAACTAAACTCATTTTTATGAAATTGTTCTATTTTAAGTATTATACTTTTTTCATTTCTGTAATTTATAGAATTCTTATAAAGTGAAAAAGCTTCTTTCAGAAATATAGAATCTTTTTCGATAAAATGATATTTATTCTCAACCTTTAATCTCTTTAATAGTAGTTGAACGGTTTCTTCGCTCGGTATTGTAAGTTTGTTTTCAATTTTACTCAAATATGACGGTGTACATATCCCCTTTGCCAAATTTATTTGTTTCATTTTTTGGTCTAATCGTTCAAATTTTATTAAAAATCCTATATTATCCATGGGACCTCCTAAAATAGTACATTACACATATATATTAAACTACCATTTTTTAGTGGGAAATAACACGTTATTTTTATTGAATATTACTAATATTACAATTAAATGTCCCAATAAAAACTCGAATATGAAATTCTTATTCAAGGCTGGCTGAAGAGTAATTGGAGTATACAATATCCGATACTTCAAGATCCATTTACTACAATAGAAAACAATAATAATCCACTCTGTTGGGGACTGACCCCTTGAAATGAGACAGGGTCAAAACATCTTTAATTTAAGCAGCAATTTGTCGGTATTGCATGGCTGATTGTATAATTTTGTTTGAATTCGGATGTTGTTATACAAAAGAATGACCATTCATTCCATCAAAAAACACCCCAAAATGGAGTGAAATTTGTTAACTATTTCAGTTTTCATTACGATTCCTTTGACCCACTTGGAATTCGTGTATTGTTGAATTGTCTTTCCTGTTCTGCCAGGATATCGTTATCTTCCGCATTATCACGTGTCACTTTTTGTGTTAGGATTGCACCCACTGCCACCAAGATCATGACTGCGATGTAATAGCCTTTTTCATTTAGTTGTAAATTATCCGCATTGTAAAGACCGATTGCGAACATGACTACACCAGCAAAGAATGTAAAATAAGCCAGGACGGTAAAAGCGACGGTATTGCGTCTTCTGTATTTCGTTGGATACATAGAACACCCTACTTTTCTCTTTATTTGTACTTCTTATAATATGATATGAGTGGAAATTCTAGGTATTATATAATAAAAATTGTATTTTTCAGACCGTTATTTCTTTTTTACTAGAGTGATACATATTATGGGCAACCCTGTATAACTTGAAAAAAAGTCTATTCGCGGTTTTTCTGGTTGTATTCGCGTTTCCAGACGGTCTATTTGCGCTTTTGACACTTCTATTCGCGAATCTTATATTCGCAGCCCCATATAAAAAAAAAGCGAAGCAAAGTGACATAATCACCTTGCTTCGCACTCTTTATTGGCTAATCTTAAGCTAGACGACAAAATTGAATTGGTAAATCCCTTGATAGTGGTTGAGTAACTCATCCAACTCTTGACTGCACATGACGACGTTGGGATGACTCATACCCAAGTGCTTTGCTTTCTTATACATTTCTCTTTTTTTACTGTTGATTTGTTTCAACGTTACATTCGTTTTACCTATCGTTGGCGTATTCATATTTCCCTTCCTCCATACCCATATGATTTTGAGAGCACATAAGTTCTAGCGGTCAGTCAGAAAAGCGTTTTAAACACAGGGGCTATGGTTGCGATAAGCTTGATTGAAGGGTTTTTCCTTCTTATTATTACCATTTACTTTACATTTTTATTATATAACGCAAATCCATGTAAATCAATATATGGTGTTAACTTTATTTTTCGACACTACATATTGTGAAAATAAATCATTTTTTTCATAAAATAAGCCACAAAAAGCTATGTGCTTTCTGTGGCTTATTTAGCATTAATATTGCATTTAGTTAATTACTCCTCATCCTCGAGACTTAACCCTTTAACATGCTTGCGATTGAGCTGTTTCTTCACTTTCCGATAATTTTTGGATTTGAAAATGATATCGTAATCATAGTTTTCAGGATACAGTTCACTTCCTTTAATGTGAAGCTGCAATCTTTTATGGTTAAAGGCTTTCTTTTCGCCTTTCACTTGCACGATGTAATTCCCATTGCTGTCAGGTCCTTTATATACAATTCCAGTCTCATTCGTAGCGGGAATCGTGACATTGTCTCCTTGTTCAAACTGCGCTACCTTTTCTTCAATGGCTTCCTTATTTTGTCGAGTTTTTCTGGCGTATTTATTTGTCGTGATTTGCTGCACATAATGAAGGTCCTTCAAATCAGCCTCACTGGCATCATGAGGGTATGACTGCTCTCCTTTATACGATATGTCGTGTGCTTTTCTGATTAACTGCGGGTGCAATCCAAGCTTCAATGCAATATCAAACGCCTGGCTTTTCCCGCTTTCCCCCAATAACAAACGATACGTTGGTCGCAGTGTCTCGAGATTGAACTCCATCGAGCCATTCACAAACCCTTCTTTCCGGTCGGCAAAATCTTTCATTTCACTGTAATGGGTCGTTGCAAAGAGTGTTGCTCCTTTTTCAAACAATTGCTCCAAAATGACGATGGCCAATGCCATCCCTTCACTCGGATCCGTTCCAGAACCAAGCTCATCCAGCAGTACAAGTGATTGATTATCGGTTTTCTTTAAAATGTCGATAATGTTCAAAAGACGTGAACTGAATGTGCTTAAATTCGCTTCGATGCTCTGTCCATCGCCTATATCCACATAGATTCGATGGAAAATGTGGAGTGAACTTCCCTTTTCCGCTGGAATGAACAAACCTGTTTGTGCCATCATGGTCAGCAGTCCGATGGTTTTTAGCGTGACGGTTTTCCCGCCAGTATTCGGACCCGTAATGACCAGTGCCCGATCTTTTTCTCCGAAATGGATGGATAAAGGAACCGCATTCCCTTTCAGCATAGGGTGCCTCGCTCCATTCAAATGAATGTTATAGTCTTCATTCAACGTCGGACGTTCCCCATCAATGGAGACGCTGTACTTTGCTTTCGCAAAAATGATGTCATAATGATGCATCGTGTCCATAGCAATGTTGATTGCTAGTTCTTGTTCTAAGAATTTTTCGGTCAGTTCGTACAATATCTTCTCCACTTCATGCTCTTCTGAAATTCTCAAGTACTCGATCGACTCTTGCATTTCTTCCAGTTCTTTCGGCTCCATGAATAACGTAGCGCCTGATGCAGAGGAATCAATAACAGTCCCTTTTACTTTAGTTCGGTACTCCCTTTTGACGGCAAACACATAACGGCCATTTCTTTCGGAAACCATGGCTTCCTGCAAAAACTGCGCAAACGTTTTTGACTTCACCATCGTTTGTGCTCGTTCCTTCACCTTAGCCAGTTGCATGGATAACTGTCTTCGAACAGTTGAAAGTTCTTTCGTAGCATAATCGTCTACTTGACCGTGTCTCAAGCAGCGCGTAAGTTCAGCTTCCAACTCATTTAAATCCCCTATTGATTCCGCATACAAATGGATAGTAGGTGCTGCGTACTGTTTATCTTTCATAAAGCGCTTCAGTTTATTACAGTGATCCAGGAAAGAAAGGACACGAGTAAACTGATCAGCCCGAATGTACAATCCTTTCTTTGCCTGTTCGATGTATTGCTCCATATCACTTAATGTATGAATCGGCACACTGGCACTGATTTTCATAATTTGCAGTGCTTCATGCACCTCACCTAATCCATGTTCAATACTTTTCTTATTCGTGGTCGGTCGCAATCCCTCGATTGAGTTCTTCGCCCGCTCCGTAATCGCAAAGCTCCCTACTTCCTGTAAAATTTCCTGATATCCCAATACATCAATTGTTTGTTGATTCATTATTAAATCCTCCCTTTTTTCCAAATAAAAAAGCCGACATGAAAACACTCATGACGGCTTAGAAGATATTGCATGTAATGGAGCCCCTGATTTGTGCACTAAATCGGTTTTGGTTGACGAAAATCAAACAAATGACCGTTTATAGACACAAAAAAAGCGATGACAAATACATGCCATAGCTGGAAATTCCATTCTTCTTTGCTATGATGCTTGTTCTTAACAATTCTTGAAAAGCGCAACCTAAATAAACCAAGCATTTTCTTGGTTTTTGCTACTTTCAAGACCGTATTAAAATGACGGATTAGTTAAGAACTGCCACACTCATAAATAAACTCCTCTTTCGGATCTTTCTTTTACAAATTCAGAATATGCGAATTTCAGAATTTTGTCAATTATAGGAACCCGTTTCAGCAGGACTTTTCATCTATTTATAGAATAACCACATGACAAGATACTATTATTGAACTTTTCATTCTTCCAGCATATCAATCTTCATTGCTACATACGTATTATCGTCGCATTTTTTGTCAAAACTAGTTACTAATTTGCGATACATGTTGTTATCACTCTTTTTATATCGTAGCTAATGAATATTTTGGAGGAACGTCGTGAAAAAGTACTATTTATTAATCGCCTTATGTATGTTAATCGTTGGCTGTTCACATTTTTCTGCCCCTGAATTGCCAATCGACAGTATTCCGGTCGCCAATGCAATGGAAATTGAAATGGCAAAAAAACCTATAAAGCCAATTACAGTCAAAGCATTCAAAATTGAAAAACCCGTGGTAACAACCGCGAAACTTGTTGCAATTGGCGATATCCTGCTACATCAACCCGTATATAAAGATGCAAAAATGTCTGACGGAACATATGATTTTACGGCCATGTTCGAAAAAGTGAAGCCTTTTATCGAAAGTGCTGATATTGCAATTGCCAATCAAGAAACGATGATTGGGGGTCCGGAGCTGGGTCTTTCCAGTTACCCCAAGTTCAACAGTCCTTATGAGATTGGAGATGCGTTGAAGTACTCGGGAATCGATTTAGTGACCATCGCAAACAATCACACGCTGGATAGAGGAGAAAAAGCAATTCTTAACGCCATTGATTATTGGGATCAAATTGGGATGCCATATACGGGTGCTTTTAAATCGCCAGACGACCGGAATATGGTACGGACTGTCACGAAGAATGACATCACTTTCTCTTTCCTGTCCTATAGTTATGGCACAAATGGCATGCCAGTTCCTGAAGGCAAACCTTATTTGATTAATTTGATTGACTTGCCGTTAATTGAACAGGACGTAAAAAAGGCGAAAACCATTTCGGACGTGGTGGTCGTATCCATGCACTGGGGAAATGAATATGAAAAAACACCAAACGACACACAAATTAATTTAGCCAATGAGCTTTCAAGCATGGGCGTTGATATTATCATTGGCCATCATCCTCACGTTCTTCAACCTGTTGATTGGATTGAACGGCCGGACGGAACGCGAACATTCGTCATGTATAGTTTAGGAAACTTTTTATCTAGCCAAGAGGGTTTGGAGAAATTGACAGGTGGCATTGGTGGCGTGGAAATAACGAAAGTCGTGGATTCGGAGAAAACGGTTATCAAGTTGGATCACCCTAGTTTCGTACCGACTTATGGTTACTACAAAAACAAGAGTGACTTCGAAGTCATCCCTATGCATTTGTTAACGGAATCTTATTTACCTGGCTATCAAACGCACTATGAGAACACCCAAAGACACATGAACGCATTAACGAATGAACTAACGTTTATTGAAAAATAATCGATAAATGAAAGAGGACGGCTCTATAGCCATCCTCTTTTTTGTGTTTTTTACCCTATGCCTTATCTTTGGATTCATTTTTCATCTAGCAGCTATCTTGATGCAACTCAGGATAGTTTGCAGCCTCAATTATTGTCTAAATTAAAGCATGTTTGACAAAGCCTGGCATACAATTATTTGTAGGCAAACGAACGGAGGCGAATTGATGTCGAACGAGTTTGTGGTAAGGTCATTAGACGAAATTCGATTTTGGGCAAGAATTATGAAAGAACATGCTCTATTTTTAAGTTTAGGATTTTCTGCAAATGATAAAAAGCTTATTGAGGAAGCTCTACAGTTCATTGCTGTCTTTGAAAGAATTGAAGAGCAGTTAGCCGGTTACTCGGTGCATACCGATCCACGACAGATTAAAGCTTTCAACACGCAGGTGTATCAAGCAGTTGCATCCATTTGGGCGTATAAACGAAAAGTATTAGGACTCATTCTTCGTTGTGAAATCACGTCAAATAACTACCCTTTACTGGTTGATCATACGAGTAGAGAAGCCGCTTATTTTGCTAATCGATTAAAAGATTTGAATGAAGGTAAATTACAGCCTTTACCCGAGGCCATCATTGAAGAAAATGTATTCTTCCTTAAAATTATGGCGGACCATGCGAAGTTTATCGGGCATTTATTAGACCCAAGCGAACGAAAATTGGTCGATCAGGCAAGAGAATTTAGCAACGATTTTGATCAGTTAATGTTCCAGGCAATTGACTTGGATAGTATGAGACCACAATCAGAAACGACCCCTCTACTCGATCATTTTTTAGATCAAAATCGGGTGTCCGTCGTTGCATTAAGAGACTTTAAGAAAACAGCCCGTGATTTAATTGAAGCATGCCGGATTAAGAGTGATATTCATCCTCTTTTAGCGGATCATGTTTTTAGAGAAGCCGAACGGTTTATTGAAATCATTGATATTTTCGAGGTAAGTCTTTCAAATCCTAAGCCCGAAGTCAGTTTATAAAGAAGCCGTCAGCTTTAACGGCTTCTTTTTGTTTTCTTTTTAGTTTAGATTATTCAGGCATCACGAATGCAAGATGACCCACATTATTTGAACGAGCGAAAAGTATCGATAAAGGTTTGCGGATTGCTGTGAATGTTGAATGGAAAAACGCCTTGATGGGTATGGAGGTATAAAATTCCCGCTTCTGAAGAAAAAGACTTGTAGGAAACATCCAGTACCTGATTGAGTGTAAATTTTGTTCTGGCTGTCGTCACGTTTTCAGATGTGATGGTTAGTTCATGATGCGTGGCAATTTTCTGTAGCTTGTAATAAAAGTCGATTTTTCGTTCTACTTCCGTGTAAACAATCATGGCGTGTTGTTCTTTATTCATCACCCGACAACCCTCCTTTGCTTTAATGGTACAGGAGATATGCCAGAAAAAGCAAAACATACAAAGGACCAGGTCCAATGTATGTTAAGACGTTTTTGCCGCTTTCTTCTTTCGGGGAGCCGGCCTCTTCTTTTTGGTTTTATCCAGTGACGCTTGAAGTGCAGACATTAAATCGGTCACATTTGAAGGTGCTGCAACTTGTTTCTCACTCGCCGTTACGGTCTTGTTGCCAGTTTTCTTCTCTTCAATCAATTCCATCAGTGCAGTACGGTAGTCATCCGTATATTTTTCGGGTTCAAACGTCGTCGTTAATTGCTCCACCAATAACAAGGCAGTATCAAGTTCTTTCTGAACGATAGCCGGTTCACTCGGGATATTTGGGACTTCCTTCGCACTTCGTACTTCATCTGGAAAATGAATCGTTTCCATAATCAAAATTTCGTCGTAAACTCGCACTACTGCTAGCTGTTCTTTTGAACGGATCATGATTTTGGCAACGCCAATTTTCCCAGATTCAGTTAATGCTTTTTGCAGAAGGGAATACGCTTTCCCTCCTCCCCCATCCGGCGCCATGTAGTAGCTTCTTTCAAAGTAAATGGGGTCGATTTCTTCCAATTTCACGAAATCAATAATTTCCACTGCTTTGTCTTCATTGTCCTTTTTCAATTTCTCCAGTTCATCGTCGTCCAACACCACAAATTTATTTTTCGAATACTCGTAAGCTTTAACAATGTCTTCGCTTTGTACTTCTTTTTTACAGCCGGCACATACCTTTTGGTAATTGATTGGCGTGTTGCACTCTTTGTGTAATTGTCGTAATTTAATATCCTTATTTTCTGTCGCAGCGTGAAGCTTAACTGGAATATTGACCAGTCCAAAGCTGATACTTCCTTTCCAAACAGTATGCATATTCGATTCACCACCTACATTTCTTTTTCTTACTATGCTTTTTTTGCCTATATTTATGTATCAGGTGCGGAAAATTACAAAAGCTAGGAAAAACAATCGAGAGTAGGATAAAAATTGAAGCCGATGCTTTTAACTGCTGCAACAGAAATTCCAACGGGAAAAGACTGGTTGTACGAAGTGAAATACGATGGCTTTCGTTGCCTTCTTGAATGGGTGGATGAAACGCCCACTCTCAAAAGCCGGAATGGCAAAGTGCTCAATCCGATGTTTCCTGAAATCATTGATTATTGTCAGGACATTTATGAGAATATCCGCTCCTTTTTGCCCTTGATGCTTGACGGAGAACTAGTTTATTTGGTGAATGACCAACAAAGTAACTTTTCCATTGTACAAATGAGAAGCCGTATGCGAACACAAAGCGTCATCAGTAAACATGCTCAGGAATTCCCTTGTCATTATGTTGCATTTGATTTGTTAACCTGCAAAGGCGAAACGCAACAAAGTGTTCCTTTTTCAGAGCGTAAGCAGCTTATGCGTAAGTTGTTTAAATCCCTCAATTTGCCACACTCCGTGGATTATCAGGATTTTGCACGAATTCAAATGGTTGAGGAAAACAAACACAGCAAGAAATTGTGGAATGAAGTAAAAGTAAGTAATGGTGAAGGTATCGTTGCCAAAGGAAAAATGAGCAAATGGCAAAGTGATAAACGCACCAGCAACTGGATGAAAATTAAAAACTGGAGATATGTCACGGTCATTTTATCCAAATACGATCACAACAATGGTTTTTTCCATGGATCCATTTATGGCAAAGGACAGTTGATTGAAGTTGTTACTTTTCGTCACGGGCTGAAAAAAGAAGAAATGAATACATTAAGGACGTTATTCGAATCAAATGGCACCTTAATTTCTTCGAATGTATGGGAACTTGAACCATCCATTTGCGTAGAAATTGCATGCATTGATTTCGATGGCAAACACCTAAGGGAACCGCGATTTCATGCATTCGTCTTTGACAAAGACTCTGCCGATTGCGATTGGAAACAAATGCAACGTCAGCTTTATCCTTTACCCGAAAATGTAAAAATCACGAATCCGGACAAGCCCGTGTGGCCATTATTAGGTTTGAACAAAGATGATTACTTACTTTACTTGCAACATGTCTCTCCCCATATGTTGCCTTTCTTGCAGGATAGACAACTGACCGTCATCCGCTTCCCGCATGGTGCTGAAGGAGAAAGTTTTTATCAAAAAAATGCACCTGATACATTTCCAGATTTTCTCGCGACCTCAGCAGGAGATGACATCACACATATGGTGTGCAATAACCTGGAATCCTTACTATGGCTTGGGAATCAGTTGGCATTGGAGTTACATATTCCTTTCCAGACAATAGGAACAGAAAAGCCGACAGAGATTGTGTTTGACTTGGACCCTCCATCCGTTCAAGAGTTTTCATTGGCCATAGAAGCCGCGCAGCGAATGAAAGCTATCTTTGATCAATTTGGTCTTGAATCCTTTGTGAAAACTTCTGGTCGCAAAGGTTTGCAAGTTTACATTCCTTTGCCTCTTGATCGTTTTTCTTATAACGAAACACGCGTGTTCACAAAATTTGTTTGTGATTTTTTATGCGAACAGGAACCTCAATGGTTTACAACAGAGCGCTTGATTAAGAACCGCCACAACAAATTGTATTTGGACTATGTGCAGCATCATGAAGGGAAAACCATCATCGCACCCTATTCTGCTAGAGGAACTGAAAAAGGTTTGATTGCCACACCGTTAACTTGGGATGAAGTACACGATTCCTTGAAACCTGATCTATTTTCCATACCCGCCGTTTTGGAACGCCTGAAAAACAAAGGGAATCCTTTTCGGAATTTCCGGGATACAGCTGACGAAATGAAGTTTGCCGATGTTCTGAGTCAACTGCAAGAATTAGTGGAAAATAAGGCATAACTCATTGAATTTTTTATTATCGGAGAAACTAAATACTAAAAATAAGGAGGATTCGGATGCAAATTGAAAATCCAATGATTACAGGTGCAGGACTACCTAGTGATCCACAACAAGCAATTGTGATCTATAATTGCGATTTCTGTAACGGGGAAATTTATGAAGAAGATATCTGCGTGGTGTACGAAGGGTTGATTTTTTGTAGTAGCGACCATCTGGGCGAACATTTGGTGAAACATGACCTTGCCGAAGAAATCACCGCACATACTGAAACTTCACATTGAATGGATTCAACAAAAGAGCATCGGCTTAGCCGATGCTCTTTTACTGTTATAAATATTAAACTTCTACAACCATTCCAATCCCCGCTTCTTTTGCTTTAGAATAGACGCCTTTTGCAACAGCAAGGTCGAAATAGGCAGCTCCTACGGATTTGAAGAAGGTGATTTCTTCTTGTACTTCTCTTCCCGACTTCGTTCCAACAACAAGTTCTCCGAGTTGGGCATGAACGTCTTCAAATGACCAGTTCCCACTATCTACAGCGTGCATCAATTCACCAGCTTCATCTTTTACGCCAGCCAAGTCGTCCACCACAATTTTGTCTGCACTTAACACTGTTGTTTCGTCCACTTCACGCATATGAGGCAAGTAGGAACCTACGCCATTTATATGGGTTCCTGGTTGTAAATCACATCCCATGAATACAGGTTCGTTTGATCGGGTGGCACAGCAAATAATGTCCGCATGCTTCACCGCTTTTGAAACATCAATTTCGATTTCAAAAGGCACGTTCACTCCAAATGTACGTAATTTCTCGCCAAATGCTTGCGCTTTTTCCGGTGTCCGATTAACCAAGATGATTTTTTCGATGGTACGAACCGCCAGCACGCCAAGTACTTGTTCAAAAGCCATTGCCCCTGTTCCGATGACTATTAGGATTCGGCTATCTTTTTTTGCCAATAAATCCGTTGCGATGCCACTAAGTGCACCTGTTCGCAGTCGTGTCAAATACGATGCGTTCATCATTGCGACATGCTCGCCATTGGTCGCATCGGAAAGTAGCACGACCCCTTGTGTGGTTGGCTTTCCTTCGGCCGGATTTCCTGGAAAAATCGTTACTACTTTGACCGCTGTTACTTCGCCAGCCATATCGGCGCTCGGCATATATAATGCGGATGCTTCGTGTTGAGGAAATTCGAGTACTGTGCGATGGGGGTTATTGATTTTCCCTGCTTCTATAGCCTTTAATACCGCTGCGATATCTTCAATGGCATCAACCATTTTATAGAGTTGTTGAATCTGATGTTCGTTGATGATTAACATGGTCTTCCTCCTAACAAAAAACATTACTTCCCACACTAATAAATGATTTCGTGTGGTGAGCTGAACATAAGAGAAAAAAAGAGCCGCTTACGCGCGACTCTCTTTTCCTACCACGATTCGTTTAGATTGTTGTCGACTGCGATCTTTCACAGCCCAAATTGCAACTAGTGAAATAAGTGCAGTGAACACGATGTAAAGTGCAACCGGTACATACGAATTATCAAAACGTGCTAGTAATGCCGTAGCAACAAGTGGAGCTGTACCACCCGCTAATGCTGCACCGATTTGATAGCCTAATGAAATGCCCGTATAGCGTACTTTTGCATCAAAGATTTCCGAAAACATCGTGCCAAGAACTGCTGTAATCGGTGCCCAAATGATTCCGAGTCCAATAACTGTTGCGATAATCAATAATGCAACTGACCCTTGTTGAATCATCCAGAAGTATGGGAAAGCAAAGAGTGCCATGCCGACCGTGCCAGCAACGTATAACTTTTTGCGTCCCACTTTATCCGATAAGTTCCCCATGATTGGGATTAATATCGTCGTAACGACGGTAGCAATCATAACGGCAGTTAATGTAGTTGTTCGTGTATATCCTAAATTTGTTGTTGCGTACGATACGACGAATGTGCTGAAAATATAGAAAGGTGCAGTTTCTACCACTTTCGCTCCAATAGCTATCAACACTTCACGCCAGTGGTATTTCAGTGTATCTGCAATCGGCAATTTTGGAATATCGCCAGATTCCTGCACTTTTTTGAATTCAGGTGTTTCATCAATGCCTTTACGAATCCATAAACCAAAAATAACTAATAAAGCACTTAAAATAAATGGCACACGCCAGCCCCAGGTCATGAATGACTCTTCAGGAAGTAACGTCATCACCCATAAAGCGATCGTTCCCATCAACATTCCGATGGTTACGCCCATTTGCGGGATACTACCAAACAATCCACGTTTTTCAGGGGGTGCATATTCTACTGCGAGTAAAAGTGCGCCTCCCCATTCCCCGCCGATTCCCAAACCTTGCACTAAGCGAAGTGTAATCAATAAGATAGGAGCCCAAACGCCTATTGCTTGGTAAGTTGGCAATAAGCCCATTCCAAACGTAGCAATCCCCATTAAGCTTAACGTTAAGACGAGTGTTTTCTTGCGTCCAATGCGGTCACCGATATGACTGAATATCACGCCGCCAAACGGACGGATGAAAAAAGCTAAAGCAAATGACGCATATGCTAATAAAAGTCCTACAGTCGGATCTTCATTAACGAAAAATAGTTGGTTGAAAACAAGTGCAGCAACTGTTCCGTATAAGAAATAGTCAAACCACTCTATTGAACTCCCTACTAAACTCGCAATCAAGATGCGACGGGTTTGTTTTTTATCCATCATAAATCCCCCTTATGTGAAATGAAAATTGAAGTGACACTTTAATTTATCTTCCGAGATTCATTTTAGACAGTTATAAATTTTCTGTCAATACTTTGTCACAATTTATATTTCATTGCTGTTTGAGTGATGTATTATGAGAGTAAGAGATTATGATGAAGCGAGGAATTCTTATGCCACAAGAATCAATTGGGGATACATTAAAAAGTCTTCGCAAAGAACGGAAAATGACGTTAAAGGCTTTGTCTGAACAAACCGGGGTATCCATTAGTTTTTTATCACAGGTGGAACGGGGAAAATCGAGTGTTACGCTTGAATCGCTAAAGAAAATTGCAGACGCATTAGGTGTAAATCCGAGTGTGTTTTTTGCAGAAGAACATTCACATGACAATTTGGCTATCCGAAGGGAGCGTTTTTATTACAAGGACTTATCTCATGGAGTTCGAGATGCTAGCTTTTCCCCTATTTTAGTCACACTTCAACCGGGAGAAAATGAAGGGAATGCATTTTCACACGGTGGACATGAATTTCTGTTCGTAGTGGAAGGCGTATTAACGGTCGAAATGGATGGCAATCGAACTGAACTTCGTGAACAAGAATCCACTTTATTCGATGCACGTAAGACACATTATTGGTTCAACCATACTGAAAACGATGTACGATTTTTGGTCGTATCATCGAAAAATTAACCAAACCTCCTCAGAAATCCAGAGGAGGTTTTTTGTGTAGCTTTTCGGTCAATTGGTATGGCAACACACTATGTTAAATATTATGTTTTATAGACGGAGGTTGTTGTTATACTAGAAAAGGAAATCTCGAGGAGGATATTAAAAGTGACTTTTAGTTTCAAAAATAAATTAACATGCTTGATTGTGGGTAGTGCCCTTATTTTTTCTGGTTGTGGCACGACAAGCATGGACGATGAGAAGTATGAGCCTGTTGTAAAAGAGACGACAGACGAAGATTCCGGTTCTGCAGATCAAGAAAGCGGCGTTGACGATAAGAAGCAAGACGACAAGCCTGCCGATAAAGTAACTACCATTAAGCCGGCGGAATCTAAGTCCGCTACGAAAATCATAACAGCACCTCAACAAGGTACGACGGATCAAATCCCTGTGACATTGGTCTCGACGACGGACGGCGATACGATTCGCGTGATGTATAAAGGCGTGGACGAACCGGTCCGTTACTTGTTAATCGATACACCGGAGACGAGTCACCCTCGTTTAGGAAAACAACCTTTCGGGCCCGAAGCCAAGGAGCGAAATCGTGCTCTCGTGAACAGCGGAAAGTTAACACTTGAATTTGATATTGGTGAGAAACGAGATAAATATGGACGTCTATTGGCTTATGTATATGTCGACGGCAAAAGTGTACAGGAAACATTGATCCGTGAAGGATTGGCACGCGTTGCATATGTCTATCCACCAAATACTCGTCATTTAAATCCTTACGAAGAAGCACAAAAAGAAGCTCAGTCGAAGAAAGCCGGATTTTGGGCAATTGAAGACTACGCCACCGATTCAGGATTTGCAAGCTCATCAACGACTTCTTCACAGAGCGGTTCAAGCAGCGATAACTCTTCTGGATCAAATAGTTCTGTGACTACCAATCCCGCAGGAACAACTGAGTGGTTCGATAACTGTACGCACCTCCGTACCAAGTATCCGAACGGAGTGCCGAGTGACCATCCGGCCTATCAACCGAAAATGGACCGTGATAAAGACCAATTTGCGTGTGAGCGTTAGGTTGAATAGTTGCGTGAGTTCAAGATATCCACTGTAATCTACGATTTGTGCAACCTGGAATGGGATTCTGTCTACCTGGACATCGATTCTGTCTACCTGGATCGGGATTCTGTCTACCTGGACATCGATTCTGTCTACCTGGAACGCAATTCTGTCTACCTTGACATCGATTCTGTCTACCTGGAACGCAATTCTGTCTACCTTGACATCTAATATTTACTAATAACTCATTTCAACCTAAAAATGACCTTTCCATTCATTCGGAAAGGTCATTTTTGTTTGTCAATTATAGGAATCCAACGAATATTCCTGCCAATATAACGGAAACAATCGTCACGGTGATGAAGCCGGCAACCAACATTGGTGGCAACATGTGACTTGTTAATACTTCCCGTTCTCTTTCATCTTGAGTTAACGCATTGATGACTTCGTTAGTGATGATGTAGTCCGCCGGGAACCCGTATAGGGCCGTTAAAGATACGGCAAACGCCATTTCTTTGCTGACTTTTAACACCTTGCCCATGATGAACGAAAACACGTACATGCCGGCTACACCGATGACAATACAGCCAATCAACGGATAGATTAGATCAATCATCATATCTGGCGTCGCTGCTTTCAGGCCGTCCAAAATGAACAGCATTAACCCTAAAACGGCGAATCCGAATCCGTTCGCTTTTTTCAACGGGTGTTTTTCCAAGAATCCCACGCTTCTCGCGATTACTCCAAATAGTAAACAGAGAACAAATGGACTGATGGTCACAAATGGTGCAAGCCATGTAGATACTTGATACGCTAAAAATCCGACAAAAGCCAAGCGGAAAAATTTAAAGAATTCCGTATTGTATTTTTCAGGCATCCAGTTAAATAATTTCAATTCTCTTGAATGTGTTTCTTCATTTTCTTCCCCTACTTGCTTCAAACCAATTTCCCCATTGCGCAATTGTTGAAGCAAACGTTTTCCTTCTTTTTTCAACATGACTGATGTCAAAGGATACCCTGCGAACCCTTGCATCACGTAAATAACGATGGCGAAAACAGCTAAGCTTGGAAGTCCTGCCTCTGCGGCGCCTTCTGACATAATAAGTGCCGATACAAGCCCGCCCACTAAAGGTGGAATGGCTACAATTATTGTTTCACTGCCGAATAGGAAAGTACCGATTCCAAATAATCCAGCAATGATTCCTAGAATTCCTGCCAATGCAATCAAAATGGTTTTCCATTGGTTTATCAGTTCCTGCAAAGATAGCAAGGTGCCCATATTGGTAATTAACAAGTAAATTAACATGACTGCTACAACTGATGGAATTCCTGATAACTCTACAATGTTTGCGGGAAAGAATGTCCAATAGCCGATTAAAAAAAGAACGGCACTGATAAAAATTGAAGGAACCCACGCTTTCGTGCGAATCGCGACGACATCCCCAATAAAAAGAATGAAAACTAAAATACTTAAAGCTAGCATCTGTGACATATTGATTCCCTACCCCCATTACTTTTCTCTTTCGCTTCGTTGCACGAAGTAATGTGTACTACAGTAACACGATTCGACATGATAAATATATAGAATAAATAGAATTTAAAGAATATTCATCTATTTATAGCAAATAACATGCATGTAAGCGGATAAATAATGTTCGAACGATTATTAATCGTCATTATGGATTTTGTGGGCTTGGGAATTAAATGGACACTGATACGATTAAATTTACATAAAAAAACTTCCTTACGTTTTGGAGGAAGTTGAATGTTTATCGATAATTAGACAGAATAATTAGAGTCAATAAATGCACTTAACCATTACTCTTAAAATATGACTAATTTCTTTATTTCTTTTATGCTACATATATCAGAAAAATTTTATAACCTAAAACTCATTTGAGGTGCCATTGATGAAAAAAACTTTATTCGGAGTGGCAGCATTTGCTACTGCTTCCACTCTCTTTTTGCAGCATTATCCGGCATTCGGGAAAGCTCCGAATGCCAAGAAGAAATTAACATTAATAGCATCCCCCAACTATGAAAAAAACAAATTCAAGAATATCTCATATACGACTATGTCTAATGATTTAAAAACCTTAGGCTCCATGATTAAAGATTATGTTCAAAAAAATCCTGATTTGACACCAGCACGATCGCTTCCGATGGAGAATTTCCAATGGAATTCTTTTCTTAATTCACAAGCAAGCGTGGCATGGTTCGGACATTCGACTGTATTACTGAACCTTCATGGTAAAACTATATTCATCGATCCTATGCTTGGCAGCTCTCCTTCCCCTTTTCCTCAGATCGGTGGAAAGAGATATAGTGAGAAATTGCCATTTGACATTAATAATATACCCGCTATCGATATCGTCCTTTACTCTCATGACCATTATGATCATTTTGATATCGATTCCGTTCAATTACTGAAGCACAAAGTCGGGCTATTTATCGTCCCTCTTGGTGTCGGGAGTAGATTGGAAGGTTGGGGTGTAGCACCTGAAAAAATTAAAGAACTCGATTGGTGGGACACTTTTGACCATTTAGACATTGAATTTATCAGTACTCCGGCACGTCACTTCTCTGGCCGCAGTCTGTTCGATCACAATTCTACTTTATGGAGTTCTTGGGTCATTCGCAGTGGAGAAACAAGTATTTTTTATAGTGGGGATAGTGGTTACGATACGCATTTCAAAAAAATTGGCGAAAAGTATGGTCCATTTGATTTCACTATGATGGAATGTGGCCAGTATGACGATCGTTGGGCAAACATTCATATGAAACCCGAAGAAACGGTACAAGCCCATCTCGATTTAAATGGTAAATTGATGATGCCAATCCACTGGTCCGCTTTTACGCTTGCGTTTCACGCATGGACCGATCCTATTGAGCGCGTCACAAAAGCTGCGAAAGCACTTGACGTAGCTATTACGACACCAAAAATTGGGCAATCTGTTGTAATTGGTTCCGATGACTATCCCGTTGAGGAATGGTGGAAGTTGGTATAATTATTTTATCAGTAGTCTGGTTATCCATTATCGATAATCTGTAATATTTCAATAAAAAACCCTTTTTCATCGCTCCACTTATCTTCTGATAAGAACGAGCTTTGAAAAAGGGTATTATTTTATGCCAACGTATTTTTGCAATACGCGAGAATTTCTGCCTCTTCATCATCTTCTAAAGCAAAATCTAACACTTCATTAGAAGCTTTATCGGTAAAATGATACTGCACGATGCGATGTACATCTTCTTCGACAGCCAGAATGACACGCAATTCTAATCCGCCTTCTGTATATAACTCATCATCTTCATCAACTTCAACGGCAAGCAGATACTCAAAACGGTCTCCAACAATAATGCCCGTAGGGTCGTTCATTTTTTCAACCATGTGATTTGTAATTTCCATGTGGCATTCTCCTTTGTCAGTTCATTGAACTTCCCTCATTGTATACTGACCTGTAGCCACTAAACAACTCTATCGATTATCTTTCCTATTCTTCCCACACATTAAAGACCATTCCGAATGGATCGCGGACATAACAATCTCGTCCTTTTCCTTCCCAGCGAACAATTTCACAGCCAAAACATATGTGTATCTAGGCATGGCTAATTACAGCTAATAGCCTCTTTTTTATTTGCCCTCAAAGTCCTCAGGATTTAAAGCCCTGTGACGTTGTTATGACATAGCAGCTACCCCCAACTTTACATTAAATACTTAGTTACCAGTAATATACCATATTCAGTCGACATGATGAACGAGGTTTGATTACAATGAAAGTAGTTAGGGGTGTGCGGAAATGTCCTGGATAAAACAATTGATTGAAACTGAAAACGGTGTTTTTGAAGTATTTTCAAAAGGTTCTGGAGCCCCTCTTTGTGTCACACATCATTACTCCGAGTTTACTTCTGAAGGTGATCTATTTGCAGAGAGCTTTGTACATAGCCATCAAGTATATTTAGTGAATTTGCGTGGAGCTGGCTCATCCGCGGATGCTTCGTCTGAAGTTGAATTGAGTATGATTGATGCCGTGATGGATCTGGAAGCCATTCGAAAAGTATTGGGCTATGAAACGTGGACATTTGCAGGTCATTCAACCGGCGGAATGATTGGTTTATTATACGGAATTCATTTTTCGAAACGGTTAGATGCGCTTCTTTTGGTAGGTACAGCAGGTCGTTATTACGGTGACGCAAAGTCGTGTATTTACAACGCCGCTCACCCTCAGTTTCAGTACATGCAAGATTTGATAGAACGGTTGAAAGTTTCCGGGTTGGCAAAGGATGAACGAATGAAACTTTCAAAAGAACGAACGAAGCTATCTCTTCATCTACCTGAACACTATGATGTGTATTTTGCCGATGCACCGCAAAAATCGATGGCCACTGGTCGCATGAATATGTTTGCAAGAGAATATGCAATCTATGACGTGTCAAGAAGAATAGACAAAATTACTTGCCCGGTGTGGATTGGCTGTGGAACTCATGACGTACAATGTCCCATCGAGTTTTCAAAAGAAATTTATGAATCAATTAGTGGCAGTTAGTTCATACAGTTTTATACCAGCAATCACTATCCATTCCTGGAAGAGCAAGATAAATTCCAACAAGAACTACACGCGTTTTTCAAGGAGGTAACAGCATCATGCAACCATTCACGGCGGAAGTAGTTCGGATATTAAAAGAAATACCAGAGGGATACGTCGTTACCTACGGACAAGTCGCGCGCATGGCAGGAAGCCCCCGCGCAGCAAGACAAGTGGTACGGATTTTACATACGATGAGTGAAAAACATGGCTTGCCATGGCACCGCGTAGTCAATGTACGCGGTGAAATTGCCGTGCCCACTGAAGAATCGAAAGAGTTGCAACGTATGTTACTTCAGGGTGAAGACGTTGCGTTCTTAAGTGATGGACGGGTGGATTTGAGTGTTTTTGAGTAAACCTTTCTGGAAACTATTAAATCGAGCTGTGCGGAGGGGAAATAAATGAAAGTTCGACTTACTGACTTCAGTGAAAACTGGGCACTTATGTTTCAAAAAGAAGTTTATTTTTTAAGTGAAATTTTCGGAGATGAAATCATTAAATTTGAACATTTCGGCAGTACTTCTGTTCATGGTCTAAAAGCAAAACCAGTAATCGATATGATGTGTATCGTAAAAGACATTCATCAGATTGATTCCTTTAATGAGAAAATGGATTCTCTAGGATACGATGTGGTCGGAGAATACGGTATTGATGGAAGAAGGTTATTCCGAAAAGGCGGAGAAAACAGAACTCATCATATTCATTTCTATCAATACGACAATCCACAAATAGCTCGCCACTTAATTTTCCGCGACTATTTGCGTTCTCATCCAGAAGAAGTGTTTAGATATAGTCACTTTAAAGAAGAGTTAGCTCAACAGTTTGAGAATACCAGCGAATATAGTCCGGCAAAAATGTTATTCGTCAAAGAAATGGAACAGAAAGCAATACAATGGTTTGCTGAAAATGAGGATAAATTAACTTAAAGGCTGCCTAAAAATGAGTATAGAACCTTAAAACCCTCCTCAAGACTATCGAGGAGGGCTATTTAATTCTATTTCATTTTTCCACCTTATCCTCTGGTCGCCAGCCGTTTTGCAAGTCACTGATCGATAAGTCGAAAGTATATTCTAAATGCGGGTAGTCCTTGAAGCCAGGCCAGTCTCCGCCCCATTCAAAGCCTAAGTCTTTGCCAATGCTTGCAACTTCGAACCAGTCCGCTTCCCCGTTGCCATTCAAATCACGCTGTAAATCGTAACTAATCGTCCCGTCACTGTTTTGCAGGACGAAATCGATGGCGAGTCCGTAGTTATGATAGCTTTCACCGCCGCGTGCATACGTGACGATGTCACCTTCAATCGAGCGTCCTTTTTCATAAAGGACATCTTGGGATTCAACGGAACGGAAGCTATCACTGATTAAAATAGGAATGCCAATTTCCTCAGCTTTTCCGATCAATTGATTGCTCTTTTCTGCCACGATGGGATGCAAACCTTCCGGTAAAGGGCGTTCCTCTCGTTCTTCTCTAAATTCTAGTTCATTGTGGACCCAAACAAAGAAGAGTCCGCCGATGACGAGCCACAATACAATATTCAAGACGGTCCATAATCGTTTCACACGAACTCCTCCTTTCCCACACACTGCTTTTCATCTTACGTAAATTCACCAGAGCTTTCAATGATTCGAACTGACGATTAGGCGAATGATTAAAAAAGTCGCTCCTCCGAAAAGGAACGACTCTACCATAATTAAGCTGTAACGTCTCTCTTTGTAAACGACCAATAGCTGATGAATAAGAACAATACGACATATACAGTCAACACGGCGGCTGACAATGGCCAGGTGATGCCTGAAATGAACATATTGCCTGTAATGTAACCAGTTAAATCAGTATGCGTAAACAGGATGTATTTCGTAATTTCGTATTTACGTAAGAAAAAGACAATATTTGGACCCATAAACAACAGAAAGATCGATAATCCGATGGCAAGTGAACTTGTACGGAAAACACTTCCAATCATAAATGCAAATGTAGTGAATACCATGATTCCGATATATTGTAAGCCATATAAGGTTAAAACCCGTCCCCAGTAAGATACTTCAACTACTTCCCCGCCACGAACATCCAACATCGCACCGCTTCCTGAATCAAAGAATATATATCCAGCAATTACGTTCGCAATTAAGGCAATGATGGATAATACTAATGCATAAAGCAATGATGTGATGTATTTGGACGTTAGGATTTTCCACCGTTTCACAGGTCTGCTTAACAACATTTTGATTGTTCCTTGAGAAAATTCGGATGCAACGATACTGGCTGCTGCAATGACTGAAAACATAAGTACCAATGAAAGCAACTGATGGGAATCAATTATATTTTGTTGTCTATCACTCGGACTGAATGGTGCCACGTTTTCCGCTAAGCGGTATTCAGTGACGGCCAGTTCTTCTTTTAACTGTTTTTTAGTCTCTGCATCAAGATTTGGATTTGCCAGTTCAGCTGTTAAATTTGCTTGATTTACAGCAGCATCTTCTTCCCAAGTGGGTTGGTCTGGCTGTTGTACCGTGTGGCCAATCGCCCAATTAAAGATGCCTGTAATCCCGATTAATATGAGGACCAATAACCCAGCCATTATCCAAGTGGCTTTTTTATGCCACAGTTTCATCCATTCATTTCTTATGAGATTCAGCAATTTGGCCACCTCCAGTCATTTCGAGGAATTGATCTTCCAATGTTTTACGGAACGGTTGCACAGCAAATACTTGAAGATTTGCCGTGACCATCGCCTGAATGATGGAAGGGATCTGGTCCTGTTCCACTTTGGCAATGAATCCTGCACCACTATCTTCAAGAGTTAAGCCTTGTGTTGATAATAGTTCACGTGTCTGCTCAATCGGTTGAGCTTCAATATAATAATGAGCTTCTTCTTCTTGATTAATTTCACGGATATTAATAAGTTGTCCGTTTTGAATAATAGCGATTCGGTCACACATCAGTTCAATTTCTGAAAGCAAGTGACTCGATACGAATACTGACACACCATCTTCAACAGCGATTTTACGCAAGTAAGTACGAAATTCACGTATTCCGGCAGGATCCAGACCATTGGTTGGTTCATCCAAAATCAAAAACTTCGGACGATGCAGCAATGCTTGTGCAAGGCCTAGACGCTGACGCATACCCAGCGAATAAGTAGAAACTCTTTCATGAATACGATTTTGCATGCCTACTTGATCGACGACTTCAGCGATGCGTTCCTTTGAAATGGTTTTGTTCATGCGTGCGAAATGCAGTAAGTTTTTCCACCCCGACATGTACTTGTACATTTCCGGATTTTCGACGATAACCCCTACTTTGCTCATTGCTTCTTCGAAGTGCTCTGTCAGTGTTTGACCTTCCACCACTACTTCTCCGCTTGTCGGCCTCATTAAACCGGCCATCATGCGAATCGTCGTTGTTTTACCAGCACCATTCGGCCCCAGAAAACCCGTAATTTGACCAGGGAATAATTGCAGGCTCAAATTATCGATAATTTTCTTTTTGCCAATGGTTTTTGACAAGTTCTTTAATTCAACGATTGGTTGTTGTTCCACGCTTTTCACCTTCCTTAATCGAGACATCCTTCATTTACTTACTAAGACGAAATGACTAGTTAAAAAGTTCATTCCAACCTACGTCCATATATACGAATCACATGACTCTTAGTTTCGTTTTTATTTCATTTTAAGGATTTATTTGGTAAAGTTTTTGAATTAAACTAGTAAAAAGGAGGGGTTCAGATGGGGTTAACATTATTTCCCGAGAAATATTGTTTACATATGGAGTATCCAGTTGGAGTCGTTCGTTATTCGAAAAATATTGATGAAATCTTCAAATCAGCAAGCGTCATAAAGCTTCCTATTTTCCTATATGGTTTGCACCATGCAAAGGATTCAAATGAAGAGATTGAAGTATCCCCAGAAGACATCGTGGATGGATCAGGTGTATTGCAAACACTTGTTACACAACCAAGATTCTTTTCAGTTCGTGATTTACTTGCTCTCATGATGGTGGTTTCGGATAATACGGCAACTAACATACTAATCAGACGCTACGGGTTGAAACGGCTCAATTCTTATATACAACATCTCGGTATGACAAAAACCGTATTGGGTCGGGAAATGCGAGACCTCATTGCTATTTCGGAGGGCCGGGACAATTTCACATGTGGTCGCGATATGGTTGCCTGCTTAAGACATATGGTCAGCTCACACGCTTTTCACGATATGCTTCAAATACTTGAAAAGCAGCAGTTTCAGAATAAAGTTCCAGCTGGTGTCAAAAGCGAGCAATTTGTTTTCTTCAACAAAACAGGCGAATTGGATGATGTCGAGCATGATGTGGGCTTATTTATGTACAAAGGCCAAGTGGGGTTGTTTGTCGGTTTAACTGAGGGCAATAATTCTAGTGGACGTACATTGTTACATGAGTTTGGACATATGTTAGACGAATTGTAAAAGAGCGAACCGTCAACGGTCCGCTCTTTTTATTTTTTAGGCAACATAAGGTCTTCTATACTATTGTCAGTTGTTCCAAACCAGGATTTCATTTTCTCGTATGCCTGTTGTTTCGTTGGTTCATCTATATGAGAAATCACTTGATATAAAGCATAAGCAATTACACTTGCATCATCTACCAAACCGACAACTGGAATGAAATCTGGAAGTACGTCTGCCGGGAAGATTAGGTAGCCAAGTGCTCCCGCAATTGTCAGCTTAGCAGATTTCGGCACCGCTGGATTTTGAGCTGTGAAATAAAGTAACAAGCTTGTGTACACTGTTTTTTCTCCTGCTTTTTTGCCATACTTCACAATTTTATTCCAAAATTTCTCTTCATCATAATGCTCATGTGAGCTCTCTATTTGCTCTTGTGGATCCACGTTTTTTACCCAATTCTCTTGAATATCTTGCTTTTTCATGTCATCACTCCTTTTTATCAGTATGTCGGTTTGAAAGAAAGTTTTCAATGATACTATAGGATGTTTTCAACAACCAATTGCAAAATGAGTAACGCGGTCACGACACGTAAGATAGGCTTTACGTATTGAGGTTTTATTTTCTCTGCGATACGGACTCCAAGCTGAGCTCCGGTAATAGACCCCGCCATCAAAGCAAGGGTCAATGGCCAAATAATAGCTCCAGATGTAATATAACTGATTGCTGCGCCGAAACAGCTTGAAAAAGTAGCCAGCCTGACCAATCCCACTGATTTCACATACGCAATGTTCAAGTAGCTGAACAAATATAGCATTAACGTGCCTTGTCCCGGACCAAAAAGTCCATCATAAATACCAATACCAAACAGCCCTGGTCCACTGACCTTTGTTAATTTCAATGGTTCTTCGCCTGTGAAATTACCTTTGCCAATAAATGAAGTAACAAATGCAAATACCAGAAGAAAAATCGCCAATACATACAAATAGTTTGCGGATAGCTGTGAAGCAATAAATCCCCCGGTCACGCCTCCACCCAAACTGATTGGGATTAGCCAAAGAGAATCCTTCAACGAGATTTGTTTACGTTTATACAATGTAAAGAAACTTGAGAATGAACTTACCGTGTTGGATACTTTATTTGCCCCAATAGCTGAATGAATCGGCATGCCGAGCAACAACATCGTTGGCAAACTGATAAGGCCCCCGCCACCTGCCAATGTGCCGATTGTCGTTGCGGTTACCCCTATAAAATACAATAGAAAATAATCCAACTTAATCACCTGTCTTTCTTATTAACTGTATTGTACTTCGTGTCTCGAATTAAGAAAATGACGATGATATAATGAAGTACAATAAGAAAAACTTATGACAAGGAGAATATTCGATGTTTATTGGCTCTAAAATTCGTTTGACTGCAATGAGAAAAGAAGATTTGCCAACGTATCGACTGTGGAATGGCTTGGAATCTTTTGGACGTTTTTATAATGCCTTTCCCATTCGTGAAGAATCAGAAAAAAATGCGGAACAGTTAATGGACCATTCTGATCGTAGTTTTCGCTTTGCCATTCGACCGATTGATTCGGAGCAATTTTTAGGTGTTTGTGCCATCGAAGATATTTTATGGTCGCATCGTGTAGGCTGGCTGTCCATAGCTCTTGGGCCAGAATTTCACGGCAAAGGATTTGAGAAAGAAGCCATGCAATTGTTGATGAATTATGGTTTCAATGAACTGAATCTTCATCGTTTGCAGCTGACGGTATTCGGCTATAACGTAGGTGCCATCAAACTTTATGAATCTCTTGGTTTTAAGCCCGAAGGAACGTTCCGAGAGTTTTTACAACGTAACGGGAAGCGTCATGACATGTACTTATATGGATTGCTTGTTTCTGAATTTCACTAATCAGCAAAACTTAAGCGTGTTGATTCAGTTAATTTTCGTTCAATAAACGAAATCGCAAATTTACTAAATCTCTGATAAGTATGAAGGTGAATACGATGGCTGGGAAACAATTGTAATTAAAGAGTATTATTTATTAAAAAGTAATTTTATCAACTTTATTAAACTAATAGAAAAGGATGCCCTCTGATAAAGGCATCCTTTTTTCTATACTTTTGACTGGGTAAAACGTTGATATAAATTACGCATGATTGCACTCACAGTTAAGATAAACAAAATAATCAAGGTAATTTGAAGGACCATGATCATCCAGTCAGGAAATGACAGAATACCTGCACCGATTAAATGATTCAAACTCATGAAAATCAGTACTAGTGCAACAATAGAACCCGCCAATATACCGAAGAGTGCGAGTAATTGTACAAAGGACAATTGCTTAATATATTGTCTCAAACGGATGATTTGCATGAGGATTACCAGTATGAACAACATGAAGGATAACCCATCAGAACCTATGTAGATGGAATTAACGATGTAGAAAACTAAGATAATGCTGATAATGATGTTTTGGTATTTATCGAAGATTGCTAGCATGTATGTTTCGCTCCTTTATATGTACTACGCAAAACCTGATAAAAAGTTTCACATTTGGTAAAATAAGAGATATATTCGATTAATAGAAATGAGGAATTGGATGCTAACCCTATATATTACACGCCATGGACAAACAGAATGGAACGTACAATCGCGCATGCAAGGCTGGGCAGACTCACCGTTAACTGACATAGGAATGGCAGCGGCGTCTCAACTAGGAACGCGTCTTAATGATGTCCCACTCGACGCTGTATATAGTAGTACAAGTGGACGTACGGTTCATACAGCTCAACTCATTATTGGGGAACGTAACATTCCTCTTATTCAAAAAGAAGATTTACGTGAAATCCATGTAGGTGAATGGCAAGGAATGCTATCTTCGGATATTGATCGTGATTATGCGGAGCAAGTCAAAACCTATTATGAACGCCCGAGCCAATATGAATCGACTTCCGGGGAAAGTTTTCACATGTTGAAAGAACGCGTATTACGTGCAGTGGAAGAACTTGCTGCAGCTCATCCGGATGGTCACGTCCTGATTGTCACGCATGGCGTCGTTAAGAAATGCTTGATTAATCACTTCAGTGGAACTGATCTTGATTTATTGTGGGATCCACCTTTCATTCACGGAACGAGTCTGACAGTGTTAGAAATCGATACTGATAGACGCGAATTGACTATGATTGGCGACATGTCCCATGCAGAAGAAGCGAAGGGACCTATAAAGGTTCAATAAAGTAGTAAAGATGCTGACTGTGCTCTAATATTTTCACTAAAATAATATCTTCCCACCGAACGCCCGTATTTGGAATTAATTTATCTCACAGGTGAATCACTTAGGTGATTCACCTTATCAAATAACCATGTATTTCTTTAACTAATTTCCCCGGTTATTTGATAAGTCGAACTATCCTTCTTTTATTTAAGAATCACTATAGATAGGTACGAGCTAATTTATAAATTCTTTTCCATAAATACGCTATTTGGGTCCTCCTTGTAATCGGAAAACGGGTCACAATAGTTGAACCCAAACCTTTCATAAAGTCTTCTTGCTGGATCGAAAGAATCCATTGATCCCGTTTCCAAACTTAACTTCCGATAGCCACGTCGTGTGGCTTCTTCAATTATGTGATGAAGTATTCTTTTTGCAACCCCCTTGCGAAGATGGAATGAAGAGGTTCGCATTGATTTGATCTCTCCATGCTGACCATCAATTTCTTTAAGTGCCCCACATCCAACCAATTCATTTCCTTCCCAAGCACTCCAAAATGTAATATCTTGTTGTTGCAACTGCTCAAGATTGAGAGCATGTATACTTTCTGGTGGTGAGTGCAGTGTCATACCATGAAGATGCTCGTTTATCAATTTAGTAATTTCAGTGCCCGTTAAATCATCTATTTTAATATCCACCATTATCACTCCGTAGTTTTTAATTGTAGTCGACTGGCGATCTTTATTCATAGTTATAGAAGAATGTAGGATAACCAAACTTATTGTGTAAGGAACTATTTATAGAGCACCAAATAGGTAGGATAGAGCATTGACCCCTTGTATACCTGTCTTGATTCTAGGACTTTTTCGCTTATCGTATTAAAAGGATTTTTAAATTGACTTCGCCATGACTATATTGGTGATTTCGTAGCCCATCTTCTCGTATAAGCCCCGCGCGACTTGGTTGTGACCAAAAACATGAAGGCCAATTTTGCACATTCCTAGTTCTTTCGCAATTGTTTCAATTTCTCTCATTGCTTCCTTGCCATATCCTTTTCCTTGATATTCATCTAAAATACTAAAATCATAAATATAACCTTCATCAGCTTTTTCAGGAGATTTTTGTGCCATCCATATCATTCCGACTATTTGTTGATCATGGAAGATAGAAAATATGTAATTCCCTTTCGATTTTTCACCATCAGGCAACAGACGGTTAAATTCATTTTTGGAAAGCTCGGATGCTTCCGCTTCGCTCCAATTCCCTGAAGCTACTTTGTCTTTAGCATAGTCCTCTACTGCAATTTCAAGGTATTGCTGAAAATCCTCTTGTCTCATAGGTTTTAATGTGACCATTTATTTCCCTCCCAGTTGTGGTGATTCGTCGTTATTCATCTCTTCTAACAATCGCTTCTTTTTCAAAATGAAAATCTCTCGGATAAACGCTCCGATTACTCCAGACAGAAAGACGATAGCGATCAAGTTGACTACTTTTATAACTGTAGATGGTGTGTACATGACTTGTAAGCATTGGCTAATGACAAATAGACTGTACGCCACGCACATTATTATTAAGAATTTAGGTGTTACTTCTTTTTGCATCTTCATACTGGAATTCCCCCTTTAAAACTGAATGATGTTAAATGCCTGTTTTACCTATAAATTCCATAGGAATCACATTTATTCCTGCTTTACTTAAACACGTCAAGTATGTAGGCCGTATACTTGTTGGTCTCACGCTTCTCGGTCTGCGGCTTGCTAGTCGAAATTATACTCTCTCGTTTTTCATTAAATATTACCGTTTTGATTTAAATCACTTTTTATTAGTGGGAAATTAGGAGGGAAATGGTTAGTTGCCTCAATGAAAGAGAAAGTTGCCCCAATCAAGCAAATAGTTGCCCCAGTCAGCAACAAAAAAAGCGGCAGCCTGTAAGCCACCGCTTTCTTTCTATAATTTCATTTGAATTCGTTGTTTCCGATGTTCTCTTCTTGCAGGACCTGATTCAAATAGGCGGTGTTCGTTTTCAGTTTCAGGCAGTATTCCTGGGACAGGCATTGGAACTCCATTTTCTACCGCTACAAACGTCAAGAAGGATTCCGTCGTTAACTTTGTTTCTCCTGTCAACAAGTTCATCGATTGCACACGTACATACACTTCCATGGAAGTGCGGCCAGTTGAGCTCACGATTGCTTCCATCTCCAACACATCCCCAACTCGAGCGGATGATAGAAAATCTACTGAATCGATTGAAGCCGTAACAACAGGCTTATTGCAATGTTTCATCGCAGTAATAGCACCTATTTCATCTATAAAAGATAGAACTCTACCCCCGAAAATCGTTTCGTGGTGATTCGTATCGGGCGGTAAAACCAAATGTGTTTGGATTGTTCGCGACTGGCTCATGGGTACTGTATTTGTCATGATGTTCTCCCCTTCATTGCTGGATAGTCTCATCATACAAAACACTACTGCGAATGAAAAGTTTCAAGCTTTATACAATCGTAGTTACTCGTACAAGTGGCATGCCACAAAATGTCCTGGTTCCTGTTCTTGCCAAGCGGGTTTTACGTTCGCACAGACTTCCATCGCCATCGGGCAACGCGTTCTGAACACACAGCCTGAAGGTGGATTGATTGGACTCGGCAATTCCCCTTCGAGCAAAATACGTTCGCGTGATTCTTCAATGTCCGGATCTGGAATCGGAATAGCGGATAACAACGCTTGCGTATATGGATGAAGTGGATTTGCATACAGTTGTTCACTCGTCGTCAATTCAACCATATGTCCCAAGTACATTACACCAATACGGTCCGAGATGTATTTGACCATCGACAAGTCATGCGCAATGAACAAGTACGTTAAGCCTTTTTCGCTTTGCAGTTTTTGCAGTAGCTTAACGACTTGGGCTTGAACAGATACATCGAGTGCCGATATTGGTTCATCGGCAATGATGAAGTCTGGATCAAGTGCCAGCGCACGCGCGATGCCAATCCGTTGACGTTGTCCTCCCGAGAATTCATGCGGATAACGGTTGGCGTGGTCACGATTGAGTCCAACATCCTCCAATAACTGATAAACCCGTCGTTGCATATCTTCTTTTCTCTTATGTAACCCATGGACTTCCATCGGTTCTGCAATGATTTCAAAAACAGTTGAACGAGGATTAAGTGATGCATACGGATCTTGGAAAATCATTTGCATGTTGCGCAAAAATGCATAGCGATCGTTTTCGCCCATCGTATGTACATTTTTCCCACCGTACGTTACTTCCCCTTCCGTCCGATTATATAAACCCATAATCGTCCGTCCTGCAGTTGATTTGCCACAGCCTGATTCACCAACAAGTCCGAATGTTTCTCCTTGGTAAATTTCAAAACTGATGCCGTCCACAGCTTTTAATGTTTGATTCTTGCCTATATCAAAATGGCGTTTCAGATCTTTTACTTCAAGCAATACTTGACTAGTCATGACGCTTCCCCCTCAGCTCTTGCGTAGCGTCTTACGGCGCACAATTCTTTTACGAACTTTGTTCCTTCAAGTTCTATTACTTCAATGTGTTGTCCAGTGGAAGGCGAATGAATCATTTGCCCGTTGCCTGTGTAAATGCCTACGTGCCGAACATTGCTTGACCCTACGTTCGCAAAGAACAATAAATCGCCAATCTCCCACTGAGTCATGATGGCCATATCCACTTCTTCACCATTTCTTGCTTGATCATCCGCATCCCGAGGGATGAAATAACCATGCGCTTTTAACATATTGTAGCTAAACCCTGAACAATCATAGCCGTACGAAGACATTCCGCCCCAGAAGTACGGAAGCTCCAAAAATCGCATGGCACTCGCCACTACGTCATCCCCTGAACGTTCAATGAAAGCTTCAATTCCTGGCCCATGCTCGATTTCTTCGCTTGAAATAAGGGCTTCTCCATGAGGTGTTGAAACTAAAGTAAATTGTTCATTATTATCGAGTATAGGAAGAATCGTGTTGAAAGGAACCACCAGCAAAGGCTTTAAATCTTTCGTCCAAAGTTGCGCTCTAGGCTGTGTCACTTTGGCAAAGCCGAAATCTGAGATGCGTTCCATTTCTTTTAATTGAGCAACGGGTATCCATCCCGGATAGCCACGGCTGTCCTTTTTGGAAGGTTGCCATGTGCAGATTACTTTTGCCCAGTCACCAACGATTTCTTCAATCAATACAGGTTCCCCGTAAAGGACTTGTGTTTGCACGCGGTTACCGTTGCACAAATCAAGCAAATCCTCATACTTCATTGCTTCCAGCCATTTTGTGAAACGGACTGGATTTCCAAGCCCATCGGCGTCTTGAGTACGTGCAGACTCAGGCGAAGTCCATACTGTCGCCACCGCTACCGAACAAGCCCAGGTCGTGGATGATTGTACTAGCATATGAAAATCCCCCTTACCCTTTACGATGAAATCGTTTATTCATTAAATCTGTATGTATTCCGAGCCCTGACTCACGAGAGAAACGAATATGTCGACCGTCATAAACAATGCCACCTTCGACAATATCTTCTGCAAGCATCAATGGCGCATCAAAATCAAAGCGTGTCACGTTCGGCTGGCTTGCAGCAAAATGAGCCGCTGCGGAAATCCCGAGTTTCGTCTCGATCATGCTCCCAGTCATGCATTCTACTCCATAACTTTCAGCTAAAGCATTGATTTTCAACGCTTGATAAATGCCACCAGCTTTCATCAGTTTGATATTGATTAAATCTGCTGCTCGAAGCTGAAGAACGCGTAGTGCGTCTTTCGGTGTGAAAATACTTTCATCCGCCATAATTGGCGTATGTGTATGCAAGGTCACATGCTGTAAACCTTCGATATCATTCGCTTTCACAGGCTGCTCGATGAGTTCGATTTCAAGCCCGGCATCTTCCATCTGCCCAATTGCTCGGACCGCTTCTTTCGCTTCCCAGCCTTGATTCGCATCCAGTCTAAGTTTCGTTTCATAGCCGATTTTTTCACGGATCGCCCGAATTCGTTCAACGTCTTTCTCGATATCATCGATGCCTACTTTTATCTTCAATACATTAAATCCTGTTTTTACATAACGAGCTGCGTCTTCAGCCATTTCTTCCGCATCATTGACACTGACCGTGAAATCCGTTTCGAGTGTATCTCGGTACCCACCAAGCAATGTGACAAGCGGAAGCCCTGCAAGCTGACCAAGCAAATCATGGAGGGCCATATCAAGTGCTGCTTTTGCACTTGAATTCCCTACCATGGAACGGTGCAATTTTTGGAATACCCGCTCCGAATGATGCAAATCAAGTCCAATCAGTTGGGGGCCTATTACATGATCGATAGCAAACTGAATACTCCCAAGCGAATCACCTGTGATGACGTGAGTAGGGGGTGCTTCCCCCCAACCAAAATTTCCATCTTCAGTTGTAATTTTCACAAATATGGATTCAGCAATCGTTACGGTACGAAGTGCGGTTTTAAACGGTTTTGTGAGCGGTACCGCAACAGAAAAGGTTTCAATTGAATATAGAATCATGGTAGTTTCCCCTCCCGATTATTTAACTCCTGGTAAGATGGTCAATGTTTTGGCATCGCCATCGAGTCTTGCTTCCACTCCTAGTGGAACGGCAAAGTGTGGTTCACAATGACCTATTTTAAAACCAGAAACGACTGGTTTTCCTAAATCACCCAAGTAATGTTCCAATACTTCACCAAGTGTCAATGTCGTTTTTCGTTTTTTAGGTTCTGCTCGGGCAAAATCCCCAACTACGATACCAACTGCATCTTGAAGTTTCCCAGCCAATCGTAATTGATTCAACATGCTGTCTACTTTATATGGTTCTTCATCCACGTCTTCAATCAACAGTAACTTGCCACGAGTATCGATTTCATATTTTGAGCCCAGTGCACTCACTAGCAATGAAAGATTCCCACCGACAAGTTCCCCTTGTGCATTCCCACCACCTAATGTAGTCAATGGAGAAATATCTTCGGTATAATGCAGTTCAATTGGTTCGAACAGCTGATTGAACATACGTGCGGACAAATCTTGGAACGTATCTTTCCCTACGTCTGATGCAAGCATAGGTCCATGGAATGTCACCACATTGGCGAATTGGCCGATGGTTGTATGGAGGAAAGTGATATCGCTATAACCCCATAAGATTTTCGGTTGTTCCGCCATTAATTGAAAGTCGATTCGGTCAGCGTAACGCCCTGCCCCGTAACCGCCTCCTGCACAAATGATCCCTTTTACGCTTGGATCAGCAAGCATAGCTTGTAAATCTTCCAGACGTTCATCATCGGTACCAGCCAAATAGCCGTGCACGTTCTCGACATGTTTGCCCATTTTGACGTTTAATCCCAGTTGCTCTAAAAATGTGAGCGAGCGTTGCAAGCTTTCTAAGTTGGGAGGACTTGACGGGGCTATAATGCCAATCGTATCCCCTTTTTGTAATCGTGTTGGTCGTATGCGCATGCGTATATTGCTCCTCTCTTCTATTTTCAAAAAAAGTTATTCTCCTAAGTATAACTTCTTTTGAAAACAGAAGGGTGCGGCGCCAGATTGAGACGCCGCAACTTCTTGTTTTTATTGTCTTGAAAGTATAAATTTATGGGTATTTCTTTCGAAACCAGTTGTGTCTAGCTCCAAGCGCCAGCTCGCACTTAAGCTTCAGACCCTCAGACGAAAGCAGTGCTTTCGCATCGGTTCTTCCAGCGCCAGTGTCGAGCTAGAGTGGCGCTTTCCGCTTTTCTCAATTATTCCGCTTTTTTGTCTACCCATTTAAGGTCTAGGTAACCTACTGGGTGACGCACAATTCCAGAAACGCTTGGTTTTTGCAATGCCACTTGGTTATAGAAGTGGATTGGGAAAATCGGCATTTCGTTCATTAATACTTTCTCAGCATTCATCAATAACTGCCAACGCGCTTCTGCATCTGTTTCTTTTTTTGCATCAGCAATCAGTTTATCGAATTCTGCATTTGACCAACCAGTACGGTTCATTGATGAACCTGTAACGAAGCTTTCAATCGCGTTCACTGGATCTGCATAGTCGTGTAAGAATGAAGAACGGGACAATTGGTATTTCAATTCTTTTTGTTCAGAAGAGAATACACTTCCTTCTACATTCGCTAATTCCACGTCCACGCCTAAAACTTCTTTAAACTGCGCTTGCAAAGCAACCGCAATGTTTTGATGTGTATCTGAAGTTGAGTACGTTAAAGTAACAGTCGGTAATTTATCGTAGCCTTCCTCTTTCATACCTTCTTCTAACAATTTCTTCGCTTCTTCAGCGTTGAATTCTACTAAATTGCCAACCGTGTCACGGAATTCAGAACCGTCCGGACCTTGGAAGCCGTAAGAAACGAAACCATGCGCTGGTTTTTCACCGTTTTTCGTTACGAATTCAACAATCTCTTCTTGGTTGACTGCTGTTGCGAAAGCTTTACGAATTTTTTCGTTCGTGAAAGGCTCCATTGTTGTGTTGAAACGGTAGAAATAAGTACCTGCCTGGTCTTGAATTGATACTTCTTCGCTGTCCATTAATTCAGCAGCCAATTCAGATGGAACATCAGATACATCTAGTTCATTTGCTTGGTACATTTGGTACTCTGTATTGGAGTCGTTGACCATTGCCCACTCTACTTTATCTAGCTTCACAGTTTTAGCATCCCAATACTCTGGGTTTTTCTCAAATACCATTTTCACATCATGTTCCCATGATGCTAATTGGAATGGACCGTTTCCTACGAATGATTCTGATTCAGTGAACCATTGTGCGTTTTCTGTTGCCACTTTTTCATTGATTGGGAAAAAGCTTGGGTTTGTAATGATATTCAAAAATGCATCAGTTGGTGCAGTTAATTTTACTTCAAATGTTTTTTCATCCAATGCCTTCATTGCTACGTCTTCAATCTTACCTTCACCTGTGTTGAATGCTTCTGCACCTTCGATGAAGTAACCAAGGAACGCCGCTGGTGAAGCTGTGTTCGGATCCAACATGCGTGTCCAGCCATATACGAAGTCTTTAGCAGTAACTACGTCTCCATTAGACCATTTTGCATCTTCACGAATGTGGAATGTATATGTCAAACCATCTTCAGATACATCAATTTTTTCAGCCGTTGCTTCTTCTGGCTGATGGTCTTCGCCTAAACGAGTTAACCCTTCCATCAAGTTGTTCAATGCATTCCAAGAAACAGCATCAAAGCCGACCGATGGATCGAATGATGTTGGCTCGCTGCCGTTGTTCAAGTAAAGCACTTTTTCTTCAGCTGTTTCTTTGTCGTCTCCGCCTTTGTCAGCTGGCTTTTCGCCTGCATCATTATTCGCTGTACATGCTGATAGTACAAGTACGAATACAGCTGTCAGTAAAAACAAGAGCCATTTCTTCATGTGTGTTTTCCCCCTTGGAATTGTGTTCATGCTTTATGATTATGCACCTAAGTGCGTTCATCCTATTTTTGAGCTGTTTCCAATAACGCTTGTGCACGTTCGTCCTGTAACCAACAGTCGACGCGATGAGTAGCTGTTTTAACCGTTGTGTCTGGATGTACGTGTTCACAAACTTCCATTGCAAATGGACATCTCGCTGTAAATGCACACCCTGTAGGCGGCGCAAATAAATCAGGTGGTGTCCCTTCAATTGGCTGCAGTTCTTCCGCAATCAAATCGAGACGCGGAACCGAATTGAGCAAGCCTTGCGTATACGGATGCTGTGGCGTATAGAATATTTCACGCTTCGTACCGAGTTCAATGATTTTACCGGCATACATCACCGCAATACGATCTGCGATTTTTGCTACAACTCCCAGGTCATGAGTGATCAGAACAATCGATACCCCTGTTTTCGCTTGAATTTCTTCAAACAATTCGAGAATTTGCGCTTGAATCGTTACATCTAGTGCAGTTGTCGGTTCATCCGCGATTAATAACTCCGGTTCGCAAATGAGCGCAATGGCAATAACTATCCGTTGACGCATTCCGCCTGAAAACTGGTGAGGATACTGTTTTAAACGTTCTTGCGGATTTGGGATACCTATTAAGCGAAGCATGCCTAGCGCTTTTTCTTTCGCTTCCGCTTTGCTTGCTTTGGTATGTGTGAGCACACCCTCCATCAACTGCTCGCCAATGGTAAGTGTCGGATTGAGTGCCGTCATCGGATCTTGGAAAATCATCGAGATGTCGACACCCTGTATTTTGCGAAGTTCTTTTTTCGTCATATTCGTAAGATTGACATCTTTGAACATTACTTTGCCATCTGAAATACGCCCCGGCGGCTGTGGAATAAGCCCCATAATGGCATTGGATGTCACGGATTTTCCGCAACCCGATTCGCCTACGATTGCAAGCGTCTCTCCTTTTCGGAGAGCAAAGGACACACCACGGACGGCATGTACATTTCCACCATATGTTTTGAATGACACATGTAAATTGTCTACCGACAAAATGATGTCGTCGGTTATGACTTTTTTACGTTTCGTTTTTTGCGTGTGCGCAGTCACAACCGCTTGTTGAGTACGACCGACTTCCGCGCGTCTTTCTCTCGCCAATTCCCGGGCGTTTTCTAGTTGCTGTTCGTTCATATGTGTCACCCCCTTAACTTCGGATCAAGTGCGTCTTGTAGTCCGTCACCAAGGACGTTAAATGCAAACATAGTTAATGAAATGAAAAATGCCGGGAAGAATAGTCTCCACCAGTGACCTGATAGGATAACTGGCAAGGCATCATTCGCCATAACACCCCAACTTGCAAATGGGGCTTGAATACCGAGTCCAAGGAAACTCAGGAAGGCTTCCGCGAAAATGGCACTCGGAACCGTCAAGGTCATTTGGACAATGATTGGACCCATGGTGTTCGGCAATAAGTTTCGCCGAATGATTCGTGGTGTTTTTGCTCCAAATGATTTGGACGCTGTCACGAATTCATAGTTTTTGATTTGCAGTACTTGTCCCCTTACAATTCGGGCCATTCCGACCCATCCGGTAACGGTCAGAGCGACAATAATTGTCGTCAAACTTGGACCCATAACAACCAATAATAAAATAACAACTAATAAATGCGGCAAGCCATACAGGACTTCAATGATACGCATCATTATGGCATCTGTACGTCCACCTTTGTAGCCACTGAAACCGCCGTAAATCACACCGATAAAGAAGTCAATTAATGCTGCGGCAAGTCCCACAAACAATGAAATACGAGCGCCATACCAGGTGCGTGTAAAGACATCGCGTCCCATTTCATCCGTCCCAAACCAGTGTTCACTTGAAGGTGCTTTGTTTTGGTTCGGCAAATCCATGCCATCCACGGGATGCGGAGAGAAAATCGGACCAAAAATCGCAAGTAACGTCAAAAGAACCAAGAAAATTAAACCCGTCATTGCCAGCTTATTTGTGCGTAGTCGACGCCATGCATCTTTCCAATAGGATAATGAAGGTCGAACAACGGCTTCCGCTTCGACTAAATTTCTATCTTTCTTACGGAACCATTCATCAGGTACTTGGTTGGGTGATACGGGTGTCGATTCGTGGTTGATAGTCATCACGCATCCCCCTCTTTCTTATGCAATTTAATACGCGGATCTAAGAATCCATAAACCAAATCGACAATGAATAACATAACTACGAGAATCGTGCTGTAGAATACGGTCGTTCCCATAATGACCGGATAATCCCGGTTGTTGATACTTTCAACGAAGTATTTTCCCATCCCCGGAATTGCGAATATTTTCTCGATGACGAACGTTCCTGTCAGAATCCCAGCAAGCATCGTCCCCATAATTGTGACGACAGGCATCAAGGCATTGCGCAACGCATGTCGTGCAACGATGCGAAACGGTGACAATCCTTTTGCTCTCGCCATTTTTATGTAATCCTGCGTCAATACTTCAAGCATCGACGAACGGGTTAAACGTGCAATGATGGCCATTGGACCCGTAGCAAGAGCGAGCACCGGAAGTACCATATGCATCGGGCTCGACCAGGTGGCTGGTGGGAAAATATTATAATCTACTGCCAGTTTTTGAATAAGCAATGTAGCCAACACGAAGCTTGGTACGGAAATTCCGATTACCGCAAATGTCATTGCAAAGTAATCAATAATCCCGTTATGACGCAGTGCTGCAAAGGTTCCGAGTAAGACACCCGAAATTACTGCTACCAAAATGGTTACCATCCCGAGCTCAAAGGATATCGGGAAGCCACGAGAGAGCAGTTCATTAACCGTTTCATTCGGTTTTTTGATTGAAGGTCCAAAATCCAACGTGACAATGGATTTTAGGTAGTACAAATATTGGACCGGAAGTGGTTCATCCAGCTTGTAAAAGCGTTCTAAATTGGCTTGAATCGTTTCATTTGTCGTACGTTCTTCATTGAACGGCGATCCTGGAATTGAGTGCATCAAGATAAATGTCAGTGTCGCAATGATCAGAATGGTCATGATCATCATTAAGAAACGTTTGATGGTATATGAGAACATATTAAGTCCCCCTTAACAGAACGTCGTTTGCATCGCCAGTTCCACTTGAACTAACATTGCTCGATACGCTTCCAAAATATCTTTTGCTTCAAATTTCACAATCGTTGTTCCAGGTTCTATTTCACAGCCGGGCATAATGGCTGCCCATTCGGCTTGACCATAGTTGGCAAATTCAATTCGCAACGTTGGGGTTTTTGGTGGGGTAAGTGGTTTAACCAAATGACGATTGTCCACTGCTTTTTGGATTTGTTCAGTCAACAGTGCATGTGATTTTTCCGGATGCATCGTTTTGACCGCTTGGCGAGTGATTGACTCTTTTACTGCAACTGTTGTGATGTTTGGAATGAGTGCCGCTGCTTCACGACATGCTCCGTCATCTCCAGCAACCATGATGACCGGTACACCAAAATGACCCGCCACATATGCATTGAACCCGAGCTCTCCAATTTCCACGTCATTGATGAACATGTTTCGCACTCCAAAAATCATCGAGTGACTCATTACACCGGGTTGACCTGCACGTGAATGATAGCCTGCGAAAATCGCACCATCATATGTTTCATCAAGTGCCTGTACCATTGAGTAAGGTTTCACCCCACCCGTGATCAGCATGGCTTCGGGATGCAAATCTTCAACAAGTAAGTTGTTCATTTGTGAATGGCTATCGTTCACCAAAATATCGGTAGCCCCTTTTTTCAGTAAGCCTTCAATAATGGCATTTGCTTCGTTTGTCATGATACGACGGGCGCGTTCATAGTTGTGTTTCTTCGAATCTACGAAAGTGTGATCAGGTAAACCTGTAATCCCTTCCATATCGATCGAGATAAAAAATTTCATATTCTTGATGTCCCCCTCATGCCATTGACTCATATTTTTATTATTATGAATTTTCGCTGATTGATATTATTAAAAGATATCAAATTTTTTAGAATATTTCAATATAGTTTGAGGTTTTTTTTCGTTTCACGAAATGATTTGACGGAGAGAAATTCCACTTCCGACAAAATACTTGAAGAACACAAAATATATCCGAAGGGACCCCAATTAAATTGCTAGTCCCCACGGATAAAATGGCATAGACACCGACACACATCTGCCCTCAATTTTTTCTGCAAAAAGATTTCAGTTGACATCTTCTTTCATGCGTACTACGATAGGAACAACTTTTTTGTTCGGGATTTAGGCAGAAGGTGTCGGGAGCGACATCGCCGGTGAGAACACCAAGAGTTGAGATGAGTTGAGTTGAGAAAAATCGATGACAAAGAATAGTAGCACAAGTGCGTCTTCATAGAGAGTCAGCGGCTGGTGGAAGCTGATAGGCAACTTGATGTGAATGGTCTTTGGAGAGTTTCCCAGAATGTCAGTACGGGAAAACGTGTGATCTACGTTACAGGTCCTAAAGCGAAAGCCATTATTGGCTTTTAATTTGAGGTGGCACCGCGGTCATTCCGTCCTCTGTACATGAACTCTTCTGTTCATGTACAGGGGATTTTTTTGTTTTCCGGGTGCAAATGAGCTGAGCAGAGGAGAGGTTTACATGCAAACACATTCAGTAAAAACAGCACGAATTACCATCAACGGGGACACTTTATCGCCCATCGCTATTTTCAAAAGGTTACAGGGAACGCGGAAATTCCTGCTGGAAAGTTCTTTGAAATATGAAGCATCGGGTCGCTATTCCTTCATCGGCGCAAATCCAGTGAAAGAATTTCGTGGTTCAGCCAACGATTTGATAGAGCATTCACTTCTAACAGGTGAAATCACCGTGCATTGCGGAAAGCCTATCGAATTATTGAAAACGTTACTTCCCATTGTTGACGATGATCTGGAATTCCCTTTCAATGGTGGTGCAGTTGGCTACATTGGCTACGACGTCATCGCACACTATGAAGACATTGGGCCAGCCCTCCCTAACGAACGTGATATGCCCGATATCCATTTGCTCGTTTATGAAACCGTCGTTGTATATGACCATCAAAAACAAGATGTCACCATTTTGCATAACGGCACAACCCCTTCTCTTATCAATGATGTTGTACACCAACTGGCAGTAAAGGAATGTGAAGAAGAATGTATACAATCTACCCTTCCATTCACAACCAATGTGAGCAAACAAGCGTTTATCGATAACGTAGTGCGCGCAAAAGAATGTATCCGGGCGGGAGAAATTTTTCAAATTGTGTTATCTCAACGATTGCAGGCAACGTATACAGGTGACCCTTTCATGCTTTACCGGAAATTACGGAAAGACAATCCTTCCCCCTATATGTTTTACGTAGATTTTGATGAACATGTAGTGCTCGGGGCATCTCCAGAAAGTTTGATGAGCATTCAAGGTAATCGGGTGACGACAAATCCGATTGCTGGAACTAGACGACGAGGTCACACACCTGAAGAAGATGCACAACTTGAAAAAGAATTGCTCGACGATCCGAAAGAACTTGCCGAACACCGGATGCTGGTGGACTTGGGAAGGAATGATTTGGGTCGTATTACCGAAGTGGGCAGCGTCCATCTAACGAAATACATGAACATTGAAAAATACCAGCACGTCATGCACATCGTTTCCGAAGTGGCTGGCACGTTGCGTAATGATCAGCATCCTCTTGATGCACTAATCTCTTGTTTACCTGCAGGAACGGTATCTGGCGCACCGAAAATTCGTGCCATGCAAATCATTCAAGAGTTGGAAAATGTAAGACGAGGCGTATATGCAGGAGCAGTTGGTTACATCAGTTTTAATGGCAATATCGATATCGCGTTAGCCATTCGAACATTGGTCATCAAAAATCAAACCGCTTATGTCCAGGCAGGTGCAGGCATTGTCTATGATTCCAATCCACTAGCAGAATTCGAAGAGACGTTGCACAAAGCGAAGTCGTTATTGGAGGTGCTGTCATGATTTTGCTGCTAGACCACTACGATTCGTTTACGTACAACTTGTATCAAAGCTTATCGATGCTCGGTGAAGAAGTAAAAGTTGTCAGATATGATGAAATTTCGATAGATGAAATCCGTCAGTTGAACCCAAAAGCAATCGTGCTATCGCCCGGTCCTGGGTCACCAAATGACAAGTTGCACTCTTTATCAATCATCAATGAATTTCATCAAACCATCCCAATGCTCGGGGTGTGCTTGGGTCACCAACTTCTTGGAGTGGCATTTGGTGGCAAAATCAAACAGGCAACACTGGTCATGCATGGAAAAGTATCTGCCATTCGGCATTCACATGCAGGAATGTTTGCCTACCTGCCGCAACCCTTACCCGTCATGCGCTACCATTCGCTCGTCTTGGAGGATTTGCCTTCATGTTTTAAAACAACAGCCATTTCTATGGACGATCAAAGTATTATGGCAATTCAACATATGGATTACCCGCTTTATGGCTTGCAGTTCCATCCAGAATCAATTGGAACGCGTGATGGGGATAAAATCCTTCAAGCCTTTTTAACAGATATAGCTCGGCCAGTAGAGATTTAGTCAGAGGAGAGATTGAGATGAGAAGATTTACAGAGAGTGTACGTAGTGGAACGTCACTGACGTACAGTGAGATGAGAGAAGCAACGAACGCCATGTTTTCAGAAGATATTGCAGGCGTGGATATCGCGAATTTTTTAAGTGCCCTATCAAAAAAAGGCGAAACTACCGAAGAAATAGCTGCACTTGTTGAAGTGTTACGTGAAAATGCTACACAGATTCCTGTTACCTCCCCCCATGTATTCGATAATTGCGGAACTGGAGGCGATGGTTCCCACAGTTTTAATATCAGCACCACTTCTGCCTTTGTCTTGGCGGGAGCAGGATTGAAAATCGCCAAGCACGGGAACCGCAGCATTTCGAGCAGAACGGGCAGTGCGGATGTACTCGAAGAGCTCGGCATTGCTTTGGACTTCCAACCACGCGAAGTGGAAGACTTATTAAATCAAACGAATATCGCTTTCTTATTCGCCCCATATGTCCATCCGAAAATGAAACGGATTCAATCCATTCGTAAGTCTCTGGGAAAACCGACGATTTTCAATATGATTGGCCCTTTAACCAATCCCGTGGCATTAACATCCCAAATGGTCGGCGTATATCGCCAGGATAAATTGATGGATATCGCAGCAGCCCTATATCGTCTGGGCCGAAAAAGAGCAATCGTCTTGAGTGGTGCCGATAGAATGGATGAAGCTTCTTTATCCGGAGACAACCACCTCGTACTTATGAAAAACGGCGACTACATCCCTTTTACATTGAATGCCGAAGAAGTTGGCTTGTCATTTGCTCCACTTGAAGCGATTCGCGGTGGGGACGCCAAGGATAACGCAGCCATTTTAAAAAGCGTGTTACGAGGTGAATCTTCGCCTTATATGGATACCGTATTGTTGAATGCGGGAATCGGTTTGTTTGCGGCAGACATCGTTTCAACCATTCAAGAAGGCGTTCACCAGGCACGAAAGAGCATTGAAACAGGTAGTGCGCTCAGTGTTTTGGAATCAGTCGTCACTTATAGTCAAAATCGAAGCCATTTGGAGGTGAACGCATGACGATTTTAGAGCAGATTTTAGAAGTGAAAAAACTAGAAGTGAAAGAGTTATTGGAACAAGAAAGACCATTTGAATTTTCTAAAACACATACTGACAAGCCTTCTTTATTTGAGACTTTATATAACACGCAGCACTTACAGGTCATCTCTGAAATTAAACGCGCCTCCCCTTCGAAAGGTTTGATTGATGGTAATGTCGATCCCGTACAGCAGGCACTCGCTTATGAAAAGGCAGGCGCAGCTGCGATTTCTGTATTGACTGATCAACAATTTTTCAAAGGCTCGATGGATGATTTACATGCAGTATCATCAGCCGTCAATCTTCCCGTCCTCTGCAAGGACTTTATCATTCACCCTTTGCAGATTGAAGAGGCAAAACGTGCTGGCGCATCTATCATTCTGCTAATTGTCGCTGCGCTCGATCAACAAAATCTTCACAAGCTATTTGACTATGCTAGTAAGTTGGATTTGGAAGTTTTGGTTGAAGTTCATGATGTCGAAGAATTGCAGAGAGCGTTGGCGATTAATGCAAAAATAATCGGCGTAAATAATCGTAATCTCAAAACGTTCGAAGTAGATTTAGCAAACACATCGCAAATTGCCGCTCACTTCCCTTTTCATGAACAACGCGTATTGATTAGTGAAAGTGGGATTGGCAACATCTCAGATGCTGTTTTAGTTGCGGATGCTGGAGCGCAAGGCGTGCTGGTTGGAGAAACGTTAATGCGTAGTGAAAATATTGACGAAATATTGCGTTCGTTTCACGTGAAACGTGGTGAATTGTGATGACAAAAGTCAAAATTTGCGGATTGATGGAACTGGAAGATGTAAAAATCGCTGTTGATTCTGGAGCAGACGCTGTTGGTTTTGTATTCGCACCTAGTCGACGCCAGCTAACGGTTGAAACCGCCAAGAAACTTGCTAGTGCAGTTCCAAATGATGTGTTGAAAATTGGTGTATTCGTCAATGAAACACCGGATGAAGTGAATCGTATCGCAGGAGAAGTATCATTGGATATGGTTCAACTGCATGGTGATGAAGCACCCGAATATGTTCGACAAATATTCCTTCCTACCATTAAAGCGTTATCGATAAAAAGTTTTGAGGATGTGCGAAAGGTTTCGCAATATGAAGTCGATTATTTCTTGTTTGATGCACCAGGCGTGGAGTTTCGCGGAGGATCAGGTCAGTCATTTGACTGGAAACTCCTTGAAAAAGCTAATATTCCACTTGAGAAAGTCATATTAGCCGGCGGTCTGAATGAAAGAAACGTAAGAGAAGCAATTAAAACCGTCAATCCTTTTATGGTGGACGTATCCAGTGGAGTCGAGACGGAGGAACGGAAAGATGCAGTAAAAATCCGCACGTTTATCCGTGCAGTTCGAGGTGAGGAGAGATGAGCATGCAAACTACCTACAACCAACCAAACACTACCGGTCATTTTGGCAGATTTGGCGGTCGATTCGTCCCCGAGACATTAATGCAAGCCGTGATAGAGCTCGAGGAAGCTTACGACTTAGCTATCAAGGACGAAGCTTTTCTTGACGAATTCCGCTACTACTTGAAAGATTATGTGGGAAGGGAAAATCCCCTTTACTTTGCTGAACGCTTAACGAAAAAAATGGGCGGCGCCAAAATCTACTTGAAACGTGAAGATCTCAATCATACAGGCGCGCACAAAATCAACAACACAATCGGGCAGGCACTTCTTGCGGTCCGCATGGGTAAAAGAAAAGTCGTTGCTGAAACAGGCGCTGGCCAGCATGGTGTGGCAACTGCAACGGTTTGTGCACTGCTGGATTTAGAGTGTGTGATTTTCATGGGAGAAGAAGACGTCCGTCGTCAGCAACTGAATGTATTCCGCATGGAGCTGCTTGGTGCGAAAGTTATTTCCGTTACCCAAGGCAGTCGAACGTTGAAGGATGCAGTTAATGAAGCGCTGCGTTACTGGGTGACGAATGTCGAGGATACTCATTACATTATGGGTTCGGTTTTAGGACCACACCCCTTCCCTAAAATTGTGCGTGATTTCCAGCGTGTTATTGGGGATGAAACGCGTAAGCAAATCGTTGAAAAAGAAGGCCGTCTGCCAGATGCGATTGTTGCTTGTATTGGTGGTGGCAGTAATGCCATGGGAATGTTTTATCCCTTCATAGAAGACAAAGGCGTGAAATTATTCGGCGTCGAAGCTGCTGGTGCAGGACTAGATACCGATAAGCACGCCGCCACCTTGACGAAAGGTTCTGTAGGAGTTTTGCACGGAGCACTTATGTATTTACTGCAGGATGATGCGGGTCAGATTCAGGAAGCACACTCCATTTCAGCAGGTCTCGATTATCCCGGAATAGGACCCGAGCATAGCTACTTACATGAAAATGGTCGTGTTGAATACACATCAGTAACGGACGAACAGGCTTTGGCGGGTGTTCAATTGTTAGCTCGTACGGAGGGCATCCTCCCCGCTCTCGAATCAGCTCATGCGATTCATTTTGCCGCTGAACTGGCTGCTGATTTGGACAAAGATGAAATTGTCGTGATTTGTTTATCTGGTCGTGGAGATAAAGATGTTGTCACAGTGCGTGATGCGCTTGGAGGTGGAACGAATGACTAAACTGAAGTTGCAAACTGCCATAGAACAACAAGTCGAAACAGGTGGAAAAGCATTCATTCCTTATATCATGGCCGGTGACGGAGGGTTATCAAAACTCCGTGAGCAATTACTGTTTCTTCAAGAGGCTGGTGCTACTGCGGTAGAACTAGGAATTCCTTTTTCAGATCCCGTTGCAGATGGACCGACCATTCAAGAGGCTGGGAAACGTGCGTTGGCTGAAGGTGTGACCTTGCGTGGTGTTTTGGAAGAAATCGAACGAGTTCGTAGTGAAGTTACCATTCCGATTGTCCTAATGACATATTTGAATCCGGTGTTCCGTTATGGCATAGAGGCATTCGCTAAGGATTGTGCAAATATCGGCGTGAGTGGATTGATTGTTCCAGATTTGCCACTTGAAGAAAGTGGGATGGTGAAGGATGAGTTCTCAAAACACGATTTGGCTCTCATTCAATTGGTCAGTTTAACAAGCCCCCCCGAGCGTATTGAGCGAATTGCAAAAGCTTCAGAAGGATTTCTGTACGCCGTTACGGTGACGGGCATTACGGGTGCACGCGCAGAGTTTGCTATGAAAGTCGGAGAACATTTGGCGAAGCTTAAAGAAGTGAGCCCAGTTCCAGTCATTGCAGGCTTCGGGATTTCCACGCCTGAGCAGGTTCGAGAAATGGGTAAACTGTCAGACGGCGTCATTGTGGGAAGCCGTATAGTTGATGCATTGCATGAAGGAAATCTTGATAGTGTCAGAGAGTTGATTGCTGCATCGAAAGCAGTGGAAATCGTATAAAACTAGTTTGGACCACATGCGGGTTCGCATGTGGTCTTTTTTTTAGGAGAGAGTTGGGTGAAACGGAATAAATACTAGTTGAGGCAGAATAAAACTCGTGTGTTGCCGATTAAATTTTTTCACCTTCCTTAGGAAAGTGAAACACTTATGTTTCCTTACTCGTCAAAGTTATATAAAGGAGGAAGAAATTTGAAAATGAAACCTTTGTTAATTGCCATTTTATTATTTACTTCGCTTTGGATTACTGGATGTTCGAACGATACGGTTACCGCAGGAAAAGAAGTTAAGGTAAATGAAAATGAATTTCCTCCATCTATTTCTGGAGTCGTTAGAGTTAATAATGCACAACATGAAATGGTAGTTGGAGGTTATAAATGGGAAAGAAAACAAGGTTCTGAAACTCAGGTTGTCCAAACTGACTCCGCTTCCCCATACCAAATCGCTGAAGATTTCAAAGCCATTGCTTTAGAACAGAATCAAAAAGTGACGATTGATATTGAAGAAAATCCCGAACTATATGTTTACTTATGGAATAAGGATGGAAGAGAAAAAGAAATTACTTTGAAAGAAAATCAAATAACGGTTCCTGCAAGTAAAGGTCAATATATATATGAAGTGTTAGCAAAATGGAATAACGGTGAAGTTTCCTACACCTTTGTGGCTGAAGTGAAATAAAAATTCACTTTTACGTAATTGGAAATTACAGTTTTGACGATCAGTACAGCAAAGTTAAATCGTTGTTTTAATATAGAATTTCTTTCTCAGGATGTGATTTCATTGCTCGATTCCTGTTTATTGGATTTGGTTATTTCGATTGGTTGCTCGGGCTTCTGGAAATAAAAATATCAACAATTATTAAACGAATAAATGTTATCACTGGCATCTTTGTCTACTTTCCAGCTATCCTTTGTGCATCTTGTTCAGCATTTATTTTAATGAGCTCGTTTGCAAAAATTGAAATACCTGTTGCAATTAATCCTACTGCCAACCATCGAATACCACTTGGTTCCATAAAATTATTAAAATAAGTCAACGTCAATATAAGACACCCGAACAATAAAAACAGTGTTGCGATTAAACTATTCATCTTTCTTTCACCTCGCTCTAATTAGTAACACCGATAAATAACTACATTCAATCATTCAAGTTTAATTTAACTAATTCTCTTTTTTTCCCGTTACTCCTTCTTCTTTAATAAAACAGGAATGGTGATGTGTCTTTCTGAAGAAGAATCGTGTCCATTCCATAGCGAATGGTCAGAAACTGAGATTGAGTGGACAAAAAACCATTTTGAATGGACGAAAACCCACAGCGAGTGGTCAGAAAAAAAGCAACCCAATTGAGCTTTACAATTGGGTTGCTTCGTCACTTCTAAAATACGGTTTTCATCGTAATAAATTTCAGTTCGGTCATTTCATCGACGGCAAATTTAATACCTTCACGGCCATATCCACTCATCTTGATGCCACCATACGGCATGTTGTCTGTACGGAAAGTAGGAATGTCGTTTATGATGACGGCTCCCGCTTCAATTTCGTCTGCAGCCTTCATAGCATCCGTTAAGACATTGGTGTAAATTGCTGCATTCAATCCAAATTGTGAAGCATTCACCCACTCAATTGCTTCATCCAGTGTATCGTAAGGAATGACGGAAACAATGGGTGCAAAGACTTCCTCGCATACAATTTTCATGTCTTCTTTAGCACCTGTTAAAATAGTTGGATGCAACTGACGCTCTGTAAATTCGCCACCTGTGGCCACAGTTGCTCCTTGCGATTTGGCTTCTTCAATCCAGCCGACGATGCGTTTTACTTCGTCCGGATGGATCATGGAACCGATATCGGTTTGTTCATCCAGTGGATCACCCACTATTAATTTTTTCGTTTCTTCCACGAATCCTTGCACGAATTCATCATACACTTCGCGGTTTACGTAAATGCGTTGTAAAGAAATACATACTTGTCCTGAAAAGCTGAATGCCCCTTCCGCACAACGTTTAACAATTTTTTCGATTGGCACACTTGGCTCCACAATCAAGGCTGCGTTTGAACCCAACTCGAGCGTAATTTTGCGTAGACCTACTTTTTCTTTAATTTTCAATCCGACAGGAACACTTCCGGTAAATGTCACTTTTTTGACCGCTGGATGTGTAATGAGTGAGTCGCTTAAATCACTCCCGCTCCCTGTTATAATTTGAAGGGCACCATCCGGCAAACCAGCTTCCTTAAAAATATCAGCCATAACCAATGCACTCAATGGCGTTTGTGTTGCCGGCTTTAAGACTACCGTATTTCCAACTGCAAAAGCAGGTCCCAGTTTATGCGCCACTAAATTGAATGGGAAATTAAAGGGCGTGATGGCTGAGACAACGCCAATAGCCTCTTTTTTTGTCCATCCGATTCGGTTCGCACCTCCAGGGGCAGCATCCATCGGAATGGTTTCCCCACGGTACTGCTTCGCTTCTTCTGCAGCAAATTGATAGGTCGCAATCGTGCGATCTACTTCACCACGTGCCGTTTTCAACGGTTTTCCCGCTTCTTGTGCCAATGTCATCGCGAGTTCTTCTTTACGCTCTCGCATAATGTTGACCACTTTATATAAAATTTCTGCCCGATCATATGCCGTCCATTTTTTGAAGGAATGAAAAGCCTGTTCGGCACCAGCAATTGCTACTTTCACATCTTCTGGTGATCCTTTTGCCACTTTTGCAAGTAATTTTCCATCATAGGGAGCTTTCAAATCATATGTTTCACTTGCTTCGCGCCAATCTCCATTAATCCAAAGTCCGGTTTTTTTCAAAAGATACACCTCCTGAGGTTGATATATATACATTCTTCATTATTCTATCATTCACCTCCAACACTTGACGCGACTGCCGCATTCGTTGCTGCCATCGTAGCAATCATGGCGGCTTGTTGCGCTTGCAACATTAGTTCAATGGTAGTGGCAAAACTGACTGAGGTTGTTCCTTCATTATCGATAATGTGTTTCGTTTCGAGTTGGACTGCGATAGGTAAAATCATATCTTTGTACCAATTGAAAAGCTTCATTGTTTCCAGTTGACGGTACGTATCAATGACATGTTGCAATTCTACATCTTTAATTTCCAATGCAGCCAAAAATCCGATCATGACATAGTGCATGGATTTCACTTTGATTCCGGCACTTTTCAGCTGATCTCGTATATGCACAGCTTGCCCAACCAGATTAGCTTGATAGCCCGAACTCTTGTATGTAAGAATTTGCGACATCCATTGAAGTTCATTCCCCATATAAAAACCTTGTGGTCTAAGTTCCGTGTAATAGCGATTCATAGTGGCTGCTCGTTCTTTCGAATCGCCTGGCAATTTCCCAAGCATGACTGCATACGGCACATCATCAGGCTGCGTCAGGAATGGGTGATGTGATTTCATCGCATCATATAAGTGTTTTGCTTGTTCCGCATGTAGTCCTTGTAGAGTCGCATCATCGCTCATCAAAAGTGCTGCTAAATAACTGTATACATTGTTTTTGAACCCTGCTGATTTTAATTTTCCTTGCTTCGTCAATAAGTTATCAATTGAAATGGCAGGATCTTCATCTTCCTTCGCCAAGAATGCAACCATCATGTAGTGAATGTGTGAGCGAAGTGGAGATGTCCAACCCGTTTTTTGTTTGATTGCGTCCGAGGTTGCCAAGAAGCGTTTGCCGTCAAACGTTTTACCTGTCGTGACATAGTAATTTGCTATCGATAACGTAATTCGTTTATCGACAGTCCATCCAACTGCGTTCTTTACTTGTTCAAATGTTGTTTGTAAATCTTGTTTCACTTGATCCATCGTCATATCATCCACTCCCTTTATCAACATTTACGAAGAATGATGATTAAAAGTTTCATTCATCCACATTCTCAATTTACTTCCTCTTCTAATAAAAATTTGTGCATAGCAAAAACGGATATTTAGAGAATTTTGGGATATACCAACTACAAAGAATTATATCGAAAGGATGATATACATGAAATCGAAAAAGACATTGATTGTTGCGAGTTTATTGCTCTCTTCTGCCCTCTTCCTTGGGGCTTGTGGAGATAAGGACGAGATTACAAAAGATGTGACCAATAACAATACAGCAAATGATATCGAGGATAATGCTCCAGGTGATAATCCAGCAGATACCGGTGAATCATTTGAATTTAGGAAGTTTGAACTGGAAGTAGATTATCCTGACCAACCAGAAGCGCTTGATGTAAATTATGAGGAAGAAAAAGACTCTACCGACGTGGAATACAAAAATGTAGCAGATGGTAGTAGTGAGGTCACTGGTAAGGAAGCCATGGCAAAATTAGAGCCTTTATTGGAAAAAATGCGATTAAAAGAAAACATGTCTGAAGAAGTAATTATTGACCAAATTGTTAGCGCTTTTGGCATTGAAGATAATTACACGTTACTTGAAGCAAGTATCACGTGGCAAAATGATGAGAAAAAAGAAATTGTAGTAACAAAATAAAATTAATTTGAGTCCTTGACCTTAGTTGAGGGCTCTTTTCATGTAGAAACCTCCAATGTAAGGTACATTACTACATACAAGAAAATATAAAATGGAGGTAAGATAATGCAAAAACAAATAAAATTAATCAATCGACCAACGGAGACACCAACTAAAGAGAATTTCGAAATTGTCACTGCATCCATTGACAGTGCGTCTGAAGGTGAAGTAGTAGTAAAAACTGTTTACATTTCAGTGGATCCATATTTACGTGGTCGGATGAATGATGCGAAATCCTATATTCCACCGTTTGAGTTGAATGAAATGATATCAAGCGGAATCATAGGACAAGTCGTTCAATCGATGTCCTCACTTTTCGAAAAAGGCGATGTCGTTCTCGGATCATTGCCATGGCAAGAATATAGTGTGGTAAAAGAAAGTGCCGTCCGTAAAATTGATCACCGTATTGCGCCTGCCACTGCTTATTTGAGTGTGCTGGGCATGACTGGTTTGACAGCTTACTTTGGCTTACTGGATATAGGGAAACCTAAAGAAAATGAAACGGTGGTTGTGTCAGGAGCTGCAGGTGCTGTAGGGTCCATCGTGGGACAAATTGGGAAAATTAAAGGCACGCGTGTCGTTGGAATTGCTGGGTCTGATGAGAAAGTGAAGTTTTTGGTCGAGGAACTGGGTTTTGATGCGGCAATAAATTATAAAACTCAGGATGTTGCTCAAGCGTTACGCGAAGCTTGTCCAAATGGAATTGATGTTTACTTCGAAAACGTGGGTGGGGAAATTTCAGATGCTATCTTCCCTCTTTTGAATAATTTTGCGCGTATTCCTGTATGTGGCGCAATTTCTTCTTATAATAACGAACAAGCGGACGTTGGACCTCGTGTTCAAGGATACTTAATCAAGACGAGCTCATTGATGCAAGGCTTCACTGTTGGCAATTACTCTTCTCGTTTTGGAGAAGGCGCAAAAGAATTGGCAACTTGGCTCAAAGAAGGCAAACTGAAATACGAGGAAACGCTTACGGAAGGTTTCGATCATACGATTGACGCATTTCTCGATCTTTTCAAGGGAGCAAACCTTGGGAAAGCGATTGTGAAAGTATCGGAAATCGAATAACAATTTTAGCCGTTCTGGTTTATTCCAGAATGGTTTTTCTTTCTCTTTTTACGGGACGATATTTCTTACCGATTTTAAATATAATTGGTGTTCCGATGATGGTTGGCAAGAACCAGAAGATAAGCACAGGCAATTCGTTAAGAAGTGGTATTCGATGAATGTTTACAACAAGTGTGGCTGTGAATATCCCTATGTAAGATCCCAACATCCCGCCGATATGGATACGCAGCCAGTTTTCCCATCTGATTTTTGCAGATATATAGCCAAGCAATGCAAGACCGTATGAAAATATTCCGATATAAAAGAGATAGGCACTTTCTTTCCAGTGCATAATAGACATCACGACAGTAGTGATAAATACCAACACGAAAAATCCATGATAAATCTCTCCACTGATTGTATGTCTGCCTTTTCTCTTTTTAGAAATACCAGCCAGCAAACCAGTAATCAAACAAATGCATCCAGCTGCAATATGAATCATTAAAAACAGGTTGAACAAATTCAACACCTCCAATTATTTACATTTATTCCCTAATTATAGTAACATACATAAAGTTCCATTTCATTCATTCAAAAAAATATTCCGATTGTTAATGTTATCTCTACTCTTATATGATTAAGTTATTAAAGATTTCGGAGGCCGCCAACATGAGTGAATTTGATCTTGTACAAGAAACTACATCTTTCCAATCAGTTGAAACATTGAAACAACAATTGCAGACACTTGGCATCAAAGCAGGAGACGCCATTATGGTTCATTCATCCATCAAATCAATGGGTTGGATTGCCGGTGGCGCAAAAGCTGTTATCGACGTATTGATGGAAACAATCACGGAAAAAGGGACCATTATCATGCCAGCCCAATCTGCCGAGAACTCAGAGCCTTCCTATTGGATGCTGCCGCCAGTTCCAAAAGAATGGCATGCGCCTATCCGAGAACATACTCCAGCTTACGATCCACATTTGACCCCACTACGTGGGATGGGCAAAATAGCGGAATGCTTTCATCGTCATCCTAAAACCATTCGCAGCTACCACCCTGTTCACAGCTTTATGGCCTGGGGCAAGGATGCTGAAAAATGGATGATGGAACATCCACTTGAGGATTCATTTGGAATGACTTCCCCACTCGGTTCTTTTTTGAATGAAAATGTTAAAATCCTGTTAATTGGTGTCGGATATGATTCGTGCACGGCTTTGCACCTATCGGAGAATTTAATTGAAAAGAAGACTTACATGAATCAGGGTGCAGCGATGCTGGTGGATGGTGAGCGTCAGTGGATTGAGTACCAAACACTTGATGTAGACTCGGATCGTTTCCCAGACCTTGGAGAAGCATTTGAGAAAGAACATCCCGATGCCTATCATGTTGGAAAATTAGGTCAAGCCGACTGTCGCATCATTCAAATGAAACAGCTAGTTGATTTTGGTACGGAGTGGTTAAAAGAAAATCCTGTAGAGGAAGATTAAAAAAATTTTATTAGTAAAATTCTCATTTTTGTTCATCCTAATGGAACTAACATGATGGAGGAACAAAATGAAAAATAAATTTTATAAATTTGCGATTGCAGCTATTCTTTGCCTAAGTGTCATAGCTCCTATCGCCACTTTCGCAACTCATTACACTTCTACCCAGAATGAAAAAGAAACCAATCTTGAAACAAAAATACTGCAGTCTCTTGATGCAGATAACATGTATAACAATATTAAATTTTTATCCAAAACACCTAGGGTAGCTGGGACCCAGCAAGAAGATGCTGCAGTTGCTTATATCAAAAAGCAATTCGAAGCTTACGGGTATAAAGCCGAAGTTCAAGCATTCACTTTCAATGACTATACAGCCCCTAATTCCATCGGGTTGGATGTCGAGCGATTTTCGAAAAAATTGGATCCACAGGCTTTAGAATATTCGGTTAGTGGAAAAGCTACCGCGGAAGTTATCTTCGCTGGACTTGGTCAGAAAAACGACATCGCACAATTGGATCTTACTGGAAAAATAGTACTCCTGCAACGTGGCGTCATCAGCTTCAAGGAGAAAATGTTGAATGTGGCTGCGAAAGGTGCTGCCGGGGTCATATTTTACAACAATGCACCAGGAACCATCATGGGAAGTTTAGGTGAACCAAATAAGGCTTATGTTCCGTCTGTGCTGTTGACCCAGACAGAAGGAGAAGCGATATTGATTCATCTCAACAAAAACCCGCGTGCTGTTGTCTCATTGAACATTGAAGGTGCTAAATCCGCTCAAAATACATCGCACAATGTCATTGCGACAAAAAAGCCCAACGTTTCCAACAAAGAATCTCATGATATATTGGTCATCGGTGCTCATCACGATTCAGTTGCAAGTGCGCCGGGTGCTAATGACGATGCATCAGGAACTGCCATGACACTTGAACTTGCACGTGTCTTGAAAACCATTCCAACCGACACAGAAATTCGATTTATCACGTTCGGTGCGGAAGAGCTTGGATTACTTGGATCCAATCATTATGTCAAACAGTTACCGAAAAATGAAATCAGCCGAATCGTGGCAAACTTCAATTTGGACATGGTCGGAAGCAAAGATGCCGGGGAATTAATCTTGCAAACGGTCGATAATAAGCCTAACCTTGTGACTGATCTCGCCCAGGATGCAAGCACACAGCTAAACGGTGAACCAACACCTTACAATCAAGGTGACAGCAGCGACCATGTACCCTTTTCAAATGCAGGCATTCCCGCTGCCCTATTCATCCACAATCCCGCTGAGCCTTGGTACCACAAGCCACAAGATACAATAGATAAAATCAGCAAAGAAAAACTGCAAGATGTTTCGGAAATCGTCAGTATAGCTGTATGGAATCAAATCAAAATCGATCGCCAAGTCAAATAGTGTAAATCTTAAACCCCACGTCACTGGATCGGATGATCCCGTTACGTGGGGTTTTTACGTAACGTCTACTATACTTTCACAGAGCCTCCAAAAGGATTACTACGGCTGGATGAGGAAGGACGATGAACCACTGAATGTCTCGCCCTTTATGGGTAGCACTCATGGAAGATTAATCCTACTCAGGTTGTTGCACTAGCCAATCATCCTATACTTTTTACTTTAGGGAGGATTTTTGATTATCTGACAGATTAGATTAATAATAAATCTTACAAGGCTCAGCCTTTTTTTAAAAAGTGTTTTCTGGGTCTACTTTAATTTGCTTTTTTTTGATTTTAATTTTCATGGGAGTTTAAGTACATTACTTCACAATGTTTAGTTTTTGATAGTCCAGTTAAATAATCCTTTTACTTCTTTTCTACATATAATATGAGACCCTAACTTAAAGGAGTGAAATAACATGGGATTTTTCCAGCCCGAGGGAACAATGGCACCAACTTCCCCTCCCCCACCTCTCATACCAACAAAACCTTCTGTATCCTATATAATTGATTGTGTATATCAGAACACTTATGTATGGCTTATAAATGGGGACCAATTCTGGTTTTACCCAACTCGCGTGGAATATGGTGAAGTATCTGGATATAGATGGAACGGTTCCTTCTGGCAATTCTACGGAATTGACCCAAGATTTATAGATGCTGTTGCCTGTTATCCTACTCCTACCCTTTACTAAAATCCAAAAAGCCTTTTGGTAATTAAAAACCTCAAGGCTTTTTTCTTTTGTAATAGGCTTAAATTTTCGCGACATAATCCATTCAAAGTAGTATTATTCACTAACCCCGTTAGTTGTACTTATTTGTTCTTCCTCGAAATAAGCCTTCATCACAAATACCATCTTTCCAATGAATAGTCCCATCTCTATTATATGCTTGGATTTTAAGATGGTTTGGCTTGCCATTGTCCGATTGTTCTTAAATATCGAATGGGCAAACCAGATTCTTTGCGTTCGATAACTCCAGACTTTACTTCTTTCCCTAAATGGTTTTGTTCTGCTGTACGCAAACATGAAACGCTCCTTAAAACATGGACTGAAAGTGATTAAAAGCAGAGAAAAAACTGATTAATAATGCAGACAGCACTGATTCAATATTTGTAACGATGAATGTGTAACCTAAAAAATAAATATGACTTATTATTATTGAAGTATTCTGAAAACAATAATACAGTAAAAAATAAAGGGGGATAGGGAATTGAGAAAAGCAATGGGGATAATGTTGATTGGTGGCTTGCTAATAACAGGGTGTTCAGAAAAGGTTACGTCCAGTGAAAATGAAAAATCAGAACCCATCACAGAACAGGAGTATGTGGGTAAGTTTGAAAACAACTATGATTTAATACATGAAAATTTAAATAAAATATCTGCAGCATCAGCATCATCCTCACTAGACGATATGGAGGAATTATGTAGGGCTTTTTCACATACAACCAATATTAATTTGCAGGTAATGAGTGAGTTAACACCTCCAAAGGAATACCAAGAAGCGAATGAGATGCTAATAGTGGCTCTTGAGAACTATATTGATTGGGGTTGGGCTATGGTGGAACTTTTGGATGATCCCAGTGATGAAGTAGGAGCAAAAGCGGATCACCACTTAGGTATAGCCTCTGAGAACTTGGAAAAGGCTCATGCTGAAGTAGAAAGCCTTAAATAACCTAACCAGTGAACCTGCTCCGTGTCCACCGCAATCCATAGAATTATTAAAGTACGCTCTCCTCTTTTTTAACGATTGAGCATGGCCTTCTTAAGTGTTGTCATTTTTCTTTTCATGAAGAAATATATTTTCATGGTAGTTAAATAATATTTTTAATCCAAGTCATCATTCGAATAACTTGGAATGGTTCAAACCAAGTAACTAAAAATAGAATAATAAAAAAAGAAGTAAGTGATATATATTTTATACTTCCTTTTTCCCTTTTAGAGAAAGCAATAAAACAAAAGATAGCCCCAATTAATAAAAAGATAGCTCCTAGAAGTATAATAGGTTCAACATAATCGTCTATTATCCAGTTTAATGTAAAAAGAAGAAATAATCCTAAAAATATAAGGACTATTGAGCTTATACTTAAACGTTTTATATTACAAACACCCCTAAATCATTTTCTAAATATGACTCTAAGTTTTCACGAAAAGTTCCAATTATTGTTAAACAACTTACCCCGTTAGTTCAATAAGAAAAGGGCTGTTTAAACAGCCCTATGATCTTTAACTAAAGCAACCGTTAGTTTAATAAGCCTCCTGCATATTCTATACCAAAAACAGATTCTAATAGTGGACGTTCATTGCAAAATAAGGCCACTGTAAATGTTAGACAACAGCCGAATTTCTACGGGGGCTTTCGCTATTATTTTTTTAAGTCAACGATAATCGGATCAAGCTCAATTTCGATATGACCTTTTCCGTACATAAGACTCGCAATTTCAACAGGCTGAATGATGAGATGGCTAGCACCTTCTTGGATAGCGCCAAGTGCGGTCGTTCCGTTAAATGTTTTCCCATTATCAGGTGACATGCCTGAACCACCCGACCCATTCAAGTACACATGACCGAGATCATCGGTTACATAGAAAACAGGTGACACACTTGGCCACTCTTTTAACAGTTCATCAGTTACCACTTGTTCATACAAAATAACGGTTGAAACATCTGTAAATTCAACAGATTGAAGCGTGAAGCTCACGTCTTTGTGCAGGACCGTTTCATTGACGAGCTGTATATCCCCCTCTAAACGCTTTAATGAAAAGGCGAACGACCAATCTCCCTCAACCTCTAAATCATTCGACATACCATAAAAGGCATGTGGAGTCCAAGTGACTTCCACCGTTTCTGGAGATACATCATCTTTGAAGCGTGGCGTAAATGTTGATAAGCCAACATAGCGTGTATCACTAATCTTTGTAATTTGACTTCCGCCACCACTACTATTGCTTGCACCGACGGCATCAAACCAATTTGGCGCACTCATATGCATCTCTTTTCCAAATTCATGATTAGTTTCAATCGCAAACGACACAGTGACGTTCGTCCCGTCATATACCGCATTATCAATCATGACTGTAACACCATTACTCGTCTGCGCAAGATCAATATTAGTAGAGAAGGTCTCAAAATTTTTGTAGTGCTGCTCTTCGTTATTAAAATAACTAATGACATTATCCATAAACGGAATTTGTGATGCAAAAGACGGGAACGCAAAACCGGTTGCCGTAGTGGCACCAACAATCATAACTGCAGCGACTGCAATATGACGCCAGATTGGTGATTTTTTACGCTTATTAAGTACATTTTGTTTAACTTGTGCTTTTTCAATATCTGTCACCTCTAGAAGCTCAAGTTTATCGATATCTAAATCAATCCATTCTTTCATACTCATATGAATCGCTCCTTTAGCCTCATGTTTGTAGCTAGTATCTTCTTACCTCGATATAGGCGGTTATCAACAGCAGCTTTCGTTAGCCTGAGTGCATCGGCAATTTCACTGTTTGGTAGCTCCATATAATATTTCATCATAAAAATATCGCGGTCAATTTCCTCTAGTTGACTGATTGCCAGTAATAATTCATTTTTTTCTTCTCGTTGCAAGACGGATAAATCTGTTTGTAGGGAGCTTGCTTTTTGTTCGAGTGGTGTATCCGATTGTTCATGTTCGATTTGTTTTTCAGCGTGCCGATATCGATCGATTGCTTTGTATTTCGTAATCATGCCAATCCATTTTTTAAAGTCTGATGTTTCTCCATGAAACTGATGAGCATTTTGCCAAACCGTTAGAAAAACATCATTGATACATTCATCAATATCTGCTCGCTTCATATTGTGTAAAATTTTTGTAGCGATTGTTTTCACGAGTGGCATATAGGCATCAATGATATACTCGAGTGCATCTTCTTTTTGTTTTTTTAACCGAGTGATAAAGTTGGTCGATGAACTTTTCATTTGCTTCGCTCCTTATGTGATTGAAAAAGCTTTTTCATAAAGTACAACGAACAGTCTTACAGTTTATTCTCAAAAAAATTCTAGAATTTTTTGTTATTTACTCATTAGTGTAACTTTCAAATAAAGAATGAGCGAAAGTTCGAACAAAACTTCAATATTTAAGATAATAAAAAGAATCCATTTAGATTTAACAAAATGGATTCTTTCTTGTAATTTTAATATAAAGTTTTTATAAAAAAGTTTGATTATTTTCTTGGTTCTTATTGAACTAAAGCACCCTTTAGTTGAATAAGGTTATTTCATTTTTTCTAAAATCAGATAATCCTTTGTTTTTAAGATTGAAACAGAATTTTTATTTGTAAAATTAATTAAATCTATAAATACGTTGTCGGGTTCGAAATAAACAACATGAATGTTAAATCCCTTTTTGATTTGTATAATAGCACCTTTGTTTCTCCAACCTAATCGTTTAAATTTTATCTTAATTATTTGATTGGGATATATTACTTTTTTATAGAGAGGAATTGCTAAGAAAAATGGTTGATACGTTAGATAACCGTCATTTATTTCAAACTTATATCGAATAAAGAATGATACAAAAAGAAAAACAAGAACTACTATTTGAAAATATAATAACCCTTTGGAAAAATTAAATCCTGTAATATTTGAAATTAATAAACCCATCATCATCGCAAATAAAAACCCTATAACTCCTCGCTGAACTTTTGCATTATATACCAACTTTATTCCCTCCTCTTATTTGATTTAAAATAAACTTACAAATTCATTTGGATAGGCTACACTTAGTTGGACAATCAAATTAAGGGCAAGTAGACTAATACAAAACAAGTTGAGGAGAATCTACTATGTCCCAAAAAAGAAGAACGTTTTCAACAGAGTTCAAGAAACAAGTGGTAGCTCTATATGAAAACGGAAAAAGCCGCCAAGAAATTGCCCGCGAATATGATCTAACAGCTTCTGCATTAGATAGATGGATTACACAATTCCGTCAGTCTGGATCTTTTAAAGAAAAGGACAACAGACTACCAGAAGAACAGGAA